>CALLLI010000431.1 GCA_938082635.1 uncultured Verrucomicrobiales bacterium
TGAATTTTCGGAATGAAGCCGCGATGAGGCTACGATGCAAAAATTCAGACAGCGTATTCTTCAACGCTTCGGACACCACCATCTCGGAGGGCAGGACATCGGGGCGAATCGTCCGTATCCAGGTGCCAAAGTGTTTCCATACAAGGTCACCGCGCGTCATAGAGAGGCGATCATCAAGAAAGGCGGCAGGGATTGTGTGCGAGGGTATCGTCCGCAATTGGCCTTCAGCAAGAAGGGACTGATCACGGCGCCTTGTTTGCCGCAGGGCAACGCCGCCGATTCGGGCCAGTTACAGAATCTGCTCGAAGAGAACGAGCGAAACACCGGGGTGGTTCCTAAAGGAGTGAGTTTCGATGATGGGTATACGAATGGAGGAGTGCGGAAGGCCTACATGGAAAGACACGAGGGCCAAGTGGAAGTGTTCAGTTTCGCGGGATCGAAGGGGCGGAAAGTGATCGGAGAAGAGATTTATGATAGTGCTGAATATAAGAAAGCGCGCGCTGAGCGGAGTGCAGCAGAGTCGCGAATCTTCACGTTAAAGTTCAACCATGGTTACGAGGAAGTGATGAGACGAGGACATCAAAACGTAAGACATGAGCAATTAACGAAAGCGGTAGCCTTCAATCTACGGAAACTAGTGTGGCTCCGGGCGGAGAAAGCTCGGGCAGAACGCGACGAGTCGCTGAAGCGGAGGAAGAAGAAGGCTGCCTAAGAGGGATCGATCCCTTCCATGCCACCTCGAAACGACGGAGAAATGCGCCTTTCGATCAAGAAGTTTGGGCTTCGCGAGCCTGAAATGATCGAACAGGGCTAAAAATGCACTGCGAAGGGTTTTCATTGCGCGAATTCTCTCGCTATCACCACGCAGGCATGCCCCGAACCCTTTTCGGCTAAGGTCGAGCTAGCCGAAGCGTGACAACGTACTTTTAGCGGCAAGGTTAGAAAGCGTCAGTGTATCAGGGCGTGGAAAGTTCTGCGCTTTCTAAAACGGTCAGCCAAGCCGTGATCTCATGGCGTCGTCTGCGGTCATAGATTACTGTGGAAATTGTCGGCCTGGCCGACGACGCTCGGGGCGACCTCCTTGTGGGAGACCTTTCGGACGCAGTTTTGGACCGTGTTTCTCTAAGAATCGGCGAATGAAACTCAGATAAGCGTTGTCTTCTTGATAGGAGATATGTCTCGTTTCATGCTCGGCATGCCAGAGGATCTTTCGTCGCTGGGATGGGGCGATTGGAACGAGCTGATTGCTGGCAGTCAAGGTGAGACCGCCAATCGCTTGGGCTACTTCAAGGAAGATGTCAGGAGCTTGCTGACCTTCTGCGCCTAAGCTCGCTTTCCAGAGTCGAGCGGCGTCACCTGCCGCTACTGTGAAGAGTTGTTGGCCGCTAGGGGTAAAGGTAATCTCGGTGATCTCGGCTTCATGGACCAACGGTTGTGTCAGAGGAAGCGTTGTGGCAACATCCCATATACGGGCTGTATGATCGCTAGAAGCAGTGGCGAGGCGAAGTCCGTCAGGCGAGAATTCGGCAGCGGATACGGCACCTCGATGATTCAGAGCTCGTCCTGACATACTGGCTGTATCTGTCGACCACAAGATGGCACGTTGATCAAATCCGCCCGTGACAAGCTGGTTGCCTGAAGGCGAGAAGCGCACGCAGAGAACCTCTCCGGCATGCCCCATTGAGCGTGAGAGTTGTTCTCCCGTCTCCACATCCCACAGGCGTGCCGATCGATCATCAGAGGCTGTGGCGAGAAGGTCGAGACGAGAGAAGTCGAGTGCGTTCACGGAACCGCCGTGGGTTAGGGTATGAGTTTGGGCCATCGAATGTGCTTCGAGAATTAGGCTAGTAGCTCCTTCGCAGCCGACGGCAAGATAGTCGCCATCTGGAGAGACTGCTAGTGTGCGTGCTGATGAGGAGAGTGAAAGTGCGGGCCCAACATCACCGGAGGGCAGTTTCCAACTTTGCAATTGATCGCTATTGGCAACGACCAAGAAATCGTTGGTTGGCATGACAAGTGAGGTGATGGCGTGTTCGTGCTCTAGCATGTGGACGACTGCTCGCCCGGTCGCGGCTTCCCAGACGCGCACCTGGCCGGACACATCTCCAGTGATGAGCCATTCGCCGTCGGGGCTGTAGATAACCTGGGTCACTGCCGAATCGTGTTTTAGATCGGGCGACCTTGGCGCTCCGGTTTCCGCGTTCCATTGCTTGATCCGTCCATCCGTAGCACCGGCAGCAATCCATTGGCCGGTCGGGCTCAAGCAGCCCGTAGTGATCCCGGCGAGCTCGAAGAGCTGCGGTGGCTCGCGGAAATTCTCGAATCTCCACACGCGCACTTCGTTGTTTGCCACAGTCGCGAGCCATTCGCCATCGGGGCTGAATTTCGCGGCGTCTACGTCTAACCGATGCAATAGAGGGCTGAGCGGAGACTCTACACCGGTTTCGGTATCCCAGATTCGAACTGTTTTATCGTCGGAGGCGCTGGCTAGGAGACGGCCGTCAGCACTAAAGTCGATGTCATCGACAGCTTGTTGGTGAGACCAGCGATAGAGTTCTTCGCCCATGACCGTGTTCCATAGGCGCACCGTGCGGTCATTGCTACAGGTGGCAATACTACTGCCGTTCGGACTAAACAGGGCTTCGACGACGTCACTTTCGTGACTGAAGGTCGCGAGGCACTCACCTTCAATTGTTTCCCAGAGTTTGGCTGTCTTATCCTTAGATGCGGTGACGAAATACCCGCCAGTGGGATGGTAATCGACTTGGGTGACATCGTCCTCATGGGTGACCTGGAGGCGTTCTTCGCCTGATTCGATGTCCCAGAGCTTAGCCGTATGATCATCAGATACACTGACGTAGGTCTGCTGATCAGGGCCGAACTGAGCGTCATTCACCGCTCCATGATGAACTCCCCGCTGAAGTAGGCGCCGTAATCCAATGTCCCACAGATTCACGGAATGATCATCAGAGCATGTTAGAAGCATGTTGTCATCTGAACTGAAACGCACTGCATTCACGGCATCGTTGTGCGAAGTGCGGGCACCTGTGGGATTCCCAGTCGCTCTGTCTATCAATTGCACGATGCCATCCCGGCTACCTGTAGCGATAAGCTTGCCATCATGGCTTACAGCGGCGCAGAGGACATTGCTTTTATGCTTCCAGGCACCTCGTTGTTCATTGGAAGCGATGTCCCAGAGGCGTCCTTGGTCGTCCTGGGATGCGGTGACGATTTCTTTGCTATCTGGCGTGAACGCGATCGCATCGAGGTCGCGAGAATCTTGATGGGAGAAGTGGGGGACCGGCAAACTCACTTCTGTTAAAATGTTATAAATGCGATCACCAGCTGCGGTAAGCCCGCGCTCGTGTTTGAGTGCTCTGGTAAGATAGGCAAGACTTTCTCCGTAACGACCAGCCTCAGCCATGGATTGACCAAATTGATAGTTGGATTGACTGAAGGGTAAGGCCACTGCTTGGCGAGCCTCTTCCGCGCTCTTCAGGGCGTCCTGAGCGGTGTGGGTTTGCTGAACAGCGAAGCGCATAGAGAAGTAGGCGGCGGCTGCCAGAACGACACAGGCCACGCTAAAGAGAGCGAGGAGAAGTGAGAACCGACGTGATCTCCGGGCTGACAGTGAGCGTTCAGCGGCCAGGGCATTGGCGGCAGCTAGCTGTTCTTGGCGAACACGTTCAGCACTGCGCTCTTCTTCCTCTTTTTTTCGCTGGCTTTCTGATAGGAAACGAATCGCGCGTTTGAATCCGCCACCATACTGCTCGGCCCAGAGGGCGTTGGGATTCGATTCCTCATTCCAAGCTCTGGCAATGTGCAGATCGGGATCATGATAGAGGTCGGCTTGTTTCTGCTCCCAAAGTGTCGCTGTCTCAGAGAGACGCTGGTAAATCCGGGCAGATTGCACTTCCTCATCCACCCATGATTCTAGGCGTTTCCACACCCGCATGAGGCTTTCATGGGAGATGTCAACGATCGTGTCATGGCGCATTCGGTGGTGCGGCGATGGCATGAGAAAGGATACGCCAGGTGTCCGAAAGGCATCAATGACGCGGATAACAGCGTCTTCAGGAGATGAGATGATTCCCACTAAGCGCTCCAATGACATCGGGCGGCGGATACCTCGATTGTCAGAGGTCTTCTGGGTGAGAGCTTTGAATAGGCGCCGGGCCACCCGTTGATCGGTCTCATCAAATTGATGATAGACTTCATCGGCGTGACGGGCGAGGGCTTCTCTCATTCCGCCAATTTTCTCGTAATGATAAAGATCGATGGGGTTACCTTCGGATTTGTTAGCCTTCCATTCATCCCAGCTGCGCATGAGCGCGTGCTGGAGGACAGGAAGTTCATCCGGCGAGCCTCCCACGTCATTGAGCAGGCGCTGAGTAAGGCGTGGGGCAATGGTAGCGCCACCCACGCTGATGGGGCCCTCGATTGCCTGCTTCAACTGATCCCGGTCAAGGCGAGGGATCAAATAGGCACCGCGATTAATGACCTCGGATAAGCCGGTGAAGGAAGCGCAATCTCCAAAGAATCCAGAGCGCATCGTGAGGACCACATGGATGGCATAGCGGCTATCGCGTGCGGCCTCGAGCAGGAGAGTAACAAAGGCTTCTGCTCGTTCCCGGTCTTCCATGCTGGAGGACCGCTGGTGAAACCGGAACAGTTCTTCGAATTGGTCGATGACTACTAACAAATTCTCTCCGTCTGGCATTTGTGCCATCTTGGCTACTTCGCCTAGCCCCATGCCGCTACGCTGGAGTATGGTCTCGGTCTCAATGCGTTCAGGAAGAGGATGGTCGTCGCTTAGATGATCCCATAGTTCGCTATCGATCAGGGCCTGAGCGAGATTGCGCACAGGATTCCCTCCCGGACGACAAAGCGCGACGCTCCAATGAGAGCCTGCCTTGTCGAGCCCACCACGATAGAGCGCAGGGAGAAGGCCGGCACGAACGAGCGAAGACTTTCCTGTGCCAGAACTACCCAGTACTCCAATGAACCGACGTTTCCGAAGGAGTCGAAGCAAATCCTCACATTGCTCATCTCGACCGAAGAAGAGGTACTCCTCATCTGTGCGGAATGGGCGAAGCCCCGGAAAGGGGTTGGTGCTCGGATCAATCATGAGGTTGTGGTAGAGCGGGGCCTAACTGATGGACAAACTCGCTGAGCGTTGCCGGTGAGAACGCGTCGTCTTCTTCGCGAATGACGAGCGCGGAACGTGTGCGAAAGCGTTCCTTGCGTCGATTGAATGGCCCTGCGATATAGACCGCCTGGGTGTCTAAGGGGCCCTTACGCCCGTAGGCGGGCGCTTTCATGATATCCATGAGCGTCATTTCAACCCACTGATGGCTTGCCTGGCCGAAGTAGATCAGGATCCCATCGCATAATGTGAGGGTCTGCCGATGAATTTCTCCACGGAGTTTGGAGTCGCCATCATCTGGAGACACCTTGACCTCGTAACCTAGGTCAAAGAAATGATCCTCAAGAGGCTCAATCGCTTCCTGGTCTTTAGGGTCACAGATGAGGTAGAGCATTCGCGCCGCGCCCTCGACAGCTTCGGGCAAGGCTTCTTCGGGGACATGTTCTTCCTGGAGGTGTGCTAAGGTTAGTCGCTTGAGCTCTTCGATCGATCCACGGACGAACTCTGTCTTCTCCATGCCATAGACACCTTCCTCCAACGCTGTGAAGAAGGAGGCCTGACGCTCGTCTTCAAAGGTGAGCGTAGGCGGTGCCCAGAAGAAACGCCCACGTGGTCGACCGGACTTCGCTGGCCTATTGCTAAGTGCGCACTGCATTTCCACAAGGGAGCGGTCGCTCTCTTCAGGTACGACGCCATAGCGTTGGCCGATCAGGTGGACGACGGCATCAGCTTCTTCGAGATCGTGTTCTACTTGTGCGCGTAGTTCGTCAGCGACAAGTGGCAATGGGCGTTCTGGGAGCACTCGGTAGCCGCGCTCTTGCAACTCGCGTTTTATCCGATCACGCGCTTCACGGAGATCACGCGTGGTTTCCGCCAAGTAGACGGCCTTCTGCTCGACCAGCTCCTCATCCGGCGTGGCTGCTCGTCTGACATTGTGGCTGATTTCGTAGGCGAGATCATAGACACTGTGAAGGAAGCGTCGGCGTGAGGCTTCTCCTAACGAGGCGTCAAACGATTCGAATCGTCCCTTTGGATCGACTTCGAAGAATTCGATCCGTGAACTTGCCGTGAGGAGCTGTTGGGCTTCTGGAGAGAAACTGTCAGGCTCAGGCGGCGTCTTGACCACTTGGATGAGACCTCGCG
Organism: uncultured Verrucomicrobiales bacterium; assembly: GCA_938082635.1. Lineage (GTDB taxonomy): Bacteria > Verrucomicrobiota > Verrucomicrobiia > Verrucomicrobiales > DEV007 > JAACDM01. Next base: position 6,290 of record CALLLI010000431.1, read on the forward strand.
ATGGATTTGGCTTTGAGCCGAAAGCGAGTAACTCACGCTGACAAGCCTCGGTCTGAGAGTAGGGGGGAGAAATAATCGGCACCAGAGTCGTTACTGAGCCTATCCGATCACCGAGCGTTTCATGCCAAGCATCTCGCTGGACGGTTTTCGGCTCTAGCCAGAGTCGAGGTTGGCGGCCTAGCAATTGGCTTAGTCGAATGCTCAAGGTGTCATGCAAGCGCGTGACCCAACCTGCTTCGCCCTCGGCCAAGGGCTGATTGTCCACACTGGCATAACTGATGAAGACATCACTATCATCGATAGCTTCAAAATCGAGCTCTGGAACAGGGGGAGGGGCCACCTGGGCTCGTCTGCTCTTCAGCCCACCTTCCGGCGGCGTGAACTTGCCACTTCCTTCAAAACCGACTTCCAGAATGTCCATCGGCTCGTCACGCCCTTGGAACTCATAGGAACCGTGCGAGATCCAGCGAAGAAGAGCCTCATCTTGACCCACGCGGTCGAGATGATCGCGGAGGTAGTAACGAGCATTCTCATACACAGAACGCGTGATGAGGATTTGGCCACCGGTTGCCAAATCCATGACACGCGCTGCGAGATTCACCGCCATGCCCACGGCTTGTGGTGCGGCATCACCTTCGCTGCCTTCGACCACGAGTACCTCGCCTTGGTGAAGTCCAACTCGTACGTGGACGGGTTCTGGATCCCATTCTTCATCCTCCAGAAGGGACTGGAATCGAAGCGCTGTGGCCACAGCCTGGCTAGACATGGCAAATTCAGCCAGGAACCCGTCGCCTGTGTGCTTGAGAATTCTTCCCGAAGACTGCTTTATAGCCTCTCGGAAGATCTCATCGTGACGCCTCAAAAGACCGGCATAGTCCTGCGTGCCTAGGCGCTCCTGCAGCTTTACGGACCCAACGATGTCCGTAAAGAGAAGCACGCTAAGTCGGTGGATCTCACCTTCAGGCGTCATAGATGACTGTAGCTTCTCACCGTTCTTCCAAATTTCATCTTAGAGATGTGAAATTTTCTGATCTCTAGACACGAAGAAAGCCGCTCGGAATGATCCGAAGCGGCTTTCTTGAGAAATTAGGTTGGTGACAGCGACTAAAATTCGTCGACTGCAAGCACCTTGCGATCCCGGTAATGGCCGCAGTTTGGGCAAGCGATGTGCGAGGGCACAGCGCTATCGCATTCTGGGCAGGTTTTGAGCAAAGGGGCGCGCCAGCGATTTGCACCGCGCCGCATCTTGCTCTTCATCTTGGAGGTTCTTCTCTTTGGGACAGCCATGGTCTTGTGTTATTGAGTGTGTTGTTGTGTAGCTAGTCGTTGGTGTTCAAGCCGTCAAGTGCATCCCATTCGGCTCGACGACTATCTTTCTCCTCATTGGCGACCTGAGTCACTGATGGGGAAAAGTCCGCTTCGACGTCCGCTCCGGGAGCCTTGGGATAGGCAGGGAGGGCGAGGAGAGTATCTTCACGTAGTTGTTCTGTCAAATCTAGGGATTGACCGATTTCAACCTCGATCGACTCAAGGTAGGGATTCAGCGTGATTTCTTGCTCAAAGGGCTTCGTTGTGAGCGCGCAAATGAGTTCAAAAGTCGTCGTAAGGCTGCCTTGGAGAACGAGATAGCCATCCACGACCGATAGGAGGAGGTCGTAGCGAAGCGGCGACTTTGGAGTGGCAAGCTTGTCCTTGAGTTCAAAGATGCTCGGATCGAGCTCACCCTGGAGTGCCTTACCCTCGGTAGGGATCTCTGCAGGTTGGAGAATAAGTTGTGTCGCAGCCATCGATTCCAGCGTAGTTTCTGGGCAGTTTAACTAGCGGTGATTTCAAGAAACGAAACTGAAAAGATCGATACGCCGATCATCGAGCCGACCTTCCTTCTCCAAGCATATGGGCAAGGGCTCTTCCCCATGGCCATGGAAGATGGCGAGATTGGATGGTTCTCGCCTGATCCGCGGGGAGTTTTCCCTCTCGATACCTTTCACGTCCCGCATGGGCTGAAGCGTTTTCTCAAGAAATCTCCCTTCGAGATTCGACTGAATACCCGCTTTCGCGATGTGATGTTGGGTTGCTCTGATCGTGAATTGACTTGGATTGATGACACTGTCCTCGAGAGCTACTGCAATCTTCATGACCTTGGTTTCGCGCACTCCGTCGAGACCTGGGAGGCCGACAAGCTGGTTGGCGGACTCTATGGAGTCTCGCTTGGAGCTGCCTTCTTTGGCGAATCCATGTTCTCGCGTGTGAGCAATGCCTCAAGCGCCGCCTTGGTCGCTTTGGTAGACCACCTCAATGCGTGCGGCTTTCAACTTCTGGATACCCAATGGACGACGTCGCATCTAAAGCGATTTGGAGCGATGGAGGTACCTAGGGCTGCGTACTTGCGTCAGTTAGAACGTGCGGTTGGAAAGAATGTGATCTTTCGGAATAGTTAGAGCTGTTCGATTCCAAAGATCTCTACATCCACTCTTCTTGAAGTGCAGGCATGGATCGGATCTCCCTGGACTGCGGGCAGCCCATTCCAAGAGATCGGTTGGGTGTCCCAAGTAGGCACATTGACTTCTGCGAATTGATAGGGCGCATGGTGGACTCGGCCACGGCAGAGCTGCTGACTGTTTTTTGCGTAGGCGTAGAGTAGGTAACGCTCTAGCAGAAAGAAATCTAGGGTCTCGGACTTGGTCGGGCGCTCGTTTGAAGTTGGGCTGTAGGTAAAGTGGGAGGCTGTCTGTTGATCTCGACGCCTAAGTTGGTAGGCGATTTTGTTAGTTCCTTGAGCTTTCATCGAGGCCCAGAAGTAGGGGAGATGAAAGAATGTCCGTGCGAGCCAATGCGCGATCCAGCGATCCGTATCGAGTGAGTAGAACCAGACGCCTGGGACGCCGTCAGCATCGTGGACATAGGTTCTGACATTGCACTCGAGGAAGTTCGAGAGGTAGGGGACGGCCGGAAGGAATCGTGGCCGAATGCGGCGCATGTAGAACGGGACGATGCCGATGTAAGCCTTGTCTTGATGGGTATCGACGAACAGGTCTGGAGGAATCGTTGCCTGAATGGTGGAAGCGTCGATCTCCCAGTGGAGGAAGAGCAGGTGTTCCCAGGATTGGAACATGACTGGCGAGCGTTCAGGCCTTTGCTGAAAGATCTCTCGCTGGCTCCAGGTTGGTTTGTTAGGAGGCATTTCGCTGGTAATCGACGGCCATCGCGTCTAGATTGGGAAGATCTCCGGAATTCTTGGATCGGTGGGCACTGCGAATCTTTCCATCGCTGAGTACGAAGGAGCCTGGCATTTGGCGAATATCCTTCCCGATCTTGCCGGGCAGCGTTCCTTGAAGAAACACTTTGAGGCCGCGCCACAGAACCCGAGGACCGGTCAATTGTAGGAAAGAGCCTTTTCCCAGGTCGAAGGCGTCATAGAGTTCGCCTGTAGGATCATTGAGATGATGGACGTCTCGCCGCGGAAGTTTTTTCAGAAAGGGAGGCTCTGCGTCATCGTGCTCCATGCGAACGATGACAAGTTGCCAGCCCTGCTCCTTGATCCACTCTTGTCGCTCGACCAACTGGGCGAGCTGTTCGCGGCAGAAGATTCACCCGAGATGTCGAAGAAAGACGATGAGCAAGGGGCGCGCTCGCGAGGCTTCCAGGAGCGATGTGCCATTGGTTAGGTGGACGTTCTTCAGCGTTTCGGTGAAAGTCATAGAGTGAATAGATGCGTTTTAAGAACCCTGCTAGACGCCTACGGCTTCTCGTCCGGCGAGAAGCCTTCGATGCCGGCGAGCATCTCTTTCATCTTGGCGAAGGCACTCTGTGCTTCTTCTTCGGAGGCGGGTTTGTTGAGCCAGTCTTCATAGGAGGCTTCCACAACATACTCCCGGTTCAGCTCCTTGATAAAGCTGCTTGGGTAGCAGGGCAAGGGATCTCCGTAGCGCTTGCGTGTGTAGCAATAAGTTAAGGTCAGTGTCTTCTTTGCGCGAGTGATGCCGACGTAGAGGAGTCTTCTTTCCTCATCGCGAGTACCTTCTTCAATCGAACGCTTGTGTGGAAGGATACCTTCCTCAAGACCGATTAGGTATACGTGAGGGAATTCGAGGCCTTTAGCCGCGTGCAGGGTGATCAGGCAGACGCCCTTCTTGCCCTCAATGTCATCATCCTTGTCGCGCTCTGCCATGAGAGAGACGTCGTCGAGGTAACCTTGGAGTCCTTTCGAATTCTTTTTTTGGTGCTGGCGTAGACCTAACATAAACTCGCTTAACGCTTCGGAGCGTGCCTTCTTCTCTTCTTCCTTGCGGCAAGACTTAGCGACGAAATCTGCGTAGCCAATGTCTTTCATTAGGCGTTCTGTGAGTTCGCAGTAATCGGCATTCGTCGAAATGACGGCGTCACTGTAGTAGTCGAGGAGTTTGAGGAATTCCAGCACGCTGGTGCGCGCGCGCGTGCCGAGTTTTCCTGTGAATTCAGGCTGCTTGAGTGTGCTGTAGATGCTCTTATCCCATTCCACGCTCTGATCGAGAGCCAACGCCATCACGGCCTTGCTGACGCCTCTTGGTGGCGTGTTGATGACTCGCAGAAGACTAATGTCGTCATGCGGATTGCAGAAGATACTGAGATAGGCGAGGACGTCCTTGATCTCGCGGCGGTCAAAGAAGCTCTGGCCACCTATGAGTCGGTAGGGGATCTTCTTCTCGCGAAGACTCTGCTCGATGATGCGGGACTGCGTGTTTGTGCGGAAGAGGATGGCATAGTCCTCAAACGCCGCGCGCTGCATGTGATGGCCGTCCCAGACTTCACTAGCAATGAGTTCTGCCTCTTCCTGATCTCCTGGGATGCCCATGAGCCGGATCTTGTGATCGCCGGGATTCTGAGTCCACAGCTGCTTCTCGCGTCGTGTGACGTTGTTTCGAATCAGATGGTTGGCCGTTTCAAGAATCGGTTTAGTGCTTCGGTAGTTCTCCTCGAGCTTGATGACCTTGGGAGAGGGGAAGAAGCGCTCGAACTCGAGGATGTTGGTGACCTCAGCACCGCGCCAGCCGTAGATACTCTGGTCATCATCACCAACCACGCAGACGTTGTTGTCACCACTAACCAAATTCTGCAACAAGCGCATCTGCAAGCCATTGGTGTCCTGAAACTCATCAACCATGAGGTAGCGGTACTTTGCTTGCCATTGCAGGCGAACATTCGGATGGTGTTCTAACAGTTTCACTGCCAAGACGAGAAGATCATCAAAGTCGACCGCGTTGAGCGACTTGAGCTCTTGTGAGTAGCGCCGGTAGACTTGTGAGATGAGAGAGTCGTGGTTCTCATCGATCGGGATCTCGCTGTTCTTGGCCTTGCTGATGAGGGAGATTGCTAGGCTAGGCTCGAGTTTCTCATCCTTCGCTGCGGAGCGGGTGATGATGCGTTTGATCAAGCCGCTCTGATCCGAGCCACTGTAGATGGTGAAGTTCCTCTTATAGCCTAGCTTCTCGATCGAGATGCGAAGGAGGCGAACGCAGAGGGAGTGGAAAGTGCAGATGGTCAGATGCTTGGCATCTTCTTTTCGAACCATCTGGCTAGCCCGCTCGCGCATCTCGTTGGCTGCTTTGTTTGTAAACGTAACGGCGAGGATCGTGGAGGGATCGACCTGCTGATTCACAAGGTAGGCGATTCTCGTGGTGATGACTCGAGTCTTCCCTGTACCAGCGCCAGCGAGGATCAGCACGGGACCCTTTGTCTGCTTCACCGCCTGCCCCTGAGCGTCGTTTAGTTGTTCCCAGGGGGCATTCTTTGAAAACATATTGAGGTCAGGAGAGGAGCCTCACGTCAGAGGGATTGCAAGACGGAATCCTTGTTGGCTCACCGTTAGGCATGGCGCCGGTGGCGAAATAGCCATTGCCAATCGCCCAGTATTTGAAAGGATGCCGCCTGATGGCATTCTTCCTTTTAGCAGACGTCTCGACCTACGGCTTGCTGACCTTCTATGTGCTGGTCTCGCTGGTGTTCTCGTTTCTCTGCTCCATTGCGGAGGCGGTGCTGCTCTCGGTGACTCGGCCGTTTATCCAGAATCTCAAGGGGAAGGGGGACCCGCTTGGTTCAAAGCTCGCCGCGTTAAAGGGGGACATCGACCGCCCTCTCGCAGCCATTCTGACTCTCAACACGATCGCGCATACGGTGGGTGCTACTCTCGCAGGGACCCAGGCGGCGGTGGTGTTTAAAAGTTGGGGCATGGGAGTCTTCTCGGCTGTCTTCACTCTTCTGATCCTCATTGGCTCAGAGATTATTCCAAAGACGATCGGTGCCCTTTACTGGAAAACACTGGCCGGTCCCACAACCACGGCTATTCAGTGGCTCATCACCCTATTGAAGCCGTTTGTATGGATGTCGAAGGCAATCACGAGTCGCTTGGGGACTTCCGCTCATGGCAGCTCGTTCAGCCGAGAAGAGTTTGGTGCCATGGCTGAGATTGCTTCGGAGGAAGGGCACATGGATGAGCAGGAGTCGACCATGCTCAGAAATCTTCTGCTATTTAGAGAGATTCCAGTGAAGAGTATCATGACGCCGCGGCCCGTGATCTACATGGTCCCGGAGACATGCACTGTGGCCGAGTTTGTTGAGGAGTACGAGACGGAGTCATTCTCCCGAATTCCCGTGTTTGGGGAGAACCGCGACGATGTGAAGGGTTTTGTCCTCCGTGTTCACATTCTTCATGCCCATGCACTAGGTGAGAAGGACAAACCCGTCTCTGAGCTCATGCAGCCCATCAGTTCGGTGCGGGCGAGCACTACGGTTATGGCGCTGTTTGCGAAGATGAATGGGAAGAGGGCGCACATCAGCCTTGTCATGGATGAATTTGGTGCTGTTCAGGGGATCGTGACCCTCGAGGATCTCGTGGAGACGCTCATCGGGTTTGAAATTGTCGATGAGACGGACAAGAACGTCGACATGCAGGCTGTCGCTCGGAGGCTCTGGGAGGAGCGTGCGGCGAAGGTTGGCATTCGTGTGGCCGCGGCCGAGTAATTTCGCGTTTAAGAGTCGTCACAGAATTACTTGGACATGCCGAGACTATCTCGGTCCTAGATTTCACGGCATTACTGGAGGCAATCAGCACAGCTTGTTTCGTGAGGGCTCCTTTAAAAAGAGAGTTCTCCAATTTGCAGAATACTGCAATGGTGGCTAGTAATCAGTTGCGAATATTAGATTATATATAATTTATCTTAAATAAATACAATTTCCATGCGTATTCCTAGGCCATTCCACTTAAGTCGAAGTCGGGTCTCTCCTCGATGGAGCTTCTGGCAACGGTGGGTGCGTTGGGGATTCTTTTAACGGTCTTGTAAACGCCGGACCAAAACCGGTACGGTTTTGGGGCGCTCAAAGACCCACCCGCATAGAACCTTTCCCCACAGAACATGGTGACGGTGGGCTGCGGAGTGTGAGGGGTCAAGTGATCCCGGAGCGACTATTCCCAAGCGCTCTGACTGCGAGAGAGCGTTCTAAACCAATGAGTTGTCCGAACTCGTCACTAGACGTGCGCCGTCGCGAGGACAGCAATTGATGCCTCACTCGGAGCAGGCAGGCTCATGTTGTTCTGAGGGATGTGTTGGGTGGGTGTACCGGTTTTCACCCGGCGTTTACAGCGGGCATATTTTATTCGTGGACGACACGATTTCACAATGCAATGGAGCATTCAAAAAAATCAAATCATCCATCTACGTCAAGAATGCCCTCCTCTTCAGATCCCAAGAACCCGACATGAACAACAATCTAACCAGTTTTGCGATTCTCTCCGCGAGAGAACCGCGG
>CALLLI010000432.1 GCA_938082635.1 uncultured Verrucomicrobiales bacterium
GAGTCGCTACGGGCTCTGTTCGATCGCTTTCTGTTACGCGTTCGGAGTGAGAATGTTGAAGAGGCTGCGCTAGCACAGGTGCTCGTTGCAGGTTGGCAGCTCGAGCATGATGGAGATGGCGATCGCGGTGGGATTGGTGTCGAAGAGATCAGGCAGCTTCAGGAGGCCTTGCCATTGGTTTGTCTCGATACTGTGCGGGACGTCTATGTGGGCCTGATAGGAAGAATTCGGAGTCTAGGATTGCACTTGTCGGATCGGCGAGCCGTGAAGTTGCAAAGGCTCATCGCCGCCAGTGCCTTGCTCTGCGGGCGCGATGAGGCGGTGGTCTCTGACCTTTGGATTCTTCGGCACGTGTGGGATCACGAAGATCAGCAGGAGCTTCTCGCGGCAATGGTCGATGAGACAATCAGTGAGTCGGGTGCGAACTCTGAGGTGGAGCATCCTCGTGGGCGTGAGCATGAGCCTCCGAACGCAGAAATGTTAGCATCTGATCTCGCGAATCTAGAATCTACTCTTAGTGAAGTACAGTCGACAGACAAAGAAGGCGCACGTGATCGTCTCAGCCTATTGGCCACGCGTTCTGAATGGGTCGAGAATCAGGAGCAGCGTCAGGCGTTGAAGGCGAGGATTGATTCGCTTTGGGAGGTCATGGGATGAGATGAGCGTTGTCGTATGCATGGAGGAAATGGCCTTGTCTGCATCGGTCTTTTCCCCAGTCCGAGAGATGCCGGGACTTGAAATTGCCTTCTCGAATGAGGTGGTTTGGCTGCAGTGTCAAAAAGGGGATTCAACGGATCTGCAGAGACTTAGTGCTATGCCTCATAGCCTAGTCTATCATTTAGGCGATGAGCTGCAGCTGGTCCCTCTGGGATGCCGTTTGCCTACCGCGAGACTGCCAGAGTCCCTCTCTTGGAGCTCTTTGAAGAGTTGGCTAGACCTGCGGTTTCCTGTCGCCGCTCTGCCTGGCAAGGTGGATTCGTCGGCTCGAGTCGCCCTGGAGCTGAAACGAGGTCTAAGCGGGAAGGTCGAGCCGAATTTATTGCTAACGACATTGTCCGATGTGAATGCCTATGTAGATAGGGCTGCTGAAGTGCGAATGAAAGGGCTTTCATTCGCGGTTTCCGGCGATGGGCAAGCGCTGGTAAGTGGGAGTCCGCTGCCGCCCGTTCGAGGGACTTACTTTTATCTAGAAAGCGGTCTGGCGATTCCATTGGGCTACAAGTTGTCATTACCGGTAGGCGGCGAAGTTGTCCGGCAAGCCTTGAGATTAAGTAAGGGTGAGTTTGCCGTCATGCACGAAGATCGAAGTATTGATCGTCTATGCCGTGATGACTTCGTTGCTCTTACGCGAAACGCGGTTCGGTTGACGTTGGCACGCTTGGCTGCAAGTCAATCGGAGGAGGCATTCGAATGAGTGTGATCGAGACCCATCCGATTCAGTTCATGACACCGACGCGCCCAAGCTTCTGGCGCTGGGAGCGAGATCTGGTGATCTATGATTCTGGGGCGACACTGGCTTTTAGGGAAGAGGTCATGGCTGTTGTGGCGCACTTGCAGCCTTATGGCTTGCCGCCGATGGAGGCGCTCCTTCTCTTTCTTGCTGCTAGCCGGGATAGGTTTGATTGGGAGGCGTGTCAGGCTCCCTATGGCGCTGATCGGTTAACGCACGCCCTTCCTGTGGGCTGGGATACTAAGGTCCAGGCAGAACTGGAGAAGGTGCGCCGATTGGATCCTGTGTGGAGAAAGGAGCTAGAGCGTAAGTGTCTCCTAGCAGAAGTGTGTTTTGAGCACGTTCCTAATCTACTTTCTCCGGATGACGCGCAGGGCGTGGTAGGTCTACTAGAATCGGGGTTTGTTCCTCCTGAGGTAGTGTCAGATACGGATTACGAGGAAGCCGCCCAACGTTTCGCGCGTGGTGTGAGACCATGGTTGGCGGGATTACCGGTCCTAGACGAGCGTCGTTTGGAGTATCGGCGGCGAACGGGCCTCGATGTTTCCGTGCATGGTATCGAAGGCCGTGAATTGTCTCTTGGTGTGCAGGTGAGGGCGCTGCTGGATGAGTTGGATGGGGATGCGGAGTGGGGCGGTTTGGCGAGGCTTGCTCGTCATCTGATGGCAGCTGTCCATGTCCCTCGCGCCCTGGGAGATTTCGATGATCTTCCGCTCGGTGGCTTTAGTGATCTCTCGAATAGGGGAGCGTTAGATCGCCTTTTAGTCAGTGAACTGGCGCAGGATGATTTGGTGCTGTCCGCTCGACTCGCGCTGAATGAAGCTCTTTACCTTCGACGAGAATCGCCTCCGAAGAATCCGGATCAGGGAAGGCTACTACTCATCGACAATGGGATTCGGCTCTGGGGCATGCCCCGTCTCTTCGCTGTAGCCGTGGCTTTGGCCATGGAAGGTAAGGCGAGCGACTCGATCCGTGTCGATTGTTTCACGCCCACGGTTCATCAGCAGTTGTGTGAGGTGCTTCTTCATACACGCGAAGGTTTGATGGAAGCCCTCTCGCATCTGCATGCGCATGCGCACCCTGGCAATGCGCTGCTGGAACTTTCGAAGCGAAGCAAGGCGGCGGAGGCACATCGAGAAATGGTCTTAGTGACTCATGCCGATGTCTTTGAGGATCCAGCCTTTCAAGCAGTCAGTGATATTCTTGATCAGAGTTTCTATGTGGCGACTGTCGATCGTCAGGGAAACTATGCATTCTATCAATGTGAGAAGGTGCGGCGCCGTCTGCTCCAGAAGGCTCGCTTGAATCTAAAAGATCTCCTGGGTGATCCGGGAGAAGCGACTCGATTAACGCGGCCAGATGTGCCGGCGAACCTACCAGACATCTTTCATCGCAGGCCCTTTCCGCTTCGCCTACCCAGTCATGGGTTGCGAGATCGAACCGTCTTCACGCTAGGCTCAGGTGTTTTCAAATCTTCTCGAGATGGTCGACTTCTACACTTTGACAAAGAGGGCCGGGGAGGGCTCCAGATTGCAGACAATCTCCCGGACGGGCGGGCATTTCCAGTTGTGGAAGTGCAAGGTTTGTCAGACGGGCGTCACGTCGTCGCTTTCGCCAAAACGAAGCACCTGGAAGTGTGTTTGATCGATCTCGCATCGGGCGATTGGAGAAGTTGGACAGTGGAGGTGGCTCGGGCGCCTTTGCAGCTTGTGGTGACCCATCAGCAGGTGCTTTTCGTGCATTCCGAGAAAATCGTGCTTCATGAGATCCGGCACGGTCAAGCCATGGCGGAGATTTCTCTGCGGAAAGGTGTCGCGCGGTGTTATGGGGATTTGCTTTTGTTAGGTTCGGAGTGGCATCGCTTGGGGGTGTATGGGCTGCGTCCCTGTCTCGAAGTGGTGGATAAGACGCACGTCGAGGCTTCATCCTTGATGGAGGAGCACGCACACCAACCTATGGGTGGTTTGAGAAAGCGCTTTCGAGGTATCTCTATAGACGGCGACAAGGTGATTCTGTACAAGGAGCGCTCAGGAGAAACACTTCACCTCGACGTTGACGCTGCTGAGAAGGTATCCTATTTGCGAGCGATCAGCACCGAGGAAGCGCCCGTTTTATTCAAGGAAATCGGTGGGCCAGAAGGCTCACGCATTTGCTTGAAAGAAGCGGTTTGGCCGGATGGGAGTCGAGTGCTGCTAGATTCTCGTGGGCTATTGCACTTCGTTAGTGCGGCGGCAGAGGTCGATGATTTCTCGGTGATTCTTACTGGCTCCGGTGCGCTTGCCTTGTGGGCGGCCTCACTGGGAGGCGTGGGAGATGGTTATTATTTCAATGAGGAGCCTTTGGCTAAAGCTGAAGACTTTGCCCGGTTGTTACGAGAGTTCATCAAACAGACGCGATACTAGAGATGGATCAGACGTTGACGCTTTCGTTGAAGCCGCTGGTGCGTAAGCCTGAACCGGCGGTAGACGCGTGGCTCGTAGTTGGAGGCAGTCCGGCGGCGTGGCTTGAGGCCTTAAAGCAAGCAGGTGCAGATTTAGATCGTTGTCAGGGGTATGTCTTGCCCACGTCCTTACGGGACCGGTCACCTTCGGGATTCCTTGTGGTCGCTGGAGGAGTGGAGTTGCCCCGTTCTTCTTCCCAGCCGTACCGTTGCCTTTGCGAGAAGCTGTGGATACCCTGCAATGCGGCGTTGTCTCCTCCCGTGCGCGAGGTGGAGATCGAAGCCTTGCTGCGGCATACCGCGGCGATCTTTCACCCCGGCATTGGTCTGGTTGGATTCGAGGAAACGGATCGGCTTGGGGTGGCGGATCTGTTAGGCGGGTTGGTAGAGATGCCGACTAATTTCAGTTGGGCGCATCCTGGGCTACCATTGCAGGATCGGCTCTATGGGATCACCGCAATGGCGGTGCCTCGTGTCGGGTTGTTGTTAGATGACGTGGGCGAAGAAATCGGTTCTCAAGAAATCTCGGGGCTTCCGGAGGCTCCGGATGAGAAATCGGAGTCGTGGCGGAAACAGATGAAGGAGCGGCTATTGAAGGCTCTGAACAGACTTGTGAAGAACGACGATGATCAAGAATCGAAGAAAGGGTGGAAGCAGCGTTTAGAGGCCTGGTCGGAGGAGTGCCTGGAAGCCTTGCGCAAAGATCAAGAACGTGAATTGAATCGCCTGCTTCATTTGCTGAAATCAGATCCAGACGAAGGCTTGAAGTTCGCGTTGCCACTCGGAGGTGGGCAATCTGGTAACGAGACGCCCAAGGATGCGGAACTAGAAAAGCGATCGCCAGACTTTCAGTTAGGCAATGTGGGGCGAGGACAACCAGGATCTCCATGGGTGTTGGACTGGCAGAAACACTATGAACTCTCGCGAGAGTATCGTGAAGCGGCAAATCGTGAGTTACGCTTAGGGCGGCATCGAAGGGCGGCCTACATTTATGCGGAGCTGCTCAAAGACTACCGCGAAGCGGCGAATGTTCTTCGGCAAGGACGACACTACCGCGAGGCTTCGGTTCTCTATTTGAAGCATTTGGGAGATCCTTTAGAAGGGGCGCGTTGTTTGCGAGAAGGGGGCTTTCTTGTGGAAGCGATTCCCATTTTCGAGCGTAAGAAACAGCATGAAACGGCGGCAGAGCTTTATGCGGCGTTGGGTAATGACGCCGAAGCTGAGCGTCAGTATCGCCTGGCTATCTCCCGGGCGCTTGCCCATGGCCACACGATCAAGGCAGCGACGTTGTTAGAGCAGCAATTGAACTGTCGAGACGAGGCGATTGCGTTGCTTCAGAAGAGTTGGCCACGCACGGATGACGCTGTGATGTGCTTGGCCCATGAATTGAACCTCTACGAACGGTATGAGGCGGTAGATGATTCCATCAAACGGCTTGCTGAGGTGACTCAGGATCATCCACCAGGGCGAGCTGTTGGACTGATGGAGACGATCTTGCGTGTCGCCCGGCAGTCTCACGCTGCAGAAGTCAGGCAGACTGCAGAGCTGTCTTGTTTTACGGTGGCTGGTCGTTGGCTTGGTTCGCCCACGTTCTCGGACACGCGGTCGATGCTGGCGCTCGTGCGGCGTCTGGTGCCTGAGGATCGCTTGCTTGTGCGTGATACTGCCCGTTTCCAACAACAAAGTGAGGAGGCTGCTAGGGAAAGATCTAAGAGGCTAGCGGATACTTGTGGGGATGCGCCAGTTGTCTTGTTAGATAAGCATCCCATGCCGACGTGGGTTGCTTGGCAGCTCTTGGAGCCACGGGCGCGCTCAGGATTCTCTGCCCTTGGCATGGCCGCTCGGGGAATGACTGTGATGCGCATGTCTTGGGATGGCGCGTTCCAGACACAGATACTGCCTGACGCTGCTCTGGATCGATTAGGCGCGTCGCCTCAGCTTGCTGCTACGGAAGGTGCGTTGCCGGAGGTGCTTAGTGTCCTTGGGATGAGGCAGTTGCCTAGTTCGGTTCTGAGACCCGCTGATGCGTTTACTAATGAGGTGCGGGTCGAGAATCCGCCTTGGGTCAGTGAGGACAGTTTTCTGGGCCTGGCCTACGGTGGAAATGGCGTGGCCTGGGTCCTACAGCGAGATCGCGATGAAGGACTATTGGTGGTGTCCTCTTACTCAGCCCTTGGGGATCTTATTGCCCCGCATACCATTCGATTGCCGGTGGGCGCTCTCGGAGAGGTCGTGAACGCGCCGCTTCCAATGATCTGCGCCCAAGATCAGTTGGTCTTTGCTTACGGGCGGCATCTCATTCGTTACTATCGGGATCGGGTCGACAGTCTGGAGATGTCGAGGGTGCCCAATCGGCTTCATTTTGCGCCGATGGGGAGACTCCAGCTGGCCGCATCCTATGATGTGGGCGCGGAGATCTTCTGGGGGGATGGAAACTGGGGGCGTAGTTGCTTGTTGGATTTGCCTGTCAATGACCCCTTCATCACCTTCACGCGCACGGGAGATGTTCTCGCGCTTTCGCGTGATCGTTTGGATTGGTTAGGCTATCAAAAAGGCACGTTTGTTCCGATGCATTATGAGGATCTGCAAGGGTTAGGAGATCCGTTGGGAATCTTTCCTACGGAAACCCCCAATGTGTATGCCATGGTGAGCCAACGCGAGGTTCGTATGATCAAGGTGACGCCTTGGCAGCTAGGAAAGTAGACTGGCGCTACGCGATCACGTCCCAGATGGGATTGCCACTTGAGATTGGCAATGGGCGATCTTGGGTGTCGATGATCATGGCGTTTGGATCGACGCCGATGAGCTGGTAAATGGTGGCTGCTAAATCTTCTGGGGTGACTGGATCTTCCGTCGGGTGCTCGCCGAGTTTGTCGGAGGCTCCGTAGACATAGCCTCGCTTGACGCCGCCGCCAGCGAGGAGCACGGAATAGCACTGAGGCCAATGATCGCGGCTGGCGTTCTTGTTGATCTTGGGGGTACGCCCAAACTCGCCCATCCAGATGACAAGCGTTTCGTCGAGGAGCCCTCGCATCTTGAGATCTGTTAGAAGTGTGGGCAATGTTTGGTCGGTGATGGGAAGATGATAGTCTTCAATGATCGGGAACATCCGCGTGTTGTCGAATCCGTGAGTGTCCCAGCCGCCATCCGTTTTCGAGCGTCCTCCAATGTTGCTGGAGAAGTAGACGGTGCTGAACTTGACGCCGTGCTCAACCAAACGCCTTGCGAGGAGACAGCCTTGCCCATAGGTCGTGCGACCATAGCGATCCCGAAGGGCGGGGGGTTCTTGTGAAAGATCGAAGGCCTGCCGCACCTTGGGAGAGTGGAGCATGGAGAGGGCCTTCGTGTAGTAATCATCGAGACCCCGTGCTTCGGCGGCGTGGTTTAACAAGCGTGCTTGCTGATCGATGAGCTGTTGCAAGCCTCGACGGCTTTGCAAGCGATCCAAGGTCAGGCCTTCGGGCAAGCTGAGTTCTGGGATTTGAAAGTCTTCTTTGTTTGGATCGCGGGGAATGAAGAGTGGGTCATGGCGTTTGCCAAGGAAGCTTGCGAACTGTCCGGGGGTGCGAGAGCCATCGCCGATGTGATGTGGGTAAGACACGAACGTGGGGAGGGCAGAGTCTCGGCTAGGAGCCAAGTGATCTACGACGCTTCCGTAGGCGGGGTAGAGATCGATCGTATCGCGGAGACGTTGGTCATCTGTCGGTGGAGCGTGGCCACTCAGAGCGTAGTACGCTGCTGAGTTGTGGTTCTTCATCTTATGATGAACGGACCGGATCACGGTGACTTCATCCATGAGACGCGCGAGCTCTGGAAGGCGCTCATTAATTTCAATGTCAGGGCAGCTGGTTCGTCGCTGACCGTGAGGGCTTCGATACTCGCTCGGAGCATCTGGCTTCATGTCGAACATGTCGACATGACTGGGCCCACCGAACTGGAAGAGAAAGATGACGTTCTTGGCCTTTGGCGCGATC
This sequence comes from uncultured Verrucomicrobiales bacterium, assembly GCA_938082635.1. Taxonomy (GTDB): domain Bacteria; phylum Verrucomicrobiota; class Verrucomicrobiia; order Verrucomicrobiales; family DEV007; genus JAACDM01. The sequence continues at coordinate 7,865 of CALLLI010000432.1, forward strand.
TTGCGGCTTTCATCCAAAGCGCGCGCTTGGAGGGTCTTCGGCATGGTCATGCCTAACAAACCCATGCCTCCTGCCTTGAGTAAGGCACGCCGAGGGAAAGCCGTTTGGTGGAAGCTTGAGCAGGCAGTGGAGCGACGTTTCATGAGATTTAGTGACGTAGCATGAATTCTTTGCTGTTGAGGAGAGCCCAGCTGAGATCCTCAAGAGCTTGGCGAGGATCTCCGACCGCTTTGAAATGAGCGAGCATCGCATCTTGTTCGATTGGTTGCGGGGCTCGCGTGAGCGCGCTCCAATAGAGGATGTTTATCAGCTCAGTGTCCGATTTCTGATCATTGAGGAGCTTGCCTAACTGGTTCTCGGGTTCTGCCAGTAGGGCTTGGACAGTGCGGCCACTCGTCATCTCGAAGACCTGAGCAAGTGAGGTGGCATTGGAGCGCTCGAGATCCGAATTGAGCAGGCGAACGGGGCGACCGAAGACTTTGAGGAAGTGCTCGTCCCTCTTCGGCTTGCGATTGCGATGTACCGTCTCTACTCCGGGAAGCTGGCTTGCTCGCATGGGGTGATCAACCCCTGTGAATTCGGCTTCGGTGCCGAGGACTTGATGTATCGAGTCTAGCAAGGTCTCAGCGCTGTGCCGTTGAACGAGGGCATGAGAGAAGTTGCGAGTGTCGTTGGCGTTGGTGGTATTTGGGATGGCAGAGGCTTGGTAAGTCTCTGAATTCATGATGAAGCGAATGAGATGCCTAATATCGAACCCACTCGTTACCAGCTCTTTCTCGAGGGCATTGAGGAGGGCCGGGTTGATGGGCGGATTGGTAGAGCGAAAGTCGTCGACTGGATCGACGATGCCTTTTCCGAAGAGCTGGAACCAGATGCGGTTGACTTGCACTTTGGCGAACAGTGGGTTGTCTTTCGCGGTGAGCCATTTGCCAAGTGCTGGAAGGTCGTCTCCTTCATGCTCGGTCATTCCGGGGAGGGGAAGAAACGCTGTGGGAGGGGCTTTGCTAGAGCGCGGGTCTTTCAGCTTCCGCTCTAGACCCACTTGGATGAGTTGCTCGCCAACAAACTTGTTCTTGTCGAGGCCGTCCTTTCGTTTGTTGTCGACGATCTCGTAACCGATGCCATCGAAGACGGCCGCGAATTGGTAGTAGTCGTCCTGGCTCCATTTTTCGTAGGGATGACGGTGGCAACGGGCGCATTGGAGACGAGTTCCCAGAAATAGCTGAGCCGTGGCTTCTGCGCGGATGGTGGGATTGCGAAGCGCGCGATAGTAGTTCGACGGGGGATTCTCGTAGCTGCTGCCGATTCCCGAGACCAGCTCGCGAGCGAATTGGTCGAGAGGTTTGTTTGTGGCAAACGCATCGCGTATCCAAGCGTGGAACAGCTTTACCCCTTTCTTGTCCAGGGCCTTCTCCTCATTGCGTAGGAGGTCGCTCCACTTGAGGGCCCAGAAGTCAGCGAACTCAGGGCGCTTTAGCAATCTGTCTACGAGTCGATCACGTTTGTCCGTTTCGGTATCTGCCAGGAAGGTTTGCGCTTGCTCGGAAGTGGGCAGAAGCCCGGTGAGGTCTCGCGTCGCTCGACGGATGAATGCGGCGTCCTCCAGCCGAGCGGAAGGATTCATTCGGAGCCGTCGAAGCTTGGCAAAGACGGCTTCATCAATCCGATTGGCAGGAGCTGGGCCACTCCATTTGAAGTTGGGACGCGCTTGGATGTAGGCGAGTCGAACAGGCTTTTGAAGATGAAGGTAGCGAACGGTAATGGTCGTTTCCCCAGGTTGGGTTGCGGTGACCTGGCCATCCTCACGGATATCCACAATCAAGTTCGAAGGTTCGTAAACCGCCCAGCGTGAGACGTCGCGTTCACTTTCATCGGAGAAACGCGCGGTCACTTTCAATCCAACGCTTTTGTCAGAACCGATGAGCACGTGCTCTTCAGGATCTGTGTGTAGTTCGACGAGTTTAGGAGCGTCAGGACCGTCCTTGGGCAAACCGTCGGCAATCCATTTCTGAAGCGTGACATACTCTAACGAACCGACGTCGAAGCGCTTCCCGCCTTCGTGAGTAAGCTGTAAGGTTGGTTTGCGGAGCAGAAGGCTATCTTCAGGTGACTCTGGCAGGAGAAGCCGGGACGATTTGCTCTTTGAGAGTGCTTTTAAATCAATGTCAGGGACCTCGCCACGTAGCGAGAGTTTCAGCGATCCGCGGCCATGGGCATTGCCGTGACACCCTCCGCTGTTGCAGCCGGCCTTAGAGAAGACCGCCATGACCTCATGGCGGAAGGAGACAGCGTCTGCCTGGGCCGAGGAGGCAAGACAGAGGAGGACAGAGAGAGCTGTGAGGAGGCGAACCACGCCCTGAAAGAAACCTCAGGAATCGCCTAAAGGTGCGCTCTAGCTCGGGCTGCTATGCAGCAATCTTCTTCAGATCTTCCTTGTAAGTGCGGAAGGTGATGAGGCGCTTGTTGTCTTGGTCCCAGAGCCGGTAGTGTATGCACTTGAGGCTGGCTAGAGGTGTCAGTGGCTTCACGTCGCGGAACATCGGGTGCGAGTTGTGACAACGCTCGAGATTGTAGTTCGGGATCCGTGAGCTGAGATGGTGAATGTGGTGGAAGCCGATGTTTCCAGTGAACCATTGAAGCACTTTGGGAAGTTTGTAGAAAGAGCTGCCCTCGATCGCGGCCGCCGTGTAATCCCAATCATCTCCTTCAGCCCAGTAGGTGTCTTCGTACTGGTGCTGCACATAGAACATCCACACGCCACAAGTAGCCGCGATGACAATGGTGGTGAGCTGGATGATCAAATAGGGCTTGAGGCCGAAGATTGCGATCAAGGCGGCTCCAAGGCTGACGATAGCCAAATTCATGAACCAAACGGAATTCCTCTCTCTTGACTTCGCGCCTTTTGTCGAGAAACGCTCGCGCAGAAGAAAGAGCCAGGTTGGCGCTATGAGCAGTAGAACAATGGGGTGTCTAACGAAAGCGTAAGCGGACTTCTGCCCACGCGTTGACTCCTTATACTCTTTCACCGTCATCGTCCAGACATCGCCCATGCCTCTTCTGTCCAGGTGACCACTGGTCGCGTGATGAACCGCATGCTCCCAACGCCAGTGGAAGTAAGGGGTGAAAACTAAGAGCCCTGAAACGAACCCCCAGAAGTTATTGGCCCGCTTGGACTTGAGGAAAGAGCCATGACCGCAGTCGTGAGAAATGATGAAGATGCGAACCAGAACCAGTCCAGCCAAGAGGGCGATTGGAATGGTGATTCCCCAGGAGATCGGTTTCGTGAAGTACATTACGATCCAAAGAGCGACGTAGAGGCCGACGGAGTTTGTCAGCTGCCAGATCGCACGTTTGGCATCGGGCTTCTCGAACTCAGCGACGATCGCTTTCCACTCTTTCACTGACTCCCGATGATGTTCCTTGTGTGCCACCGGCGTTGGAGATGGGGCTGGAGTTTCTGGAATGAGGAGATCGTTCATGCAAGCTGGGAGGTAGCTAGATAGATGGGTTAACGAAGAACCGATACGGCGCTCAAGTCATTAGTGGCTACGCACTGATTGTCAAACCTGCATGAAGTTCTGACAAGAAGCGCGTTGTACGCATGAAATGCCTTTAAATGGCCTTTCAGCCCTGAAGGCGTGATCTAGGGGCTTTTGTGGGTTGGTTTGACTGAAATAGACAGCCTCTGGACGAGCGGTTTCGTTGCCGCGTAGATTGTCAAGATGGCCAGAGGAGCGAGCAAGCACCAAACAGCCACCCCGGAGAGGGCGGTCTGCCCATACTTGGCAAAGAAGGGGAGGGGGGCGTCGGAGAACTCAGAGACCATGTTAGGAATCGACAGAGAGACAGGATCTGCTTTGAAGAAGCGCTCACCCAAACGGTAGAACCCAAGGATAAGGAGCCACTGGATTGGTGCCGCGAGTGTCTTGAAGGCCTGCAGAACCGGTTGGTTTAGTTTGAGCGGCACTCCGACGATGAGCGTGAGAATTGTGGTCGAGCCAATGATAGGGAAGATGCCGAGAGTGAGGCCAAAGGCGATTGCTTGCGCGATTTTGTGAGGACTCGTGCCTTGTGTTAGCTGATTTCTGATCGGGCGGAGAACCCATCGCGAGACGAGGCTCTCGTGTGGAGCACTCGATGACTCAGCCGAAGTCACAGACGCTTCTTGACTGTGTTGATCATCTGGTTAGTCACTGGCAAGTGTTCAAAGAAGCCTGCGGCAGAGTCCCAATAGTCTTGGTGGAGTACCACTTTACCTTCAGCATTGAAGCGAATCTGTGTCATGCCAATCGTGCGAATCACTTCACCTTTCCGTAGCTTGGGCGCTTCGAAATCCATTCGCCAACGGAAATAGTAGTCCTGTCCTGACTTTGCCACATCGTCGAATTCGACCGAGATGCTGTTTACGACTTTGGCTGTCTCCGTCAAATACTCTTCAATGTGCTCAGATCCTCGTATTGTTTTAAGTGTGTCATTGAAATAGGCATCCTTGGCGTAGACCTCTTTGGTGCTCGCGGTGACGTTCTCTGGGCTGAGGTCCGAGAGGAAGGCTTTCACACGGGCAATCGCAGCCTTCTCTAGGGTGTCTTGGTGAGGAAGTTCTGAAGCGTCGGCCGAGCTGATGGCCTTCTGGAAGTCCGCCACGCGAGCCACGCTCTGATTTGGGGATTGACAAGAGATTAATAGCACGACCAGAGCACCAAGAATGGTCAGACTAATCCCAAGTGCCCATGGGAATGCCGATGTGAAGGAGTGAACTAGAGCCATGTCGAGGATACGTTGGGGAAGCCAGCAGGGATCGCACTATCTCAGGGCCTCTGCGAAGCGACTGGCGACGCTCTCGAGTGCTGAAGCGGGTTGAGCTATCGCTTCTTCGACCGAGAAGTGGTCAGTCAGCGCGAGGAGCTGCGTGAATTCCTTCTGAACAGCTTCACGGTCGACGGCGGGAATTGCGCCGGCGATGGCACCCACAGGCTTGCCGTGCTTCTGTGCCAGCTTGGCGACTCCGTGGGGGCCTTTTCCTGAAAGCGTCTGCGAATCCATGCTTCCTTCACCGGTGATGACCCAATCGGCCTCTTGAGATGCGGTGTCCAGACCGATGCGTTTGCAAATGTACTCGAATCCAGGAACGATCTCCGCGTTGCAGAAAGCGAGGAGTCCAAACCCAAGTCCACCAGCAGCGCCAGCACCGGGTGTTTCTCGATGATCGGTTCCCAAGTCACGTGAGACGATATCGGCGAGGCGTTCGAGCCCTGCTTCAAGTTGAGTCGCCGTGTCCGTATCAACGCCCTTCTGCGGTCCGAAGACTGCCGTCGCTCCTAGTGGGCCTAACAAAGGAGCGGTCACGTCGACTAGGATTAGACAGGATTCTGGCAAGCCTGTCGTCGGCGGCAAGATACGATCTAGATGAACAAGATCGATCGGGGATACTAGTTCGTCTCCGCCTTCAGTGAGGAACTGATAGCCGAAAGCGCAGGCCATTCCGATGCCGCCGTCATTGGTCGCGCTTCCGCCAAGGCCTATCACTAAACTCGTGGCTCCTTCATCGAGGGCTGCTCGCATGAGCTGACCTGTGCCGTAGGTGGTCGCTTTGATAGGATTGTGTTCTTCTGGATTCAGCATGGCAAGCCCTGAGGCAGAGGCCATTTCCAAGATGGCTGCTCCATCGTCATCGAGCCAGAACCGTGCAGATGCGGTGCGCGAGGCCACAGCATTCTCCACGTCGACCTCGATCATGCGACCGGTGGAGGTTGCCGAGAGTGCCTCCACGGTCCCATCGCCCCCATCTGCAATTGGGCAATGCACACACCTGGCATCGGGCAGCACGGCTAGGATACCTCGCTCGGTTGCCTCGCAGGCTTCCGAAGCCGTCAGCGTTCCCTTGAACTTATCGAAGGCGAGGACGAGGCGCATGTGAGACGATGTCGCGAGATTTCTCAAATGCATCTTAAGAAAGTGACATTGATGAGATTGAGGCTTCTCAAATGGCCTAAGGATAGGAAACAGTGTGGGCATGATTCGAATTTGCATCTTTGCATTTCTAGCCGTGACCTTTGTGGCCTCTGCCCAAGACCGGCCGCCCAACATCGTCTACATGATGTCTGACGAGTTGGCTTACTTCGAGTTGAGTCACATGGGCAATCCCTACATCAAGACGCCACGGATTGACCAGATGGCAAAGGAAGGACTGCGCTTCACCAATGCGCTGGCGGCATCTCCGGTGTGTGCGCCACTCAGAGGGTGCTTCATGACGGGGAAACACTCGGGTCATGCCAGTGTGAGAGCGAACGATGGCGGAACGGCGCTTCGTGCCGAGGAGGAGACCATTGCCTCCATGCTGAAGCAGAAGAACTATGCTACAGGTGGCTTCGGTAAGTGGGGTGCGGGCGGACGAGATTCTACGGGCGTTCCAGAGAAGCACGGTTTCGATGATTTCTTCGGTTATTACGACCAAGTTCATGCGCATTCGTTCTATCCGCCGTATTTGGTTAGGAATAGCGAAGAGGTTTCGTTAGAGGGCAATGCAGGTGGGCGTTCAGGAAAGACCTACTCGCACTATGAGATTATGAAAGAGGGCTTGGAGTTCATTCGAAAGTCAAAAGACAAGCCCTTCTTCTGTTACCTGCCAATCACGCCGCCCCACGGCATGTATGACATTCCAGCGGACGATCCGGCTTGGGAACTTTATAGGGATGACGCGTGGATCAAGGATCCGTCGATCAGTCAGGATGTTAAGAACTACGCCGCCATGGTTACGATGGTCGATCAGAACTTGGGATCTGTGATAGATCTACTGAAAGAACTGCAGCTCGAGGAGAATACGATCGTCTTCTTTACGGGAGACAATGGCGGGCAAGATCGATTCAAGAGCAAAGAGCATCCCCGAGGATTCTTTAGCCCTAACAAGGATCCGCGCACGGGTGTTGAGTTCCGTGGCGGGAAGGGAAATCTATACGAAGGCGGCCTCAAGATTCCGTTTATGGTGCGCTGGCCTGGAAAGGTTGAGCCAGGGCGGGTGAGTGACCTGATCTTCTATCAGGTCGATATCATGGCCACGCTTGCGGATGTTTCAGGAACGAGGGCTCCCGGTGATACGGATGGACTCTCGATCCTCCCAGAGATTCTTGGGAACCAAGCTGCGCAGAAGAAGCATGAGATGCTCTACTGGGAGTATGGGAATCAGACTGCGGTACGCTATGGCAAGTGGAAGGCAGTGAAGACTAACAATCGTAAGAAGAAGGTTTCGAAATGGGAACTCTTCGACTTGGAGATGGATATCAGTGAGACCACGTCCGTTGGCAAAGATCGTCCCGAGGTTCTAACGAAGATGCAGGCGTTTGCCAAAGCTTCCCATGAGCCGGTGCGGTCTGGGTCCTATTTTGACAAGGAGCGCATCCGTCACCAGAAGGATCGGAAGGCCAAGTGGGGAGCAGCGGGACCTCCTAAATCAGCGAAGAAGCAATCTCGACCGAAGAAGCGTCAGTAGGGGGGCGTTTCGAAGAACTGCGACGCGATGTTGTGAAGGTGACCGCAGGGTTACCCGTGAATGGACAAGATTAGCCTTATTGAAAGACACGTGAGGCCGAGACGATTGCGTTTCTACCTAGCGCCGGGCATGGGTGCCTATGCCCCCGCTTCTATCTCGGCTTAAGCCGCGTGCTCCCATACAGCTAGGTGGGCGTTGCTTGGTGGGTATCCTGGCGTTGTCTTACGCTTGGGTGCTGTTGACTCCGGTCGTGCCTGCCGTCTCGCGGGCTGGGATGTTGCGGTTTAACTTAATGACAGAGTCGTTCGGCGCCTGGTTTCTTCAGCAGCCGATCCCGTCGATGTATAATTTCTCGAACGAAGCCTGCTTTGGACCTGCGTTTCTCGAACCGCGTTTGACCTACCTGCAGATGAATCACTACCCGACGCGTCTGTTTACCTTCACGGAGCGCGATGCGCACACTGAAGCTTTACCAATGATTCTAAAGAGTCGGTCGACCTACCAGGGGCACCGGATTGAGGCGTTCCATCTCATTGAAGCAGCGCCTGGTGGAATGAAGATGACGGCCGTGCTCAACTCCGAGTCGGATGATTAAGCAGTTGAAAGAGCGCAGGGAAAATAGTCGCTGGGGCGGAAGCGCTGGTAATGATGCGTGGCTTCTTGTTTATTTCGGAGTCCTGATAGGGCTCTATACAAAGTTCGATTTCCTTCTGGGAAGAATCGATGTAGGGTTGCGTTCACCCGTTGTTGAGCACTCGCTTTTTCCATCGTTCTTTCTCGATGGGCGTGTGGCGTTAGTCGCCTACTTCCTTCCGCTCTTGGCGTGCGTTGGTCTTTGGCGGCCTTCGGTGGTCGGGAGACAACTCGCTGGAATTGCGGTGATGCTAGGAAGTGGAATGCTTCTGCTCCATGTGGAAGGCTACAATGATGTCACGTTTACCGCGGGGCTTTGGGTGGGCATGTGGCTGCTCTGGTGGGCAGGACGAGCCGAGTCCGCAGAATCACCCGCGCGTTATCAAGCCATTCTCTTTGGCAAGGCGATAGTAGGGCTCTTCTTTCTCGGCGGCGCTGTCGGTAAGCTGACAGGGGAGTAATGGAATGGGGCGGCGCTTTACCCTAGAAGCGTGAATGGAGAATTGAATGAACCGGCACAACTCGTTTACCTTGAGGGTGATGAGTGCGCTTTTAGACCAATTGAGCGCTCACCCTGAGGGTGAGCTCGCCAACACCCCTCTTTCGAGCCTCCAGCCCTGGCC
>CALLLI010000433.1 GCA_938082635.1 uncultured Verrucomicrobiales bacterium
GCCGAGACAGCCGAGTATAAGAAGTTCAAACAGTGCACAGGCGAGCTGATAGATCTCAGCATCGAGTTGTCGAAAGGGAAGATTGCCCGACTACGAAATCAGTCTGCTGACTCATGAGAACTTACCACTCACGAGTTAGTAAGGCACCAAAGATTTATTCTATCAAAACCTTATCACACGAACGTGCTGAATTCGATGCCTTCACCAAACAATCGACCGCCTCCAACGGTTCAAACGTCGCCCGAACGATCAATTCCGAGCTACTAGTTACGTAGAAGGCCGTCGCGCCCTCTTCAAACTCAATTCCCATCTCCATCAGAAGCTCTCTAGCGCTCTTAGATCGTTTCGTCGCAACCCCATCCAGCGCCAAGCAAATAGGAGCAATTCGCCATACCTACGGATCAACTTCAAGATACTCAATCCATCGGACACGAACATCGACGAAGGACTGCCTGACAATAGGCTGACCGCGAACGCGGCGTAGCACCAGTGAGAACCCTTGCCCCTCACCAGCACCCCCTCACCAGCATCCTCTTGCCCCGGACTCCTGAGACCTTCGGGCATCGACTGCTCACGCCTCACAGACGAAACTGCTCCAGTGCCGCCTTTCCAAGACCAAAGTAGAATCACGAGCAGCGCAGACACCATTTCGAAGAACCATGTTAGAACATATAGAATCCCCACCACACGAAGCCAATCCTATACGCTAATTTATTAACGTTTCCAAGATACCCCAAAAGTTAACCTTTCTGTGTCTTCAGTGCCTTCCGTGGTTCTGATTTTTCATAGATTCACCCACCGAGGAAAGTGCTTCTTGACGAAGCTGCCACGTCCCCTTAAATCCTCTGAATCGCCCCACCGATGAAATTACTTTACGAAGGTAAAGCAAAGCGGCTTTACGAAGGTAAAGCAAAGCGGCTTTACGAGACGGAGCAGCCTGACGAGCTACTCATGGAGTTCAAGGACGATGCTACCGCCTTTAACGGAGAGAAGCATGCACAGTTCGAGAACAAAGGACGCATGAACCAGGCTATCAGCCTCCTTCTCATGCAGCTCCTAGAAAAACAGGGAGTGCCCACACACTTTGTTAGCACGGTTGGCAACATCCGCACGATCGTTAAAAATGTGGAAATCATCAAAATCGAAGTGGTTGTTCGAAACGTGGCCGCTGGCAGTTTGTGTGGCCGGACGTGGCTCAAAGAAGGCGAGGCTTTGAAGACACCGCTCGTGGAATGGTTTCTCAAAGATGACGACCTCGAAGATCCCATGATAAACGATGATCACATCTTGGAAATGGAACTCGCCACCGCAGACGAGTTGGCCTTTCTCAAATCCGAGGCTCTCAAGATTAACGAGATCCTTAAGCCATTCTTTCTCAAGACAGGGCTCACGCTCATTGATTTCAAATTGGAGTTCGGTCGCCTGTCCACCGATCCCTCGACCATCATCCTCGCTGATGAGATCTCGCCCGACACCTGCCGTCTCTGGGACGTGACCACCGGTGAGAAGATGGATAAAGATCGCTTCCGTCGGGATCTTGGAAATGTCATGGAAAGCTACGCCGAAGTCCTCAAACGCGCTGAAAATGCAGTTAATAGCTGAAGTATCCCCACGGTTAGCCGAACCGAAGAGCTGCCAAGGGCTGCTCTACGCCCCCCTGAGCAAACCTCAGACGTACCGCCAAACACAGCGGTACGTGTTTGAGTTCTCTGGGGATGAGGCAGCTCTCACGGATTTCATCCGAAAGGTGCTCGTCGATGATGTCTGCCAAGACCTCGCCGTGAGCGGTGATCCCGTCTATGAAGGCAGCGTCTTCCACCTCGATTACGGGATGAAACCCGGCGCACTCGACCACGAGAAAGAGACCATTCGGAACTACCATCGCGAGGTAGCTGACGGTCGATTTGAGATTGAATCTCTTAAGATCTACAAACGCCTTTACATCTTTGGCGATCCACACGAAACCTCGCCCAAACCCTTCATCAAAGACATCGTGAATCCCGCGATTCATACCTGGTCTGTGACGGATGTCCCCGCCTAAGCAAACGTATCGCCACATCGAAGTCCGTTCTTTGGACGGAGACGCTCTCGAACACCTGAGTTGCGACATGAAACTCTCGCTTTCGCGTGAGGACATGGTCGAGGTTCAGAAGTACTTCAATGACGCCGACCGCGAACCGACCGATGTCGAACTCGAAGTCATCGCCCAAACGTGGAGCGAGCACTGCAAGCACCGCATCTTCGGCGCGTTGATTCAGCACGAACTGGATGGCGCGAAAGAGACGGTCGATGGCATCTTCAAAACGCACATCAAAGAAGTCACCGAAGCGATCTGGAAGGACAAGCCAGACTTCATTCTCGGTGCCTTTGTTGACAATGCAGGCTTTGTTAGACTCGATGACAACGTGGCTGTCTGCCTGAAGGTGGAAACCCACAATCACCCCTCAGCCATTGAGCCCTACGCCGGTGCCAACACGGGTCTAGGCGGTGTCATTCGCGACATCATCGGCGCTGGCAAAGGCGCCAAACCGGTGGCTTCACTCGACGTCTTCTGTTTCGGTAGTCCTGACACCAAGTCAGAGGACATCAAGGCCGACGACGTCTTGCATCCGTTAGGCATCATGCGCGGTGTGGTCCGCGGTGTGCGAGACTACGGCAACCGCATGGGGATTCCCACGGTCAGCGGCGCCATTCAATTCGATCCCGCTTACATCTACAATCCGCTCGTCTTCTGCGGCACGGCCGGGACCATTCCGATCGGTGACATCGAGAAAGAAGTCCTCTCTGGCCACAAGATTGTCGCTGTCGGCGGCCGCACCGGCAAAGACGGCCTTCACGGCGCGACTTTCTCTTCCGCCAGTCTGACCACGGATTCCCACGAGGAAGATCAGCAAGCGGTCCAGATCGGCAACCCGATCGAAGAGAAGAAAGCCTGCGACTTTGTGTTAGAAGCACGGGACCGTGGACTGATTGGTTTCATCACCGACTGCGGTGCCGGTGGTTTCTCCAGTGCCGCGGGCGAGATGCTCAGCGTCACAGGCGGCGAACTCTACCTCGAGAATGCGCCGTTAAAAGAGCCTGGCCTCGTCAGCTGGGAAATCTTCCTGTCAGAAAGCCAAGAACGCATGGTTCTTGCCGTCGATGAGAAACACCTTCCCGAGCTGCAAGAACTCGCCGAGACCTACGAGACAGAAGCCGTCCTCCTCGGTCACGCCGATGGCAGCGGCATCCTCAAGGTCTGGCATGATGGCGAACTCGTCGTCGAACTCGACTGCAGCAAGTTGCATGAGGCGCCACGCCAAACGCGTAACAGCAAATGGACCACGCCAACGTTCCGCGATGACGTTTCGTTAGAAGGCAGCACCGGTGACTTGTTCCACAAAGTGCTCGGCGACTTCGCTGTGGTTTCTCGCGAACCCATCATCCGCGAATACGATCACGAGGTCCAAGGCAACACTTTCCTGAAACCTTTAGGCGGTGCCACCGGCGATGCCCCTCAGGACGGCTCTGTCATTCATATCGACGGCAGCAAACCCATGATGTCCATGGCGCTCTCACTCCTTCCCGAGTGGGGCAAGACGGCGCCTTACGAAATGGGCCTCGCGTGTGTTGATGAGTGTGTTCGCCAACTTGTCATCTGTGGTGCCGATCCCAAGCGTCTCGCTCTGTTAGACAACTTCTGCATGGGCAATCCCGATGACGAAACCGAGCTCGGTTGCCTCGTCGAAACGACGAAAGGCATGGCCGAAGCCGCCACGTTCTACCAGGCACCTTTCGTTTCCGGCAAAGACTCGTTCTACAACTACTTCGAGACGGAAGACGGTCCCGTCTCCGTGCCCGTGACCTTGCTCATCAGCGGCCTCGGCATTATTGATGACCGTAAGCAAGTCGTCGGCAGCAGTCTGCGTCACGACGGCAGCGCGCTGTTCTTGATCGGCAAGATGAGCACGGAACTCGGCGGCAGTGTCGCCGCTCGTGTCTCCGGCATCACCGATGCTCGCGTGCCGAAATGCGACCTCGCCGCAAACCTCGCGCGTTACGAGAATCTCTACAGCGCCCTCCAGAAAGGCCACGTCGCCTCCGCGCACGATGTGAGTGAAGGCGGACTCATCACGACCATCGCCGAGATGGCCTTCTCCATGAAAGCCGGTGTCGAAATCGACGCTTTCTTCAGCAAGGAACAACTCTTCGCCGAAACACCCGGCTGCATTGTGGTCGAAGTCGAGTCCACCGAGGTCGATGACTTCCAAGCGCTCTTCGGCGATGATGCTCAACAAATTGGCAAGACCACCTCAGCGCACAAGAAACTCGTGATCGCTGATCAGATCGAGGAAGACCTAACGTCACTAAAAGAACGATGGCAACACGGCCTAACGCCCTACTACTAAAGTTCCCCGGGACGAACGCCGATGAGGAAACGGCTCGGGCTCTGCGCGAGGTCGGTTTCGAAGCGCGGACTGTTCCCATCACTCGTGTGACGGTGGAAGACTTTGCCGACACCCAGCTCGGTGTACTGTCCGGCGGCTTCAGCTATGGTGACTATGTCATGGCAGCCCGCTTTGCCGAACTCGAGATCGAGCGGCGCCTCGGTGACACCCTCACCACCTTCCACGACAATGGCGGCCATCTACTAGGCATCTGCAACGGCTTTCAAATCCTCATGCGCCTCGGCTTGCTACCCGCTGGCAGCCTCATTGACAATGTCAGTGAGCGTTTCGTCTGCAAATGGGTGCCCTTAGAGAAAAAGGTCACCGACTCCCCCTTTCTCCACACGCTTCCTGAAGGCTTCGAACTTCCTATCGCCCATGGCGAAGGCCGCCTCGTCACGAAAGAGCCTGCCGATGCAGAAACTTACATGAAGGATGGCCTGGCCGCACTCACCTACGGTGAAGATGTGAACGGCTCCTACCAGCAGATCGCTGGCCTGCAGGACACCCAGCGACGCGTGCTTGGCCTCATGCCGCACCCCGAGCGTTTCATTTATCGCGAGCAACATTATGATCGCGACTGGCAACAAGCCGAACATGGCTGGGGCTACTACCTCTTCCAATCGATCTACCAAACGGTCACGGCCTAACCAAACGCATATGAGCACTCCTCTCACTTACAAAGACGCTGGCGTCGACATCGAGAAAGCCGCCGCCCTCGTGGGAGACATTGGCGAACTCCGCATGCGGACCGAAGCCAAACGGCAGCTCTTCCAAAGCTTCGGCCTCTTTGCCGCAGGCTTTGATCTCAGCAGTTACAGCGAGCCTGTCATCTTCACCGGCTGCGACGGCGTCGGAACGAAGCTGAAAGTCTTGCTAGAGCGAGACGAACTCGAAATTGCTGGCAAGGATCTCGTGGCCATGAATGTGAACGACGTCCTCACGGCAGGGGCTGATCCTATCATGTTCCTCGACTACGTCGGCGTGGGCAAGATCGACAAGACCAAGATCAAACGCGTCATCGCAGGCATGGTCGATCACCTCGAAGCCTGCGGCTGCATCCTCGCCGGTGGCGAAACGGCTGAAATGCCGGACATGGTCGAAGAGGACATGATCGAGCTTTCTGGCTTCTGCATCGGTGCTGCCGAGAAGAAAGACCTAATCGATCCGAGCACAGTTGCAGTAGGCGATGTCGTCCTCGGCTGTGCTTCTGATAGCTTCCACGCCAATGGCTGGAGCTTGGTCCGCCGCGTGCTCGACACACAAACCATCGAATTGTCCGACGACGAGTGGAAAGAGCTCCTCGCTCCCACAAGGCTCTACCACGAAGAGTGTGACGCCTTAAAAGCCGCTGGCATCAAGGCGCGCGCTATGGCTCACATCACTGGCGGCGGCTTCCCCGAGAATCTCGAACGTTTGCTAGGCGGCAAAGGAGCCCAGATCAAACTCCCTGTTTGGGAGAATGTCTCAGCTCAGAAGATCTTGCATCACATCGAGGACGACGAAGCCATTCGCACCTTCAACATGGGCTTCGGCTGGGTTGTCATTGTCTCCCCAGAAGACGCAGACGCTTCTACCAAGGCCATGCCGCGCAGCCAAGTGTTAGGTGAAATCACCGATGGCGCGTTTCGCGTTGAAATCGCCTCTTCCAAGTAGTGAATCCTCACGCAAAGAATAATGTAGCTCCGGCATCCTGCCGGAGTTCACGGGCTGGATGCCCGTACTACCTTACCCCACCGCGTCCATGAGCGATAAACTAACACATGAATGTGGACTAGCGTTCATTCGGCTATTGAAGCCACTGAACTACTTTCACGACAAGTACGGTCGCGCACTCTACGGATTTCAAAAACTGTTCCTCCTCATGGAGAAGCAGCACAACCGCGGCCAAGATGGCGTCGGGATCGGTTGCCAGAAGATGAACGTGCCTCTTGGCCAGTCCTACATGTTCCGTCGGCGGTCGACGCACAAGGACTCGCTCTCCTTAGTCGTCAACGAAGAGTTCGCCCGTTTCGACGAACTTTGTGAGAAAGGCATCGTCGATCCTAAAAACCCTGACAGTATCAAAAAGCACTTCGACTTCGGTGGTGAGCTTCTAATCGGACACCTCCGCTACGGCACCTCTGGCCTCTTCAACGAAGGCTCCTGCCATCCATTCATTCGTCGGAGTAACTACCCCACCAAGACCTTGATGGTCTGTGGGAACTTCAACATGACCAATTCCGCGGAGTTGGTCAAAGGCCTCATTGATCGCGGACAGCACCCGGTCTACGGGACGGACACGCAGACGGTCCTTGAAGAGATCGGTTTCCATCTCGACGAGCAACATACCGATCTCTACCGCGAGATGCGCGATGCAGGCATGAATGGGCGCGACATCCCTGGCGAAATCAGCAAGCGCCTCGACATTCCAGGCCTCATCAAAGTGTCAGGCGAAGCTTGGGACGGCGGTTACTGTATCGTCGGCGCCATCGGCAATGGTGATGGCTTTGTGTTGCGTGATCCTCACGGCATCCGCCCCTGCTACTTCTATTGCTCAAACGAACTCATTGCCTTCGCCTCCGAGCGCGTCGCCTTGATGACCGCTTTCGACGCCGAACAAGACGAGGTCAAAGAACTCCCTCCCGGCCACGTTGCCGTCGTGAAAGCGTCAGGTAAAATCACCTTCAACGAGTTCTGCCCCGGCCGCGAACACAAGCCTTGTTCCTTTGAGAGGATCTATTTCTCGCGCGGCAATGACCCAGAGATCTACCGCGAACGCAAAGCATTAGGCGAAGCGCTCGTTCCTCAAATTCTGGGATCGATTGATAACAATCTCGAGCACACCGTGCTCAGTTTCGTTCCCAACACCGCCGAGGTCGCCTACTACGGCATGATGGAAGGCCTACGCAAGCACCGGAGAAATGAGGTCAAGGAAAGCCTCCTCTGCGCCATGAAGGACGGCACGCTGGACGAGGAAATGATCGATGAACTCATCCTGCGCAATTGGCCGCGCAATGAGAAGATTGCCCAGAAGGACATCAAACTGCGTACATTCATCAGTCAGGAAGCCGGTCGCAATCGGTTAGTCTCTCACGTCTACGACATCACTTACGGAGTCGTACAACCACGCGATAACCTTGTCGTCATCGATGACTCCATCGTGCGAGGCACAACCTTGAAGAAGTCCATTCTCAAGATCCTCTCTCGCACAAATCCCAAGAGGATCATCATTGTCTCGACTGCCCCGCAGATTCGTTATCCAGATTGCTACGGCATCGACATGTCCGAACTTGGCAAGTTCATCGCTTTCCAAGCCGCAATCAATCTCCTAAAAGCGCGCAGCGAGTACGCTCTCGCTCAAGAAGTCTACGAAGACTGCCTAGCAGAACTTAAGAAGCCCGTTGGGGAAATGAAGAACGCCGTGCAGAAGATCTACTCGCCGTTCACCGACGAAGACATCTCCGATCAAGTAAGCCAGATAGTGAAACCGCAAGGCACCTCTTGGAATGGCGAAGTTAAAGTCATGTTCCAAACCATCGAGAACATGCACAAGTCCCTTCCAGGGAATTCCGGTGCCTGGTACTTCGACGGCAACTACCCAACACCCGGCGGCTACGCCGTCGTGAACCGCGCCTTCATCCACTACTACGAGAAGCGCGACGGCCGCGCCTACGACCTGCCGATGTAAGCCAAGGATGGCATTGGTTATATCTTGAAGACTAGTGGGGTGCCCCCCCATGCTGCAGCGGTCTATGATTCGCCGCTGCTGGTTCACCCTTTCGATCACCTTACTCTTCGCTTCCACCTGTCTGTCTGCGGAGGAAGACCTCCCAAAGCGTCCTAACATCCTCTTCATCTTCGCAGATGACCTAGGTTGGGGTGATCTGGGTCTCAACTTCCAGAATACGAAGAAGGGAAAGAGGCATCAGACTCCCGAACTCGACCGCATGGCTCGGGAAGGAGTCCGCATGTTGCGGCATTATTGTCCAGCGCCCGTATGTGCTCCTTCACGGAGCTCTCTTCTGAGCGGGTTGCACCAAGGCCATGCCAATGTCCGGGACAATCAATTCGACAAGGCACTCGCTGACAATCACACCTTAGCGACCGTGCTCAAGACAGCGAATTATCGAACAGCACTCGTTGGCAAATACGGCCTCCAAGGCATTCTAAAAGAGTCTCCTAAGAATCCCATGGCCTGGCCCGCCTACCCAACAAAACGCGGCTTCGATGAGTTCTTTGGCTATGTCCGGCACCGCGATGGTCATCAGCATTATCCAGCCAACTCATGGCCCTTAGGCAACAGCAAAGGCCACCGTACACCTCAAGAACTCTGGCACAACAACAATGAGATCTCGAGTCAGTTAGACAAGTGCTACACGACAGACCTGTTCACGGCATTCGCCAAGCAATGGATCGCCAAGCATCACGAAACATCTCCTGAACAACCCTTCTTCATGTACCTCGCGCATGACACGCCTCATGCAGCGCTGCAAACAGCGACGAGTCCTTACCCTCCGGGCAAGGGATTGAAGGGCGGTCTCCAATGGCTTGGAGAACCTGGTCGAATGATCAATACCGCCTCGGGAGAGATCGACTCTTACATTCATCCCGACTACCAGAATCCAGATTGGTCCAATGTCGAGCAGCGCTTCGCATCGATGGTCAGGCGTCTCGACAACACTGTCGGTGACCTCCTCCAACTACTGCGAGATCTCGGTATCGCCGAGAATACCCTCGTCGTCTTCACCAGTGACAATGGGCCGCACAGCGAAAGCTACATTGAGAAGAAGAACTACCAGCCCACCTCCTTTCAATCGTATGGCCCCATGGACGGAATGAAGCGCGATCCTTGGGAAGGCGGCATTCGAGTGCCAACATTGGCTTGGTGGCCGACAGCGTTCCCTGCAGGTCGCGAAGATCGCCAGCCCTCACAATTCCACGACTGGATGTCGACCTTCGCTAGTGTTGCCGGCATGCCTGCAACAGCGCTATCCGATGGAGTTTCGCTCTTACCTCAACTAACTGGTAACGGCAAGCCGCAGGACTCCACCGTCTACGTAGAATACAAGCAGAACGGAAGAACACCCGACTACAAGGACTATGCTAGCGAACATCGGAAGCGTAAACGAGGTCAGATGCAGGTGCTCTTCCTTGATGGCTACAAGGGTGTACGCACAGACATTCAGGACCCTTCGCAGGACTTTGAGATCTATGAGGTCAATTCTGACCCGAGTGAACGCAAGAATTTGGCCGAAACGAACGCGCAATTCAAAGCACTGAACGCCAAGATGAAAGATCGCGTCCTCCAGATCCGCCGCTCTAACAGTTCAGCCCAGCGCCCCTATGACGACCTTGCCATGCCATCAGTCGCGGAAACGCCCATTCGTCCAGGGCTGACTTGGAAGATCTATGACGGCGAATTTCCTTGGGTCCCAAACCTTTCCGATAAGAAAGAAGATCGTAAGCTCACCTCGGCGACGATAGAGACAGCCCTTCCCGCCAAAGCCACATCGGTGACCCACACTTTCCTCAAGATTCCGACCGAAGGCGAGTACACATTCCATTTAAAAACCCAAGGCAAGGCCGTGGTGAAACTCCATGAAGCCATCTTGATTGACGCTGATCACGGTTATGCCAGTGGCGGGGAACGGCACACCAGCCTCCGGTTAGAAGCCGGGCTCCATCCCTTAACGATCTGGGTGACTGCGGATAACACCCTTCCTAAACTGAGCCTAAAATGGACCGTCAATGGCACCAAATCCAGCATCCCCGAGAACACTCTCTTTCAGATCGGCTCAAAGTAGCTGAACTCTCACCCGGAAGATTCACATGCCGCTCACAAACAAACCAGAGTGGTCGATACCTCCGAACTCGCAATGCCAAATCACCTCGGCCAGCGCAGACCCAGGACATCGCTCTACTTGTAGCGGCTCAATTTCACGCGGTTTCCCTGGTTACCGCTTAGCAAAGACACGTGGCGGCTTGTAGCTCGGGTGAAGAAGGCCACGTGACCTGAAGTCGGACTGTTTCCCCGACGAAGCACGACGCTACAACCCGGAGACGGCTACGGGAGGCCACTCCCCCATTTCAACCACGAGCGGGCACTTGCGGAATTTGTGCCGCGAAAGCCTGACATGACCATGCAGAAGTTGACGAACGAAGAACACCAAGGCGTCTCATCTTTCGAAGCCGCGCCGTGACCAAGGGTGGTCGTTCGATGGTATTCCAAGATCCGCGGATTGTGCGCAGCACCGGGCAACTCCTCCACGCCACTGAGCTGCGGATTGTGCCGACGAAGATCCCGCACGCGGACGCCATGTTGGCGTGCAATGCGCGACAGGGTATCGCCAGATCGAATGCTGTAGGTGATCATGGAACCGGTATGTGCTCGCTAAAATATCGCATCGTGGAATCCATGACCATACCAAAAGCAGCACCCTGTTGAATCATTGAAAGAGGACACCGTGGCGGGTGAAAACTAGGCAGCTTCAGAGGCTTTCCTGGCGTCTTGGTTTGGGTTGGATTTGATGGTTCTTTTAGATGGGTGTTTGCGGTTCTGATGAGCCATCGGAGCGGAGCGGAGATTGCTCTTCAGAACCGCTGCCGCAGCTCGTTCCTCTTTCGCCGTTTCATCGCTATCTTCGTCCACGCTCAGCTGCCTGTCGAGGTCCCAGATTTGCTTCAACTTTGACTCGATCCATGCCTTCAGTTCGA
>CALLLI010000434.1 GCA_938082635.1 uncultured Verrucomicrobiales bacterium
CGCCGAGACAGCCGAGTATAAGAAGTTCAAACAGTGCACAGGCGAGCTGATAGATCTCAGCATCGAGTTGTCGAAAGGGAAGATTGCCCGACTACGAAATCAGTCTGCTGACTCATGAGAACTTACCACTCACGAGTAAGGTTCCTTTACTCGAACAAGCCGTCTCCGTCCTGGAGCCAGTATTGGATCTCTTCGAACTTCATCGGGGCTTTCTGGCCGAACTTGGCGACCCATCGATTCCAGAGGCTGCTAGCGGTCTGGCGGTCCTTGAGATTGCCATCTGAGTAGTAGTCGAAGTCTTGCGCGGTGATGGCGGCAAGGATCTCGTGGCTTTGGTTTCGTAAGTGGAATACCTCGCTATTCAGCAAACCTGCCAGGGTAGTCAGGCTGGCCCGGTTCTGATGAGACGCGGCGATGACGGCGGCTTCTAGGCGAACCGTTTCTTGCGGGTCTTTGAGCAAGGGCTCGATGACGGTAGCGACGTCGTCTTTGGTCGCCTGGACCTTCTGGATACCGATCAAGCTCAGCTCTCGTACGAATGGTGTGGGGCTGGTGAGGGCTTCTTTTAACTTGGGAAGATCCTTTGCCTGCACGGTCGCTTTGAGCGCCTCCCTGCTTAGGCGTGAGGACTCACTGCTAGTGGCTTCACGTCCCTCCCAAGCACTAAGGATAACGTCAGCGAGTCCTGTTACTTTGCCCGTTTGGACTTGGCGCATGAGAAAACGTAGTTTCTCTTCCGCGCCCGTTTCTGCCTGGGCTTCGGTGATGACCTTGAGAGCGGTGCGTCCTTCATTGGTTAGGCGGACATCTGAATTTGTCAGGACATCGTGGAGCCCGGTGGCGCCGACGAGTGAGGCCATGGCGGCTCGGCGTTCGGCGTACTCGTCAGATTCGAGTGCGTTGATCTGCTTCTTCGTAGAGGCGACTGCTTCTGGTGTGGTGGCAAAGGCGGCTAACTTCTTGCGAAGGGATTCGGTGGAGTTGGCGCCATGCTGGCCCCAGCCCATGGTGGGTAGGCACAACACGCCCGCCAGCACGAGGCTGAAACAGGGGCGAGAGGGCAGGGGATTCCACATGGTCTCAGAATTCTAGCCCCACTTCATGAAGATGCGAGTCGAAGTCGCCATCGCAGGCGCGTAGGGTGACTTTCCAAAGTCGCCTTTGGGTAGAGTGGCGCACTGCCGTAACGACATTGGAATGTCGAGCTACGAATGCATGCTAGCATTGTGCGGACGCTCCAAGGTTGGGATTGGCTCCTCGTTGGAGCAGGAAGCGTGCGGTTTTAGTCGATCCGAACTGCCGTTGTGTCGTCAATGGCGATTCGTCTAGGCTATTGAGAGTGTCGATCTCCGCGCCGACGTGCAGCAACACTTCGGCCATGTCGATGGACTTCCAGTGATGCATGGCTGTGCCGATTCCTCTTCCTGCGGCAAACTCGGCGTCGATGAGTTTCGGGTCCTGACAAAGCCATTGTGTGACTTCATCGACATGGTCATTCACGACGCGAATTGCGCAAACGAGTTCCGGGGTCAGCAGTTCCGCAATTTCTAAATGTGTCTTCTCGTGAAGGCGTCCGTTGTTTGATGCGACGAACTCGTGTAGCAGAGGATGCGCTTTATAAGCGGGTGGCTCTGCTTCAGCAGGATGTTCTTCTATCCAAGCTGAGGCTCCAGCGACGTCGCTATTGTCGATGCATGTTAGGAGATGGTGTTTGTCCATCGACCTAATATGAGACTGCTAGTATCGGCGGTTAGAAACCGCCGGTCCTTGATGTCGTGCATGCCAAGGACCGGCGCGTTTCAAGTGCCCTTAAGCTCAGTGATCGCAGGTGCAGGCGTACTCTTTGTAGTCACAAGTGGGGCACTGTGTGAGGTCGAGAGTGAACTTCTCCGTCACGGCCTTGCTGTCAGCATCCGCCTTGAGCATGACGACGACGGGAAAGTCGTCTCCTTTGGGGAGGGCTTGTGCAGAGAGGAGAGTGTCGCCTTGCTTGGTAAATGTCAGGGTCGTGGGATTCGAGCGATCTCCAGCGATGACGGTGACTTCTTGTGAGGCAGCGGCGATGGCCTTGAAGTCGTCATTGACGAAGGTTATTTGTATTTTACCTGCTTCTGTCACAAAGAATTCTGCGTGCGGCTCAACGCTCGTGATCACGCGTCCTCCGTTAGGCCCAGCGATGATGGTTTCGTGCTCGTGGCCATGATCATCACCTTCGTGATCGTCGTGATCTTCGCTTTCGTGGTCTTCGGCATGCCCGTCGTGATCATGGTCAGCATGATCATCGTGTTTGTCTCCCCCGCAGGCGACAAGGCCAAAGACGGTGGCGGAGGTTAGCGTCGAGATAAGGATGTTCTTGAGTTTCATAACTAGTTTAGGTTTATCGTTTGATGGTTGTTCAGGCAAGTAATGATGGGTGTTAGTCGCTTGCTGCGGCTTTCTGTTCGATGGATCGTTGGGCTGCTTTGCGCCCGAAAGTGTAGAACACGGCAGGGGTGACGCCTAGTCCTAGGAAGGTGGACGTGATCAGGCCGCCTACAATGACGACCGCCACCGGATGGAGGATCTCTTTGCCGGGCTGTTCGGCGGCCAGCACCAGTGGAATCAGGGCGATCCCCGCCGACAGAGCCGTCATGAAGACGGGAACGAGACGTTCCAGCGTGCCGCGCTCGATCATTTCTCGAGTGAAGCCCTCGCCTTCATGGCGCATGAGATGAAGGTAGTGAGACAGGAGCATGACACTGTTGCGAGCGGAAATACCCGCCACAGCGATGAAGCCCACAAGCGTGGCGATACTGATGTTCTTCAGGGTGAGCCAGGTGAAGACAATCCCACCAACCAAAGCCAAAGGGATGTCTGCTAGGATCTGCACGGTGAAGACCGCTGTCTTGAAGTAGTTGAAGAGAAGAAGCGCGATGATGGCGAACACCGCAATGCTCATCCAGGCGATCCGTTTCGTGGCTTCTTGCTGAGCCTGAAACTCGCCTTCGTAGCTGATGAAGACACCTTGTGGCTGAGCGACCTTTGCGGTGACCTCGGCTTGCAAGCGCCTAACGAGACCCGCCAGATCACGCTCGGTCGGATTGATGCTGACGACGAAGCGGCGTTGGGTGTTCTCGCGTTGAATGACGTTAGGTCCTTTCGCATTTCGAATCTTCGCGATGAGGTGCAGCGGGACGCGTTGTCCTGAGAGGGTATCAATGTAGAGATCGCGTAGACGGTCTGGCTGTTCACGCCAGGACTCTGGCAAACGCACGACGAGATCGACCGTGCGCTGGCCTTCATAGAGCTGGCCCACGGTGTCGCCGCCCATCAGTGCAGAGAGCTGCGAATTCAAGGCGCCTGGCGTGACGCCGTAGGCAAGAGCGCGTTCGCGATCGATCTCAATTCGGAGTTGGGGGATGGGAGCTTGCTGCTCAATCCGCGCGGTTTCCAACCCCGGAATGCTCTGAGCAATCTTCTGGATGTCTGTGCCTACTCGCCGGATTTCATCAAGGTTCGGGCCAAAGACTTTGATCGCGATCTTGGCCGAAACGCCGCTCAACATGTGTCCAATTCGGTCTGCGAGCGGTCCGCTGACCACACTGAACGTGCCGGGAATGGTCCGAATCTTCAGCCGAATGTCTTCTAACACTTCGGCGCGCGTGCGTGAGTTTTCGTCTGTAATGAAGTCGATATCGAATTCCACGGTGGACACAGGCACGATGTGATCACCGCGTTCGGCGCGACCCACTCGGCGACCGACTTGGCGCACCTCGGGAATGGAAAGCAGCAGGCGATCCGCGATGTCAGAGATGGCGTTTGTTTGCGTGAGCGAAGTGCCGGGTGCTGCCGTGAGTGCCACGAGAGCTGTTTCTTCTCGAAACGACGGGAGAAAGGCTTGCCCCATCGTCGGATAGAGTGATAGGGCTCCCGCAACGAGCATGGCTGCGATGGCCATGACCACGAAGGGCGCTCGCAGTGCGAGGCGCAGCAACGTGTGTTGAAAGATCGATTTCAGAAGGCGCACGAGTTTGCCGTCTTGGTGTTCCTTGCCCTGCTTGGGGCTAAGTAGAATCGAGCACAGCACGGGGATGACGGTGAGTGAGACGACAAATGAAGCTGACATGCTCACCATTGTCGCGATCGCGATGGGTGTGAAGAGTCGACCGGCAACTCCCGTCAGGCCTAGCAAGGGCACGAAGACGAGCAAGATGATGAGGGTGGCGTAGAGGATGGAGTTTCGCACTTCACCTGAGGCGCGCGCGATGACTTCCAACTTGGGCTCAGGCTCGGGCAAGCGCGCGTTCTCCCGCAGCCTACGGAACACGTTCTCTACATCGACAATGGCATCGTCTACCACCATGCCGATGGCCACGGCGAGGCCGCCGAGGGTCATGGAATTCACGCTGATATCCATCATCCGGAAGACCAAGGCCGTGATGGCAAAGGACAAGGGCATGGCCATGAGCGTGATGAACGTGGTCCTGACATTGAACAAGAAGAGGAAGATCACCAGGATGACCATGATGGCACCATCACGAATGGCTTCACCCAGGTTGCCGATGGCGTGCTCGATGAAATCGGCCTGCCTGAAGAGGGGGGTGATCTCGATACTCTCGGGAACCGACTCTTGGAGCTCCGCAATGGCCTCTTCTACTTTGGCTGTGAGTTCCAAGGAATCGAAGCCTGGACTCTTGGTCACACTGAGGATCACGCCCGGCCTGCCGTTGACCGCCGCATCGCCACGCATGGGTTCGAGGTCCCAGACGACATTTGCCACATCAGCGATCTTGATAGGACGATCGTTGACGTGCTTGACAATGGTCATACCGATCTCGTCGAGGTCTGTGGTCATGGCAAGATGCCGGACCATGATCTCCTGCGGTGCGGAGGTTAGGGTGCCGCCGGTGGTGTTGGAGGCTGCCGAGGCTGCGGCATCTCTAAGCTCATCAAACGTGACATTGAGCGCGAGCATCTTTGCTGGATCAGGCTGCACATGCGCTTGCTTCACTCCGCCTCCCATCGCGAGGACCTCGGCGATACCGAGAATGCTCTTTAGGCGAATGCTCACGTCCCAATCAGCCAGGGTTCGGACATCACGTGGGCTCATCTTCCCGTCTTTGCTGCTCACGCCTACGAGCATGATTTCGCCCATGAGCGAAGCCACTGGTGTCATGAACGGAACGACTCCTTCCGGAAGACTGTCATTCACTGATTGGAGGCGTTCCCAAACGAATTGGCGGGCTTGATAAATATCGGTGCCCCAGTCAAATTCTACGTAGATCAGTGAGAGTGCGACATCGGAAGTCGAACGCAAGCGTGTTAGTCCCGAGACGCCCATCAGGGAGGTTTCCATCGGGACGGTGACCAGTGCCTCGACCTCTTCAGGGGCGAGACCTGGCGCTTCCGTGAGGATCGTGACCGTGGGCTTGGTCAGATCTGGAAGGACCTCCACGGGCAAGTTGCGTGCGGTTTGCCAGCCAAAGACGAGCACGAGCAGGGCAGCGACGAGGATGAGCCCTCGATGCGCCAGCGAGAATCTAATGAGCCGATTAAGCATGGCGTCGGACGAATTGACTGAGGATCAAGAGAACGAACAGAATACCAGATAGGAGCGCCAAGAACAGGGTCAGCATGGAATGGCCCCCTCCGGAACCGCCGCTGGCTGAGGCCTCGCTTGCTGCTTTCTGCTTGGCAGTGATCTCTGAGCCATCCTCGTTGTGCTCATGGCCGTGTGCGGAATCGAGCGCTTCCTTGAGAGAGATGCTTCCTGCCCCAGCAAAGGCGAGAGCGTAGCCGCCTTTGGTCACGACTTCATCGGTAGGAAAGAGACCACTGACGACTTCCACGTAGCGATCATTCCGTGCGCCGACCGTGACCGGTGCCTTCACGAAAGCATTGGGAAGGTCGAAGTCTTTCACGAAGACGACAGGATTGGCACTGTCGCCTTGAAGCGCCTCTTTGGGGAGTGCCATGACATTGTCACGTGTAGAAATGCGAATTGAGAATTCAGCGCGCATGTTTGGTCGTAGGCTACCGGAGGGGTCTTCTAGAAGAAAGAGCGCGTCCACCGTGCCACCGACCGCATCTGCGCTGGTGCCGAAACGAAGCATCTCACCTTCAAAGGCTTTGTCAGGAATTGCAGCGATCTTGACGCGAGCTTTCATGCCAACCTTGATCTGCCCAGCCTGGTCTTCAGGAATGCGGGCGACAGCGTGCATGGTGCGAAGGTCGATGATCTCGAGGATCTCGGTATCCGGCTCAACGGGTTCGCCCAGACTCACGTGGCTCTGCATGACGAGGCCTTCGATTGGGGATGTAAGATCGATGCTAGGCGGAGGATTTCCAGGCTGTCGGCTCTCTAAACGGGCAACGCGTTGGTCGGGTGAGACGATATCGCCTTCATGGACGAGCAGCTCCGTGATTCTGCCAGGGATGCGGCTACTGACGACGCCGCGTTTCGAAGGGATGACGGCAAGACGGCCAAGGGCGAAGAGAGAATCTTCGAACGTTGTCGGGGAAACCTCCACCGTTTCGATGCCCAGATTCTTCACAGAAATGGCGTCGAGAACGACGGTGTTCGCGGCGCGATCTTCGGTGATCTCTTCGGCCGCAGGCGCGTTGAGGAGGAGTGCTAGGCAAAGGAGGCTCGTTAAGGGAGACTGGTTCATGGTAGGGCGAGAGAGGTTTCAAGGTGGATGCGCGCGCGGTGGTAGTCGCGCAGGGCATCGATACGTGCGGCGCTCAGCTCGATGAGCTGGCGGCGCGCTAAGAGGACGGATCGGAGATCGTATAGGCCTTGTTTGTGGGCCTGCTCCAAGTCGTTGATTTGCTCAGTGGCTTGGGGCACGAGCGTCTGGTTGATTTCCGTTAGGAGTTCTTGTTGAGCCTGCATCGTGAGACGTGCATTTGCCGACTCGTGGAGAGCATTGGATTCTAGGGCCTGCTTCTCTTTGGTAAGACGCAGATGCTTGGCGGTCTTCTCTTCGATCGCGCCTTTGTTCTTATTCCAGAAGGGGATCGGGAATGAGACGCGCACGCCAATGGCGGTTTCGCGTTCCAGTCCTTCGGGCGCATCCTCTTCCAGAGCGCGCTCGAGGAAGAGTCCTACGGAGAGATCATCGTAACGCTTGGCGCGTTCTAACTGAATCTCTCTTTCCGCAGCCTCCGCCAAGTGGCCCGCCGCTTTGATGTCTGGTCGCGAGCTCGCATCGCCTGTTGGTGTGTGTTGAGTATCGAGATTCGGAAGAGAATCGATCACGAGGAGATGCTCGTTAGGACGCACACCCAGCAGTGGCTTGAGCGCACTCAGTGCCAGCGTGTGCTCAACTTCCAGTCGTCGCATGGCGAGGCCTAGTTGAGCACGTTCCATCTTCACTTGATTCACATCGAACGTTGAGGCTTCGGCTTTCGCGACCTGTGACTCAATGAACGTTAGCAATTCCTGCAAGACCTTTGCCTGGAGCGCGCCGTTGGACTTCTGCGCACGTAGGGCGAGCAGCCCGATCAAGCCCTCGCGCACTTGACCGATCAGACGGCGTTCGAGATCCGCGACCTCGGCTTCAGCCGCTTGGAGTTCGGCCAGCGACACCTCTTTCTCGTGACGTAATCGCGCGGTCACGGGAATGTCCTGAGTGAGGCCTATCTCGGCACTGTGTTCGCGAAAAGTAGGATCGTGTTGGAAACTGGTTTCCGCTTCGGGATTGTTTAGCAGACCAGCCTGGCGGAGGCGCCCGCGAGCTTCGCCAATTTGATAGCGTGCGGCCGCCAGCGTAGGATTCTGAGCACGCACAATGGAGCCGGCGTTACTGAGGCTGAGTTTGAGTCCGGGGCGCGCAGTATCGTCAGCTGCTAGGGCGCTTGGAAGAAGGAGTGCCAGTGTGAAAACACCGCACCATCGATGGATAGAGAAAGACATGGTTCATGATCAAAGGAGGTTCGTTTGCGGGCGTGAAGGTGCCCAATAAAGTTCAACGAATTACCTAAACGCGACTGCGTTTGGGCCAGGTCATGCCATTAAATTAGAAAGCGACAGAGCTTCGCCTCGTAGGCTTGCCGTCGAGCGCTAAATAGCCGCTCCGGAGCGTAGCCACGGATACTTGAAGGCGTCACTTGGACCATGGGCGGCCAGACGACCTCGCCAATTTTCTGCACGGCAAACAACGGAGTCCCCACGAGCTGTGGAGGATCCGGGAGTGTGCGCTGGTAAGGCTCGGGGTGCTCACAATCAGAAGAATCTTCAGTATCCTGATCGTCGTGATGATGATGCTCGTGGTCTCCACACGACATCTCTCCTGGGTGGTGATCGTGCTCGCACAGCTCGAAACCGCAGGCAACCTGACAAAAGCAACCCGACCAAGCCATGAGAGTGGCGAGGGTCATCTGAAGAAGCTTGTTCATCACCCGGAGAATTTAGGATGATGGCAGCACCTCGCAACCGATTTCTTTTTCAGGAACGCAAAGGGGGCAATTCGCTTTCCGTGACGGGGAGTTGGGGGTATCATCTTGAGAAATGCCCTTGTTTCTCCCACGATTTGTTGTCCTCGCTTTGGTGCTCCAGTGGACCTCGAGCGCCTTCGGCTGTTCCGTGCCGGTGTTCCGGTATGCCTTGGAGCGCTGGGTAGCCGACCCGTTTCACGTTCAGGTCTTCTATGAGCAAACGCTCGATCAAGAGGCGATCGAATTACTTGCGCGGATGAAGAGTGCTGATGCCAATATCAGTGTTAGTACGATCGACGTTGGGTCCATTTCTGATCCGAGTGTCCTCGACACGTGGAAAGAGCAGGAAACAGACAAGATGCCCTGGCTCTATGTGTCTTATCCGGAATCACATCCATTGGCGGTTGAATTGGCTGCGGGGCCGTTGGAAACTAACCTTGTTGCCAGTATGCTTGATTCACCTTTGCGCAAGCAGATCGCGAATGAGTTAGTTGAGGGTGAAACGGCCGTGTGGGTGATGTTAGAATCCGGTGATCCAACAAAGGATGACGCTGCTTGGAAGACCTTGAACGATTCTCTTATAGAGTTGGAATCTGTGCTTGAATTGCCGACTTTAGAGCAAGAGGACATCGATGCAGGGTTGGTGTCTGTGTCGGAGGACGAGCTGAAGATTGCTTTCTCAGCTAAGCGGCTTTCGCGAGATGATGAAGCTGAGAAGATGTTCGTTAGGATGCTCCTGGATGTCGAAGAAGATCTGATTGATTCTAAGGAACCGATGATCTTTCCCGTCTTTGGTCGAGGAAGGGTGTTGTATGGCTTAGTGGGAGAGGGGATCATACCGGAGACGATTGAGAATGCGGCGGCTTATCTGACGGGGGCGTGTTCTTGCCAGGTCAAGGAAGAGAATCCAGGAGTCGACTTGCTGATGGCCATGAATTGGAATGATGTGGTGAAAACCTCACTCCAAGAGGATCGTGATTTACCTGAGCTGTCGGGAATTCTGCCTGACCCGCCAACCGCTGCGGAGGCTAGACAAAGTGAGCCGACGGAGACCAAGGCGAGCGTTTTAAAAACGCCTGCGATCAAGGAGAGCGATTCCAAGTCGATCTTGTGGGCCACTCTTGCTGCGCTGGTGTTCATGCTGCTCGTGGTCGCAGTAGGGTCAGCGGCCTTCCGCAATAAAGACGCATGAATATCTGGCATTTCGTTCTTCGAGAGATTCGCCACAGGAAGCTGAACGCGCTTCTCACCGCGGTTTCCGTCGCTGTGGCCACGGCGTGCTTGTCGGGTGCCCTCGTGCTACTCAAAGCGGACGCGGAGTCGTCTGAAAAGGCGCTGGCAGCAAAGCAGCAGGCCGTCGAATCCGCCGGAGCTGAATTGCAAGATGCCATGCGCAAGATCATGAAAGGGCTGGGTTTCAATGTGGTCATTCTACCGAAAGATCAAGATCTGCAAGAGATGCATCTCACTGGCATGATCAACAAGACGATGCCAGAGGATTACGTGGATCGGTTGGCGAATTCTAACATCGTGACGGTCAATCACCTCTTGCCGACTGTCACGAAGAAGCTGAACTGGCCCGAGCAGAATGGCTTGCCCATCGTGCTCTACGGAACGCGTGGCGAAGTGCCTATCGCTCATCGCGACCCTAAGAAGCCTCTTCTCGATGCTGTGCCTCGTGGCTCGATGATCGTGGGTTATCAGATCGGGCTGAAACTTGGACTCGGAGATGGAGCGGAAGTTACTCTGCTAGGGAAGCCATTCAAGATTCTGAAGACTCACGGCGAACGTGGTTCGATCGATGATAGCACGGTCTGGATCAATCTTCGTGAGGCGCAAGAGATGCTAGGCATGGAGAACCTCATTCATGCCATCCAAGCACTTGAGTGTCATTGTGCTGGAGATCGCATTTCGCAGATTCGGCAAGAGATCATTTCGATTCTACCAGGAACCCAAGCGATTGAACGCGGGGCACCTGCGCTGGCGCGTGCAGAGGCGCGCGACCAGGCGAAAGTCACGGCCCAGCAGTCGCTCGCGGATGAAATCGAAAGTCGGAATGAGCTTCGTGGCCAACGCGAACGGTTTGCGGCATTCATGGTTCCGTTAGCGACTCTTGGGTGCGCGCTTTTGATGGGATTGACGACCTTGGCAAATGTGCGTCAGCGTCGGCAAGAGATCGCCATTCTTGGAGCGCTTGGTCTGCGGTCCCGTCAGGTACTTGGTATCTTTCTCGGGAAAGCGCTTCTGATAGGCGTTGTCGGAGCCATCGTGGGGCTGATTGTTGGGGCCTTGGTCGGCGGCGTGCTCGGTGGATCTGAGGGCGGTGCTGGAGTCGATGGGGCAACGGTGGCCTTGAGCTTCGCGCTTGCGATTGGCGTTGCTTTGTTAGGTAGTTGGTTGCCTGCTCTGATCGCCTCTCGGCAAGACGCCGCAACCGTGCTCCAACAGGATTAGATGAGGATTCATCAAGAGGAATTAGTTAAGGTCGCCTGGGCATTTTGCCCAGGACTTGGGCAGGGTGCCCAAGCTACACTACTTAGAGAAAGAGGATTAATGGGGTGTCTATGATACGGTTAGATAAAGTCGGTCACCATTACTCCTCTCCTGACGGAGGAGACGTTGTCGCCATTAAGGACGTGAACCTATCGGTAGCTGCCGGAAAGTTTGTCGCTCTGAAGGGCCCGAGTGGCTGCGGCAAGTCAACCTTGCTTCTTATTGCAGGTGGATTGCTTCGGCCAACTTCGGGTGACGTTGAGATCGCTGGGGTTGAGCCGTATAAATTGTCTCTCGAAGAGCGCGCTGCCTTTCGGGCAAATACCGTCGGCTTTGTCTTTCAGCAGTTTCATTTGGTGCCCTACCTTGATGTGTTAGACAATGTCTTGGCGCCGAGTTTGGCCTCTGGCAGGAAAGATTGGAAACGTGCGGAAGCCTTGGTCGAACAGTTTGGCCTCACGCATCGCGCGCATCACACGCCTTCTGCCTTGAGCACGGGAGAGCGGCAACGCGCGGCGATGGCTCGGGCGCTTTACAACGAGCCGAAGGTCCTCCTCGCTGATGAGCCAACCGGAAACCTTGATCCGGAGAACGCGGCTATTGTGCTGAAGCAGCTGGTTGCCTTTGCCGATCAAGGAGGCGCCGTTCTCATGGTCACGCATGCTTCAGATGCCAGCAGCGTTGCTGACGAAATCATCACTTTAGGATAATTAGAAGTTAGAAAACTATGCGAATACTCTTACTAACGATACTCCTCGCCTTCACGAATGTGATCCTGGCGGAGGACTGGCCTACCTGGCGCGGAGATGCGGGCCGTACAGCAAGTAGTGCTGAGGTCTTGCCCGAAAGCCTGAATCTCCAGTGGATCCTCACTTTCCCAAAGCGTGAGCGTGTGTGGGACGATCCTCTGAATCACGACTTGATGTCGTACGATCGTCTGCTGGAACCGGTGGTCGCGGGAACGTTGATGTTTGTTAGTTTTAGTGACACCGATAAGGTGGTTGCTTACGACATCGATACCGGGATCGAACGCTGGTCTTTTTACACGGATGGCCCAGCAAGGTTCTCGCCGGTGGCGTGGAAGGGGAAACTGTATTTCTGCAGTGATGATGGCTATCTCTATTGTGTCGAGGCAGAGACGGGTGAGTTGATTTGGAAGTTTAGGGGGGCACCAAGCGCTCGCAAAGCGTTAGGCAATCAGCGAATCATTTCGGCTTGGCCTGCGCGTGGTGGTCCAGTCGTCCGTGATGGAACGCTTTATTTCTCTGCTAGTATTTGGCCCTTTATGGGCACGTTTATTTATGCTTTGGATGCGGAGACTGGAAGTGTCGAGTGGGTGAACGATGGATCTGGTTCGCAGTATCTCAAGCAGCCGCACTCCGCACCGGCCTTTGCTGGGGTGGCTCCTCAGGGGGCGCTCGTTGCTCTCGAAGACTATTTGTTAGTGCCAGGTGGGCGCAGTGTCCCCGCTGCCTTTGACCGGGAGACAGGAGGCCTCGTCCATTTCAATCTCGAGGCAGGCGGCAAAGCCAATGGGGGATCTTTTGTCATTGGCAAGAAAGATCATTTCTATGTGCACACGCGGGAGCGTGGCGTGCGCGCTTACGAAACGAAGAGCGGAAAGAAGACGGGCTTTGTTTGTAACGAGCCGGTGCTGGATGGCGATCTCTTATACACCGCCGCGCACCAGCCCGATCTGAAAGTGAAGTTGGACGCTGCCGAGCGTGCGTCCAAAGCGGCGTTCGCTGTCTCGAACAAGGCGGGCAAGCAGATGGCTGCGGAGGTGGACAAGAAAGAGAATCCACCAGAGAAAGAGATCAAGGCCTTGGATGAAGCTAAAGAGAAAGTGATTTCCGCAAAGAAGGTGCTCGATGAACTCGAAGACGACGCAAAGCGAGAGGAACTTGAGAAGGCGCTAGTAGGAGCTGAGAAAGCTGAGAAGGACGCGGCTAAGAAATTGGACGACGAGATCAAGGCACGCGCCAAGCCGATCGAGAAGAAGTTCTATGACGAGGTCGATAAGAAGGCTCAGGATCTGACGAAGAAATCAGCGGCTCACGCGGAACTGCTGAAGACATGGGAAGTCGAAGGGCATAACGTCAGGGTGCTTCAAGCCTACAATGCGAAGCATGAACTCCAGTGGGAGTTTGAAGCGAATGGAGAAGGTGATTTGATCAAGGCGGGCAATCGTCTCTATGCTGCGGGTGATGGCAAGATCGTGGCAGTGGATCTTCCTAGTGATGATAAGAGTGCCGAGATCACGTGGAGCACGAGTATTGATGGCGATGTGATGCGTTTGTTGGCTGCCAATGGCAAGCTCTTTGCTGTGACCCTAGACGGGCGGATCCTAGCGTTTGGGGAAGAGACCACCGACAACCCATTGAAGCCACCTTCAGCGGTTTATAGTAGTAAGGAGTGGCCATTCTCGACATCGGCAGACAACAAGCTGGCGCGGCAAGTGCTTGCGATAGCGGATGCGCAGGAGGGCTACGCCATGATGTATGGGGTCGACGACGGCCGGATGTTAGAAGCGTTTGTGGAAGAGTCCGAGCTTCATGTCGTCGCTGTAGACGAAGAGCCCGATGTCATTGCGGGTTTGCGTGAGAAGTTTGACTATCAAAGGCTCTACGGGAAACGTGTCGCCCTGCATGCAGGAGATCCTTTGGGGATGGAGGCGCCGCCTTATCTGGCTAATCTCATCGCGCTCGGGAACGACTTTGCCAACACTCTGGATGATCCGCTTGTGATCAAAGCGATTTATGAATCTGTGCGTCCTTATGGAGGCGCTGTCTGGTTTTCGAAGAATACTGCTCTCACTGAGCGCATTGAGTCGCTGAATTTACCTCAAGCAGAGATCACTGCGGGGCCTGGCGGTAGCAGCTTTGTGTTTCGTCAGGGTGCTCTTCCGGAGTCGGCTGATTGGACTCACCTGTATGGTGACATGGGGAATACCGTGAAGTCGGACGACAACCTCGTGAAGCTGCCGTTGGGGATTCTTTGGTTTGGGGGAAGTCCGAATACAGACGTTCTTCCGCGTCATGGTCACGGTCCTCGCGAGC
>CALLLI010000435.1 GCA_938082635.1 uncultured Verrucomicrobiales bacterium
CTCCGCTCCGATAGCTCATCAGAACCGCAAACACCCCTCTAGAAAAACCAGTAAATCCAACCCAAACCAAGACGCCAGGAAAGCCCCAGAAGCTGCCTAGTTTTCACCTGCTACGGTGTCCTCTTTCAATGATTCAACAGGGCGACCGGAGCAGGATGCTCCGGCTACATTAGGTGAGTGCTGCTGAAACAATCAGTGCTAGAACCTGGCATTTACACCGACTTTCACGGCGAACTCCTCATCGGTGGTGCGCCAACTGCGTTCTTCGTGAAGATAGGATTGATTGACGACGGCGAAGAGTTCCGAGCCGGGGCGGTATTCCCAGCGGAGGAGGGATTGAAAACCCATGGAGTCGGAGAGGCTGTCGTATTGTAAGAGGTGACTCCAGGTGAGATCGGGCGTAAACTTCCAGACCATGCGAGCGCTGGCGAGGTGGGTGTCGAAGCCACCTGTTGGAAGATGGACGCGGTTGAAGGAGTAGTCGAGGTTGAATGCTAGGTGCTTGTTGGGCAGAATGGTGATCTCAGCAAAGGCGCGTTGCCTCGAGCCGTTATAGAACTCACCTAAAGTGAGACCAAGATCCGCAGCGATTACGCGCTTGCTCGCCATGGTGAATATAGCGGATGCATCCGTCCAATTGTAGTTCCCCGCCGGGATGACAATGCCGTCGGCAATCTCGAAGTCTTCGGTTGGGTTGTCGATGCTGTGCTCGATATTGAACTCAAATTCGTCGGCGCTGTGGAATTCCACTTCGAGCGGAGTGAGGGTGAATTCTGCTGAATCAAGCCGATTGTCGAGGTCGGTAAACATTTCCGTGTTGAGTGACATTTGGACTTCGCGAAACCACGGGTGGTCGTCTGGGCGTGTCGTGTAGGTGACATTGCCTGCGTAGGCTCGCACGCCCTGTCGACGGACGAATCCGAGGGCGGGTTTGAAGTCTTCGCCGATCTCGATGTATTTCATCGAGAGGTAGAGTGGTTCGTTTGGGTAAATGAGAGACGCGCCGAACGCTTGGTCAGCAATGGTATGATCATTGGCGTCCGTATTCCAGGTGGCGAGGGTAAAGACATCGGATTGGAGGAACTTGTCGCCGAGAAAGTTGGATGTGCGGAAGTGGTAGTCTGCGCCTAGCAAGAAGCTGTCTTCATCGGCATTGGGATTGCCTGCGGTGGTCATGAGTCCAAAGCTGCTTTGCTCGCCAAAGTGGCGGAGGATTCTGGCAGATGAGACGTTCTGCGAGCCGAGGGCGTGTTTGCCTTCGAGCAGTGCGTGGGTGAGGCCGACTTCGTAGTCGCCGATTCGGCCGGCCACTTTGCCGGCTACGGTGATGGGAATGATATCGCCATCGTCAGAAAGGCCAATCCGTCGTGTGAAGTAGGGCACCAGAAGGTTGCGTAGACCTGTCCGGCTGCGTCTTGATGATGTTAGTCCGCCGAAGTTGTAGATGCCGCTGTCTTCGAGGAAGAACCCACGTTTCTCTGGGAAGAAGAGTGGAAATCGTGTGAGGTTGATTTGGCGATCGTCGACCTCGGTCTCGGCAAAGTCGGTGTTGTAGCTGAGGGTTGCGGAGAGGTTGGGGGTGATCCGGTAACGGAAGTCGGCTCCCCAATCACCTAACGAATCGGCATCGCTGTCTCCTTTGCGGTAGCGGCCGACGACGTAGGGGGAGAACTCGATGCCGAGGCCTTGTTTAAGTCCGGACAGGCCGGTGAGGTCTCCTGCTTCAGCTGCATAGCTGGTACGGATCTCCGGTCTTGCTCCGGTCCAACGGCCGCGTTCAGATTTGCGTCGGATATTGCGCGAGATGTTGAAGCCCCAGGTGTCGTTGTTAGGATCGAAACTGAGACTGGTGAAGGGAATGGCGATCTCCGCTTTCCAACCTTCGTCATCAATGGATGTCTTTGTTTCCCAGACGCCATCCCATTCGGAGTTGGTATTCGTGCCTCGACTTAGGAGCGCATCGTATCGAGCGCCGTTCGGATTGACGGAGAAGACGTAGCCGTTTCTCTGATCGTGAAAGGTGTCTAACAAGAAATAGACGTAGTCGTCCGGGCTGACGCTGCCGTCCCGTTCCATGCCGCGCGCGATGATCCCGCTAGGATTCTGATCGAGGCAATTCACGCCAAGGTAGAGCGTCTTGTCGTCGTAGAGAAATCGAACTTCCGTGTCTTCAGATAGCTCGTCGCCTGCTGAAGGCTCATATTGGTAGAGTTGGCTGATCGGTGGTGCTGACTGCCATTCGGTCTCATTGAGGAGGCCATCTACCTGGATCGGTGACTCTAGCCGGGTCGCTTTGACTGACGGTTTGGCTTCGCGGGCTATCCCGTTCACGCTCAGGAAGCCGTTGGTGAGAATGATGAGGAAGAGAATCCTAAGGAAGTGACGCATGCGGAAAGGGGGAAACCAGTTGTGGGGGCGGCGGTTGTGAAATTCCTGGTAGAAGACTACAGTGTTGGCATGCGTGGGCTGTTCCTTTTTCTCGGTTTTCTCTCTCTTGTTTCAGCCGGGGGCGCGGACGATGATGATGAGAAGATCGTTGATGCGTTGGGTTTTTCCCGCGCTCCGTATGTGCAGTTGGCGACGCCGATGGGGATTCATCTGATTTGGCGCATGGTGGAGAAGATTGAGCCGGTGGTGAAGGTGGGGCTTTCGTTCGATGACCTGTCGATGGAATTTGATGAAGATGCGATCCGCGAGCGAAAGGTGGCCGAGGATGAGGACGACTTGGAGGATGATCCGAGTCTCTTGCATAGCGGTCCAAAGAAGACGCGGCAGTTTGAGGCGGCACTGACAGACTTGCAGCCAAACACGCGCTATTACTACGCCATCTTTGACGGTGATGAACGGCTGACACCGGAGGGCGAGAGTTACCATTTTGAGACGTTGCCAGAGGTTGGCACTGACAAGGATGCTTACTTCTGGGTCGTGGGGGATTCAGGGACGGGACAAGATCGTCAGTCCGAGGTACACGATGCGATGTTGGGCTATACGAAGAAGTTAGGCCGACCGATCGACTTTTATCTGCATGTCGGGGACATGGCCTATAGCAAAGGCACCGATGATCAGTTTCAGCGGAAGTTCTTTGCCATGTATGAGGAAACGATTCGTAGCACCGTGGTGTGGCCCGCGATCGGGAATCACGAAGCGGCCTCGGCGGAGGCAAAGACTGGAACGGGACCCTACTACGATGCTTACCTGTGTCCGACGAAAGGGGAAGCTGGAGGTGTGGCTTCGGGTCATGAGAGCTACTACTCCTTCGACTATGGGAAGGCGCACTTTGTCGTACTGAATTCGTTTGATATGGACCGGAAAGCGGATGGTGCCATGGCGTCTTGGCTGAAAGAGGATCTCTCGCGCGTCAACGCTGATTGGTTAATCGCCTATTGGCATCATCCGCCCTATTCGAAAGGCACGCATGATACCGATAAGGATAATGATAGTATTGAGATGCGTGAGCAGATCTTACCGATCTTGGAGTCCCATGGAGTGGACTTGGTTCTGACAGGGCACAGTCATATCTATGAGCGGTCCATGCTCATGGATGGCGCTTATAGCACGCCGACGACGGTGAAAGAGGTGATCTTGGACGATGGCGATGGCGATCCCGACGGCGATGGGGCCTATCGGAAAGTGCCAGGGTTGGAACCTAATCAAGGCACGATTCAAGTGGTCGCTGGGCACGGTGGCACTGGTGTGGGGCGTGAAGGGACGATGCCCGTGATGAAGCGCGTGATCGTGGAGAACGGCTCGGTCCTAGTATCGATCAAAGGGAACATCCTCGATGCCGTGATGATCAACTATGACGGCGAAGAACGAGATCATTTCCAGCTACGTAAGGAAGCTGGTGTCACGGTGAAACGCGTCGATGATCCGGTGGTCCTGCCTCCCTATGTGCCGCCAGGGAAGAAGTTGCCTCGCGATTACCTAGAGCTGATTCCCCAAGGTAACGAATGGGCCTATCTCATGAGCAAAGGAGCCGCACCGATAGGATGGACAACGCCTAGCTACAATGATGGGGTGTGGGAGCGAGGCAAGGCGGGCTTTGGCTACGGTGATGACGATGATGAAACTGTTTTGTCAGAGCTACCAATGTATAGCGATCGGCTCTATGTGCGGCGTGTGTTTGATGTACCGAAGGAGATGGATCTCAAACAGCTAGGCTTAGGGATTCGATATGATGATGCCTTTATTGTGTATGTAAATGGCGAGGAGGTTCTTCGCCAAGGTGTAGGTGAAGGGCGAGGGGATCATGCCGAGGAGATCGCGGATCATGAGGCTAAAAAAGATTTCGAGTATTTCGCCTTGGAGAAGGCTGAGAAGCATCTGAAAGTTGGGCGCAATGTGATTGCCATCGAATGTCACTCCATTGATTCGGATGAGGGTGATTTCACATTGCATCCGTTTCTGGTGGAAGAGTTAGATTCGGATAAGGCGGGAGGTGAATCGCCGCCGTTGGTCTCGACGGAAGTGTCTTTGGGCGCGAATCGATGGCGGTACACGCTGGAACAGGATTTTGAGGCGGGATGGGCGACAGTTGACTTTGATGACTCGAGCTGGGAGCGCGGTCGTATGCCCATGGGCTACGGCAAGAAGTATCCTGTGGCGACCTCACTGAAGGCCATGGAGGATGAAGTCACGCGCGTGCGCTTTCGGCGTTCGTTTCCAGTGGATGATCTGGGGGCACTAGAGCATGTGGGCCTCATCGTTTCTTGGGATGATGGCTTCATTGCCTACCTCAATGGCCATGAATTGGGGCGGGCTGGTGTGGCTCGTGGAGCGGGTGAGACTGCGCTTGGCTTTGGTCATACTAGAGCGCCACTTTCTCGCCACTTTCCCTTCGCTAAAGTGAAAGAGTATTTGGTGGAAGGCCGCAATGTCTTGGCGATTGAGGGGCACAACCAGGCGAAAGATAGCAGTGACTACTACATGGGAATCCAGTTTGATAAGGCTTGGCCACGAACCTGGAAGAGAATTCCGCGCGATCATGACAAGATCATCGAACGAAAGGCGAAGTGGGAGTTCCTCTCAGGAGAGGATCCTGAAGGGGATGATTGGACGATGGGTGAGGGGTGGGATCGGGATAGGGCTCCGTTTGGCTATGGCCTCGGGAAAGCGATTGAGACTGAGTTAAAGAAGATGAAGGGCAGGCATCCGCGTTTCTACATGAGAAAGCGATTTGATCTGGAGTCAGACGAGGAGTTCGAGAATCTCGGGCTGGTGTTAGCTTGGGACGATGCTGTCATCGGTTATCTCAACGGCAAAGAGATTGTGCGCGTGGGCGTGGAGAAGGGGAAGGGGGCGAAAGCGGAGGGCCTCTACAAAGTCTACGAGCCGGGTTGGGTCTACTTTTCCCTCGCCAAGTATCGCGATCTGTTTCGTGTCGGAGAGAATCAGTTAGCCTTCGAAGGACACAATCGCACGGTGTCTAGCAGTGACTTTG
This sequence comes from uncultured Verrucomicrobiales bacterium, assembly GCA_938082635.1. Lineage (GTDB taxonomy): Bacteria > Verrucomicrobiota > Verrucomicrobiia > Verrucomicrobiales > DEV007 > JAACDM01. Next base: position 5,441 of record CALLLI010000435.1, read on the forward strand.
TTCTGAGTCCGATGCTTGTCCGCGTGGATATGAAAGCTCAGCCGTATGTGTTGCCCACGGAGATCACCGAGGTTATCCCTCAGCACGCCACTTGGAGATACCATGTGGGTGAGGAACCAGAGGGAGATTGGACGTTCATCGCCTTTGCAGACTCTGCGTGGAAGGAAGGCGAGGCGGGGTTTGGCTATGAAGATGAGGACGATCGCACGGAACTCGACATGGAGGGGCACTATACCACCGTGTATGTGCGGAAGGATTTCGAGCTGAGCAAATCGAGTGGCTTTGCTAGCCTAGGTCTTGGGATTCGCTGGGATGATGGTTTCATTGCCTACCTCAACGGCAAAGAGATCATTCGTCAGAATGTGAAGAAAGGGAGCGGCAAGGATGCTGAAGGAATTCGGTCGGGCGAGGCTAGCAAGGATCACATCGCCTTTAAGTTAGAGCCCTTCGTGGGCTTGCTGAAAGAAGGGCGTAATGTCATTGCGATTGAGGGCCACAATTCGAAGTTGGAGAGCAGCGACTTCTCCTTGGACCCGTTTCTTTTCCGAGCAGATTGGTCAGAAGAGTGATCGTAGCAGTTCAAAAGTGCCCCGTCTCTTCTAAGCGGTTGGCTCGGAAGAGACGGGGACTGAATGAGTTCGACGAGCGCTATGGACGAGCCGACGTTGCCTGGGCGTCTTGGCCGAAGAGAAATCTCATGGAGCCTCCGCCAAGATTTCCGCCTTTGACGTCAAGGACGACACTGGCATCGAGTGACTTCTCAATGAGACGTTGGGTTTCATTGAGGTGTGCTTTTGAGTAGGGATCTAGGTTGTCGGCATCCATCGCGTCTTCAAGCGCTTCTGCGAGTTCACGCAGTTCGGTGCTGGCGAGATCGTAGATCGATTTCTGAGCAGCCTTGAAGCCTGATGGGGCGATGAGATCGGTGAGACGCTCGACGTACTCACGCTGGAGGTTTCGCTCGAAACTGCCGATGAGTGGCTTGCGTGCGGTGAACTTGGTATCGGTATCGATGTCTTCGAGCTCATTCCAAATGGCTTTCGTAAGCGTGCTCAGCATTTCTGGTAGAGTGAAGGCGTCCTCGTCTGTTGGTACACGAAACTCATTGTCATAAATTCGCATCAGCGTTGTGGGATTCATCAACGATGTGAGGGCGCTTGCTTGAATTCCTAGCACACGGTCATGCACCGGCCAGGTGGCTTCGTCAGAGATGCTTCCTTTTTCATCCCACCACTTGTCGAGGGACATGTGCGTGAGCAATTCGGGGCTCAAGCCATAGGCATCAGAACCGAAGGCGTTCTCAATGACAAATTGTAAGGCAGCACGTTGCTTCTCTGCTGGTACGACTTCGATCGGGCGTCGGTCTGAATCTCCTTTGCGGTGGCGGTAAACGTGTGCTCCACCGACCCAGTTCGCCATCATGCTGATGGCGCGTATTTGCGAACTCAAGGTGAGGAGGTAGCCGCGGCGAGCTTTGGCCCAGCTTTCACCGTCTTTAACAAACTTGTCGATCAGCTTCTCGCGGTTGGCTTTGACCAAGAGCATCTGATCTTCGACATAGTTGAGTGGGTCCTTTGCGAAGTCATAGCGCCGTGCGAGTGGGTCCGGGCCCATCGTATCTTCATCCGTAGCGTACTGGAGCTCAGGCTCGCCGGCGCGCTTGAGGATGGGCTTGAGATCTTTGTCAAAGGTGTAGCCGTATTCAATGGCCCACATGTCGTAAGGGCCTACGCTGATCATGCCGTAGTCCCCCTGAGTGTCGCCTGCTTCCATGCGCATGTTGACTGGGATGTAATCCATCACAGTGCTAGCAAAGGGTTTCTTGCCTTTTAGCTCGGTGGAATTAATCTCGCTGTAGTCGTAGATGCTAGAGCCTTTGAAGTTGTGACGGAGGCCAATGGTGTGACCAACCTCGTGAGCAACGAGATCTACTAACAATGGCCCGATGAACGACTCGGGGATGCCGTCGAGAAGTTGTTCTTTGTTCTTATCGTCTTCTTTCTTCTCGCCATCCTTGTCCTTACTCTCATCGTTCTTATCATCGACATCGTGGGCGAGGATCTGTGACATCATATACATCTGAGCAAGTCCATGGGTCTTGCAGTTGGCAGCCATACATAGACCGTTGACTTGACTGACTCGGCCAAATAGGCCGTCAAATTCTTGATCTCCAAGTAAGGCTCCGTCGACTTTCGCGAAGGCATGGCCTCCCATCGGTGGCGCGCCTTGCATCTGGCGCTGGCGCAGAATTTCTTCGCGTTTGGCGGGACTGGCTAGACGAACACGTGGATCCCAGCGAGGGTTGCGCTCAAGCCAGGCCATGGTGTCTGGCGTGTAGCCTTCCATGGCCACTTGGGGGAGGATTTCCTGATACTGAGACCACCAGTGGCGGATCCAGCCATCTGTTAGGATGATATCAGCGTCGAGGATCTGACCTGTTTCCGGATTCACACGGCTCGGGCCGATGGCTGTTCCGACCCCGTTGTTTAGCCAGCGCACGAAGTTGTAACGGGCGTCTTCGGGATCCAGATCCATGTACTGCCCGGACTTCGCGTCCTGGTAGCGCACTTCCATTGCATTGACGATGCCGATGTTCTCGAACGCTTTGTTCCAGGAAAGGACGCCATCAGCAACCCAGCGGCGGTAACGAATTGGGGTGGTGTGTTCTAGATAGAACACGATGGGCTGTTTCGGAGGGCTGAGTTTGAGAGACATGTCTGCTTTCTCAAGATGCCAGCGATTGATAAAGCGTGTCTTTGTGGTGCTTGGCTTAAACTGACCGAAGTCGCTGTAGTTCGTGGTGAAGTAGCCCACGCGTTCGTCTGCTTTGCGCGGCTTGTACTCTTTGTTCGGCTTGATCAGTTTGATCGAGTAGTGAAGAATCTTGAGGGTATCATTGATAGGAACCTCAAAAGCGACTTCGATGTTTTCAGGGAAGGCCTTGTGCTTTACCGTCTTGAAGAGCTTAGGATTGATACCAGCGACGGCGTATCGGCCAAAGAAGCTACTGGCCTTGCCTAACAATAAAGCATCCAAGTCAATGATAGGTCCGCCCTTAACCTGGTAAGAAAGAATCGGAATGTCCAGAATCACGCGGTCCGTGAAGAGGCGTTTGACCGAACTCTTGGATTCGTCGTCCCCCGTGGAGCGTGTTTCCAAGTTTGGCTGGACGAGAGCGAGGCGCTTCTGATTGAAGACCTCCCATTTCACGTAAAGATCACCCGCCTGCAAACCGGCGTAGGATTCGCCACTCGAGATGGTCAGGGCGATGAAGTGCTTCTGATTGGCAAAGTCTCGAGGTAGCTCCGCCAGCATGTGGCTCGTCTTTGGATTCCGATAGAGCTTGTAGAGGCTTTTGCCATCAATCGTGGAGACAATCTGCTTGTAGTCCTTGAGGATATCCGCTGGGGGCGGGAAATCGGACTTCTTGGCTGCAGCGGCAGGCACGTTGACCGTTTCAGCTGGCGACAGTGTCAACGAGGCTCCTAGGAGGGCTGCCGAGACGGCGAGGCGAAGTCCAAGACGGCGAGGATGGGTGGGCTGTTTTGAGTTCATTTAGTTTGGTTTAATATTGGGACCATAATAATATCAAATTTCAAGAATGAAAAGAGATTGGAGGCTCTGCTTAAATTACGTGGCCGACAAGGGCGGTGGAGCGGAGAAGATGGCGAAAGAGCCTTATTGGGCCTAAGTAGTGGAATGTCGTTCCTTAGGCAGATTCCCGGTTTCGCCGTCGGTTTGGTTGCTGGTGCCGCCCTGGTGGCTTGGTGGGGGAGTGACTCGCGGTCAGAATTACCGGTGGTGCCCCCTGATCTCCTTACCGTTGCCCCGGATTTGAAGCGATCACCTGCTACTCGTCAGGCGTCCACTGAGTCAGAAATTGATACTTTAGATATCTCGGCACCTATGCTCAGAGAGGCAAAGCTCACGCAGCTTGGCTATGCCTTGGCTGGTAGTGACCTGGAGGCGGCGATGCGCCGGATCGACAGTTTGGACTCTCGAGCGGACAAAGTGGCTATGTTGCAGGGAATCTTCACGCGTGTGGCCCAGGACAAGCCGCCGTTTGAGGCGATCCAACGTGTGAAACGGTTGGAGCGAGATCTGGAGGCAGAAGGCTTCCGGACGTTGATTTCTGAATGGACGGGTGAAGCGATGCCCGAAGGAGCGGACTTTGGTGGCTGCTATCGTAGCCTCTTGGAAGGGAATGATGTTTCAACGGAGATTAAAGAGGCTTGGATGAAGGCCTACAAGGATCATCCTCAACGTAGTAGCATGTTGGCCGCTTGGGCGGGCACGCTCGCTCGAGATTCGCCTGAGGATGCCGAAGTGCTGGGAAGCCATCTGTCTGGGTGGGAGCGGCAGGAGTTTCTGGGAACACTGGCTCGCAACTGGATATCGGGTGGACGAACAGATGAGGTCTGGGAATGGATCGATCAACATCGTGAAGAGATCGGTAGTGAGAGGCTAGCAAGTGTCTTCGAACACTGGCATTTCAGGGACCATGAGGGGGTGGTCAAGGCGTTTGATAGTCTGACAGATCCGCAAGAGCGCCTCGCCGCCGCAGCGGCCCTGGGTACCCGCCAGGCCAGAATGTTAGATGATACCCAAGCGGCCCTAGCCTGGGCGAACAGTCTGCCGAGCGAAGCGGAGCAGGATGCTGCCCATGAGGCCATTTACAAGGCTACGCCTCGCGGTATCGGCGCTCAGTTACAACTCGACGAAGGTGTCGTGACGGTGCGGGGCCTGATTGAGGGCTCGCCTGCAGCGGAGTCCGGCCTTCGTTCTGGAGATCGCATTGTGGGAGTCGATCCTGGCGATGGCAGCTTTGCGCCTATCGGAAATACTCTCGATCCAGCAGTAGACCGGATACGCGGAGAGCCTGGCACTGACCTGCGTATCCGCGTCATTCGCTCTGGTGGCGAGACCGAGGTGGTCGAGCTGAAACGGCAGCAGCTGATCTTCGGCAAGTAGGATCGGCTTCCCGAAACACTACGGTTTTTCACGTAAATTATGGAACGTTCTAGAATTGTCTGGAGGGGGCGCTTTATTATTGTCTTCCTAGACGGGCTTCCGAAATCTCATGGATCGCAAACGAAACGTTTAATCTCAGCCTTCTTTCTTTATGGCTGATCGACCCAAGTATCCTGGAATCTGGATCACCTGCAACGGTAACACGCTGGTGGCCAAATATGTAGAAACGCGCATCACCGAGGGCGGAGTGTTCTATCCGATCACGCCGTCGACTGAAGGGGGAGAGCTGTATCAGCAGTCGTTTGCTCAGGGGGAGCTCGATGTCTGGGGCAACCAGAAGATCGCCATGGAGACCGAAGGTGAGCACGCGGCACAAGGTGGGGCTACGGCATTGGCTGTGACGGGTCGGCGGGTCGTGAATTTCACGTCTGGCCAGGGCTTGGCCTACGCGATGGAGCAGTATTACCACGCGCCTGGCAAGTGTTCGACCATGGTCCTCCAAGTCGGCGCTCGCGCTCTGACAAAGCACGCATTGAACGTGCACTGCGGCCATGAAGATATCTGTTCGGCGCTCGATACAGGTTGGACGATCCTCTTTGCGAAGGATGCCGCAGCAAGCGGCCGACCAGGGTATCATTCTGCGCAAAGTGAACGAGAAAACTCTGAACCCTGGCATGAACGTTCAGGATGGCATGCTCACCACGCACTCCGAGCGTGCCTGGCTGATGCCAGAGGCGGAATTTCTTCGCGAGTTCTTAGGTGATGCGCGTGATGAGATCGAGTGTCCGACCGAGACGCAGAAAGAGCTCTTTGGCCCACGCCGTCGTCGGGTGCCTGCCATGATGGATCTGAAAAATCCGCTCTTGTTAGGCCCGGTGCAAAACCAGGAGCACTACATGAACGGTGTGGTGGCGCGTCGTAACAACTGGAACGCGCCGATCCTTGGGTATTTAGAAGAGGCGTACAAAGAGTTCGGTGATCTTACCGGTCGTCGCTATGGGCTTCTTAATGAATATAAGTGTGAGGACGCAGATACGGTCTTCGTCAGTCTCGGTTGTGCAGCAGAGAACATCGAAGAGACTTGTGACTACCTGCGCGCTCAACGCCACGCCAAGGTGGGCTCCATTCACGTGAACGTGATTCGCCCATTCCCTGAGGCTGCGGTCGTGGAATCGCTGCGTGGGAAGAAGAACGTCATCATCATCATCGAGAGGACGGACGAAGGCATGGCTGGTGATAATCCGTTAGGCCGTGACATTCGTGTAGCCCTAACGAAAGCTAACGAAGCAAACAAAGGAATGAATACCACGGTTGGCGCAATCACGCCCGATGAGATGCCTCGTCTCTTTGGTGGCGCATACGGAATTGGATCCCGCGATTTCCGGCCTGAGCATACGTTAGGTGCCTACGAATTCGCTACCGGTGCGACTGCCCGCACGGATGGTAGGACCGCTGTGGATGGCGCGAATTACTTCGTTCTCGGTGTTGATCATCCTTACGCCGTCATTTCCAAAGACACGCCATCGCTCTTGCCAGAAAGGGGCCATTGCCGCACGCTTCCACTCCATTGGGGGGTGGGGGATGATCACGACAGGTAAGAACCTCGGCGAGATTGTCGGTGAATTTGGCCACCCACTCAATCAAGAGAACGGCAAAGAGAGCCTCTTCGTCAACGCGAACCCTAAGTATGGTTCTGAGAAGAAAGGGTCTCCGACGAATTACTACCTCGTGGCTGTGCCAAAGCCCGTGCAGTGTTAACTGCGAGCTGAATCACGTGGACATCGTTCTGTGTTGCGACCCGAGAGCATTTACACATACGAACCCACTAGCGGGGTTAAAGCCTGGAGGGGCGCTCGTTTGGGAGTCTAACGAATCTCTTGAAGTTGCCTGGACACGCATTCCGAAGAAGTATCGCGAGTTTGTGAAGGATAACAAGATCCGCATCTTCATTCTGCCCGGTTTCGCTATCGCTCATGATGCCACCAACCGGCCTGATCTGCAGATGCGGATGCAGGGGAATTCGTTCCTTGGTGGTTTCTTTAAGGTGTCACCTTTCTTCAAAGTCTTTGGCATCGATGAGTCCAAGTTCGACGAGGTGGTTAGAGCGCAGTATGTCAGGAAATTCGGGCGCTTTGGCGATGCGGTCGTCGAGTCGAACATGAAGGTCATGCAAGATGGCTACGACAAGGTGCAGGAGATCAAGTATGGCGGGATCGAAGCGGATGACCGTTCGAATATGCGTCTCGATACCTTGGTTCCCCAAGGCGATCATACCATCCTGCCGACTGCTGGTTGCACGATGTCCAACTTGACCAACGTGGAAGCGCCCGCCGATCAAGTGGCCAAGCATCCCTTACAAACCCTGGCAAAGTTTGACGGCGAGTATAGGAACGGTCTCGGGTATCATCAGCCTGCCGGAGCGTTGGCTTCGGTCGGTGTGATGGCTGCAGGCACCGGAGCCACGGCTTCCAAGTATGTCGCACGCCGTGAAACGCCTCTCTACATTGCGGAGAACTGCACGCAGTGCATGGAATGCATCACGGCTTGCCCAGACACGGCCTTGCCGAACACGGCGCAGGAAGTTTCTACCATGCTCAGCACGATGGTCCGGAACTACGTGAAAGGAGCTGAGCAGCAGCAGCTCATGCTCGATCAACTTCCTGGCGTGGAAGAGCGTGCGCGTGCGCGGATGAATGCAGACATCGAAGCGAAAGAGTTGACCCCTTTCAAAGATATCATCAAGGAAGAAGTCATTGGTTTGAACAGTGGTATCTCGGAAGATGCCAAGGAACAGCTCTTCGATATCCTCGATCATGTGCCGATTGCTTACAGTAAGGTGCCTGCCATCTTCAAGTCGGTCGAGAAGAAGAAGCCTGGTCAGGGCGGGATCTTATCGATCTTTGTTAGTTATCTGTGTAAAGGCTGCGGTGAGTGCGTGAAAGAGTGTGGGGATCACGGTGCGCTCATCATGGTGCCGGACACTGAGGAGTTGAATCAAACCCTTACCAGTGCCCAGATATTCTCGCGTCTCTTGCCAGACACGCCGCAGAAGGACCTCGGCCTCTATCAAGATGAGTCACCGCAGGATTCACGTCCTGCCGCCTTGCGGAATCACCTCATGGTGCGCCGCAATTACGAGGCGCTCGTTTCGGGTGACGGTGCGTGTGCCGGATGTGGTGAGAAGTCTATCCTCCGTGCGATTGCCTCTGTCACGGAGGCCTACATGCGTCCGATGTATCATAGGAAAGCGGATCGTCTCATGGATCATGCGGCAAAGCTGGAAACAGATGGTTTGGCGAAACTGCATGCTTTGAAGGCAAGCGACGAAGCCGAGTATGAACTCTTCAAGAAAGCCGTCGCCCACGTCATCATGGGCCTCGGCGGTGAGAACGAAGAGGACACGCAGAAGCGTCTCGCGGAGAACGGTGTCATCTCTGACGAAGACATCATTTCCGCCGTTATCAGCGTCTTGCGTGTTGACGCCTTCAACCACAAACATCTCCAGGCAACGGATGGTCGCATGGCCAATGGCATGGCGACGATGTTCATGGGAGCCTCGACCGGTTGTAATACGGTTTATGGGTCCACACCGCCTTCCAATCCGCATCCGCATCCGTATCCGTATCCGTATCCGTATCCGTGGATGAACTCTCTCTTCCAAGACGGTCCCACCATCTCTTGGTTGTTGGGTGAGAGTCACATGCTCCAGCATGCCCGCCGTTCGGTCGCTCCTGAGCGACTAGCGAAAGCACTCATCGGTGACGAGAGCGCGGCGGACTCTGGATCAGGTGTCATCGACGAAGGTGGCTACTGGGATCTCACGCACTTCACGGAGGTCGAAATGACCGATCAGGAAATCCGCGAGTTGCCGAAAGTCTGGCTCGTGGGTGGTGACGGTGCTTTGGGAGACATCGGTTTCCAAAACCTCTCCAAGCTCGTGTTACAGAACCGCCCGAATATCAACGGCATCATGTTAGATACCCAGGTGTATTCTAACACCGGTGGTCAGAACTCGGATAGCTCCAACATGTTGGGCGCTATGACATGAACCAGTATGGCAAGGCTTCTCAAGGTAAGCTCAACGAGAAGAAGAACGTGGCCGAGATCCTCACCAGTGGCCACGGCAGCCATTACATTGCGCAGGTCTCCATGGCCAACTCTGGTAAGTTGTATCAGTCGCTTCTCGAAGGGGTTGAGTATCGCGGCATGGCCTTCTTCCAGGCCTACACAACGTGTCAGCCGGAGCACGGTGTGGCGGATGACCAGTCGGCTCAACAAGCCAAGCTCGCGCGTGACTCTCGCGGCATGCCTGAGTTTGTCTTCAACCCACAAGGCGGCGAGATGACAACGGAGTGTTTCCAAATCAAGGGCAATCCGAACCTGAACCGCGACTGGTACCAGTCCACCTACACTGACAAGAGTAAATACAGCTACACCGTGGCTCACTGGGCGACGACGGAAGCTCGTTTCCGCAAGCACCTCAAGCCGATCAAAGAAGAGGAAGCCGCCGAGTTCATCCATCTTGACGAGATTCTGCCGCTAGTGACACAGGAAGACGTTATCAAGCGTCGAGTTTTTGATGAAAGTCATCGAAGCTATGTTCCTGACTTTGGTGTCTACATCATTGCAGAGATCGGTGGCAAGATTAAGAATTTGCTAGTCTCTCGCCAGACGGTTCTCTTCTGTGTCGAGCGCCGCAAGGCCTGGCGCATGTTGCAGAGCAAGGCGGGCCAAGTGAACTTGGACTACCTCGCGCAGAAAGCGCTCATCGCGAAAACTGACAAGGGCGAGATCAGCGTCGAGGACCTGCGGAGCAAGATCGGCGAACTTTACGCTGCCGAGTTCGAAGCAGCCAAGGCCTCGTAAAGGCAGTGCCCTAGCATTTCTTCATACGAGCGAATTTGTATGTAGAATGGTCGGATGTTGCAGGCGTGAGGCGAAACTAGAATCAGTGCATCTTGACAGTTTCGATCATCGGAGGACGTTTCGGCTTCCTATGATTGAAGATCCCATTCTCCAAGCGCGCATGGCCGCTTTGGGCCTTGAGGAAGAGGATCTTGTCGAGCGCTTTGTGAAGGGTTCGGGCCCTGGAGGGCAGAAGATCAATAAGACGGCGTCCTGCGTCTTTCTCAAACACGTCCGCAGTGGCGTTGAGGTGAAGTGTCAGGATGGTCGCTCGCTGCAGGATAATCGGGTCGAAGCTCGAGTGAGGCTGTGTGAGGCTCTCGAGCAGAAAGCGGCGGCACGAAAGCAAAGTCAATCTCAGCAACGGGCGAAGACACGTTTTCAGAAACGTAAACGCTCGCCTCGCCAGAAAGCAAAGATAGTCGAAGGCAAGCGCAAGCGAGGGCAGACGAAGCAACTCCGGAAACGCCCGGGTAAGGACGACTAGCGATCAGAATTGCTGTCTTGCAGGTGGATGCCGCTTGCCGTGATGCGCACGCGTCGTTCGCGGTAGAGCGCTCCGAGAGCTTGCTTGAAGACCTTCTTGCTCATGCCCAGGCACGCCATGATTTCTTCGGGTGGGCTCTTGTCGTGCACGGGAAGGAATCCGTCGGTGGCCTGAGCGAGGGCTTCTGCCAACTGGTCGGTCGCGCCGGAGACTCGCTTGTAACCGGGAGGTTGGAGGGTAATATCGGCGAGGCCGTTGTCGCGGATGCGGCCCACATAGCCAGTGCAGCGTGTGCCTCTGCGCGGGACGTTGCTCACGCTGTGGTGGATAAGGCCCCAGTAGTTGTGATCGACAATCACATTGGTCCCAAGATCACTTTGCCCGGCGATGACGAGTTCGACTTTGCTGCCGTCTAACACATCCATGGGAGCGGTCTCGGCGAGAAATTTGTCGATCTTCGCCGAGGCGACGAGCCGTTCACTGACGTGATCTACTCTGACGTAGACGAGAACATGCTGGTCCTCACTGACCCGCTGACGCTGCTCGCTGAAGGGGAGTAATAGGTGTTTGGGCAGGCCCCAGTCGAGGAATGCGCCAATGTTATTCGTATCCGCCACTTTCAAGGAGGCAAACTCCTCCGCCATCACTAGGGGGCGGTCGGTGGTGGCGACGATGCGATCTTCGGAGTCTGTGTAGAGAAAGACGTCGAGTTCATCGCCACTCTTCAAGCCTTCGGTGACGTATCGAGTAGGCAAGAGAATCTCACCCAGCTCACCGCCTTCAAGGAGCATGCCGTGGTCATGAGCTTCAATGACTTGAAGCGTGCAGAGGCGACCGAGGGTAGGATTGTGCATGATGGAACTTCGATCCTAGTCGATGCGCTCATCGCTGGCTAGCAATCCATCGCGGATTCTGAGGATACGCTTGGCGTGTCGCGCGACCTCTTCTTCATGCGTTACGATGATCATGGTGTTGCCGCCACTCCAAAGGTCATTGAAGAGGCTCATAATCTCAGCGCCCGTCGTGGAGTCGAGGTTTCCAGTGGGTTCGTCGGCAAGGATGATGCTAGGACAATTGACCAAAGCTCTGGCGACGGCGACGCGTTGGCGCTGGCCACCGGACATTTCGTTAGGACGGTGATCCATACGATCCCCAAGACCCACGCGTTCAAGTGCGTCTTGAGCCTCTTCTCGTCGGGTGTCGCGATCCGTGCCCGCATAGACGAGTGGCATCTCGACATTGCGCAGGGCGGAAACCCTCGGCAGTAAGTGAAAGGTCTGAAAGACAAAGCCGATCTCTTGGTTGCGGATGTCAGCGAGTTCATTCTCGGCGAGGCTGGAAACGTCCGTCCCGTTGAGTTCGTAGGTGCCTCGCGAAGGGGTATCGAGGCAACCTAGGATGTTCATCAAGGTGGATTTGCCAGAGCCCGATGGCCCCATAATCGCGACATACTCACCACGATCGATCGACGTGGTCAGTCCACGGAGAGCATGGACAGTTTCGCTGCCCATTTCGTAAGAGCGGGCTAGGTCGTCCATCCTTATGAGGCTCATGGCTTCTTCTCGGTTTCTTTCACCTCAATGAGAGAGTCGTCTTCTAAATCTCGGTGAATGGCACTATGGGATCCTGTCACAACGGTTTGGCCTTCCTCTAGTCCCGATTTGATCTCGATATAGTCATCGTCGCTGATCCCGCTCTCTACGCTTTGACGTTTCGCTTTGTTGCCATCTACGAGGAAGACAATCGCATCGACTTTCTTCTTGGGGCCCTTCTTCTTGCCGGCTTCGGGCGCAGCGATCTCTTCTTCGTCTTCCGAGTCGTCCTTCTCCTGTTTCGAGCGTGTCGTCACGCTTTGCCGGGGAACGGCGAGGACATCGGTGGTCGAACGTGTTTCAATGAAAGCTGTGATAGACATTCCAGGGCGGAAGCCAGTCTTCTCGTTCACGCGGATCTTTACTTGGAACTTCGTTGCCTGTTGGCTGGATGCCATGGAGGCTGCTGCGTTTGACATCGCTGCGGTGTTCGAGGCATTGGCGATTTCTGACACTTTTCCCGTAAATTCCTCATCGCGAAAAGCGTCAGCCTCAAGTCTGACTTTCTGTCCGACCTGAATCGAGACGACGTCGACTTCGCCGACGTCGACGCGGGCTTCCATGTGGTCTAGTTGTGCGATCTTCATAATCTCTGTCCCAGACATGAGGGAGGTTCCCACGACGCGCTCGCCTTTCTCTGAGCGGAGTTGAACGACGGTGCCATCGATCGGAGCCAAGATGATTGTCTTACTGAGTTGTTCCACGGCTCGTTCCAATGAGGCTTTTGCTTGGGACACGCCGTGACCTGACGCTTCGTAAGACGCCTGGGCCACATCGGCGGCCGTTTTCACAGAGAGGTAATCGGCTTCAGAAATGAGCTTATCTTTGAAGAGAGCCTCCGTTCGCTTGAAATCAGCGATGGCCTTGTCGCGATTTGCCTGGCTCAGCTTGAGTTGGGCCAGCGAACCTTGATAGCTAGCTTCGGAGAGATCACGGCTCGCCAGGTAGTCGTCTTCCTTGATCTTGACGAGGACGTCGCCTTCCTTGACAACCTGCCCTTCTTTGACCGGCAAAGAGACAATTTCGCCGGCGACTTCAGGATTAATCACCACTTTTGTCACGGGGTGAATGAATCCCGTAGCAACGACGCTTTCCGTGATGTCACGTCGTGTGACCTCTTCCACTTCTACATTTGTGGGTTTCTCTTGGGCGTTCCGCTTCTTCCAGAAGTAGCCTCCGCCTCCTAGCAATGCGAGGAGCAGGAGGAGAACGAACCAGCGTCTTCTGCGACGTTTCTTGGGGCGTGCCATGATGGGATGTTAGTCGGTAAAGGTGAAATTGATTTGGTAGGTGCCAAGGCTGCTGCCCTCGATGAACCGAAGACGAGCGAGCGATTTGTTGTAGTCTGTAAGGCTGCGAAGCTCCTCAGAGCGTGCAGCGGTGAGATTGCGCTGGAGCTGGAGGACGACGAAGTTGGTGCTGGCTCCTCGGGCTAACTTAGCGCGCTCGTTAGTCAGCGCTTTCTCGGCAAATTCGCGGGCTTCTGCCGTGGCAGCGAGACGCTGGAAATCGGTCTCCGCTCGGGAAACGGCATCATCGACCTGAATCATGATCGTTTGGCGAAGCTGACGAAAGCGGAGCTTGGTTTGTTCTGCCTGAGCTTCAGCCACGCGGAGATTCTCTTTCTCCCGGCGGTTCGTTAAGGGAAGGGAGAGTGATAGGCCTAGTGAGTAGTAGGGGGCATCACGGCGTCGAATCTGTTTGTAGACTTGGTTGAGCTCATCGGCGGAGCCTGCCAGACCTGCAGTAGCGGTGAGATCAAGTTGTGGGAGGAGTTCGTTTCCTCGGCGTTGGAGAATGAGGCGCTGCTGATCGAGCTGGACCTGAAAGGCTAACAAGTCAGGGCGGGCTTGTTGTGCGAGTGTCCAACTGTCGTTGAAGTCAGGATTGGCGGAGGCTTTGGAAAGTTTGCTCCCTGGCAGAATGCCTAATTGTCGCCACTGCGCATAGTCCTCAACCATGGCCTCTTTGAGATTGTTCTCAGCCGCACGGACGAAGCGTTTGGCAGAGATGACGGCAGCACGACTGGTAGCGGCCTGTGCTTGGGAATCTGCTTCCTCGAGCGGTGCGGAGGCTCCGAGGGCGACACGCCTCTGATTGTCTTTGGCCAGTTCTTCGGCCAGCTTAAGCGCCGCTTCTTGAACCCTTACGGATTCCCTAGATGCGGCAAGATCGTAATAAGCATCTTCCACACGGCTGATCGTGCCGAGCATGGATTGATGTAAATTGAATCCAGAGATCTGAAGGCTCTGTCGGGTGAGCTGAATATTGAGACGAGCGTCATCGATGGCGAAATTCTCTAACAACGGCTGACGGAGCTGGATGAAAGGCCCTTGACCAGAAGCATTGGAGAAGGGGAAGCCTCCGCTGTCGCCCTCGGTATCTGAGACAGAAGCACCTACGGAATAGGTGCCTCCAGTAGGAAGAAGCCCTGACACTCCTACAGAGCCGCGAGTTGTCTTGGATTGGGAATCGACAAAATTTCCGGTGCGTGTGTCAAAGCCTCCGGGAGCGGTGGTGTCGCTGAAGGTCACGCTTGTCGTGAGTACTGGGTCGTAGGCTCCCTTTGCTCCCCGCGCTTGGCTGGAGGCAATCTTCACGTCTAATGTACTGATCTGGAGGTCGTAGGATTGTTGAAGTGCGATGATTACACATTCCTTGAGGCTCATGGTCCGGACCGGGGTGTCTTGAGCAGCAGTCGTCGCCAACGTAGCAAGGCAAGCGATGGCCAGATAGAAGCGAATCATCGGCGAAAGCGTGGGACAGGACGAGGGCCTGAGCAACTGTACAAATTGTATCGTCTTGTCACCGCTGCGGGATGCGATTCAGCGTGTAGTAAGCTCGATCATGCCATGGAGGGCCGCCATTCGCGTCGCGCACACCGCTGTAGTGTAGTTCATGCACATAGAAGGGGCGGAGGTTGTGACAGGTGAGCTGAACGGTGCGTCTATCCTCAGAGACGGTGGCTCTGGTGACTGGCACGGCTTGTGTGAGGATTTCATCGCTACCGTAGTTTTGATGCAGTCGATAAGTGAAGCTACTCATGGTGTAGGACTCAGGATCGGATGCGGTCGCGAGATCTACGGGCTTGGTGAAGACAAGTTCGAACCCGTCTGGCCGGGCACGCATCTCTGCTACCTCAAAGGGCGTCTTCCCGGACCAGACTAAGCGTTGAAGCCCGTAAGAACCGCCGCCCACGGACGACCAACCGCGATTCGTCATGCCGGCAAAGAGCGAACCATCACGACCGAATGCTAAACTCATGACCGCGGCTGGGAATCCTTCAATGAATGGAAAGCACGCGCCTTGGTACTCGTCATCGATCTTCTCGAGGAAGACGCGCCCAATCTTGCTCTGGGTAAATTCGCCAACGAAGAATTGACCTTTGAAAGGGCCGAATTTGCCGTCTGTTTGGTCTAACGCGAGCCCTGTGCGGCTCTGGCCGATTTTATTGTAAGGAAACCAGACGGCGGGCGCTCGAAGTTGCGGCAAGAGTGTTAAGGCCTCAGGGAAAGGCTTTCCTGCATAGGCGATCCCGGTGGGCAGCGGGGTTACGGGAGATCCTGGTGACGATGCGGGAGCCAGGCCATCTGGATTGCCAAAGTAAGCACCCTCACGGAGATGCAGAAGCGTGTTGGTGGGGATCCAATTGCCTTGCTGATCGGTGGTAAAGATATCGCCTGCAGCGTTGCTAGCTAGTCCACATGGGGAACGTAATCCGGCTGCCATGGGTTCGATGGTGTTTCCGTCAGGCGAAACGCGTAGAGCCCAACCACGCCACGGCTTCGTGTTGTCCGTGTGTTCGCCCATGTCGAGGTTCAGAGTGACCCAGAAATTGCCATCGCGATCCCGGGCAGGGCCGTAGGCGTATCCGTGGTAAGCGCCACTGACATTCCAACCACTAGCGATGGTGAGATACTCATCAGCTACGCTGTCTCTATTGGTATCACGGAGACGTGTCAGTTCGCTGCGCTGGACCGTGAGTAAGTCTTTGCCGTCGACTAATAAGCCTAGCGGTTCGTCCAAGCCTGAGGCGAATCGAGCGTAGGTGATCCCGCTGGGATCTTCAGCGTAGGCATTGTCGAGAATCCAGATTTCGCCTTTGCGAATGGATACTGCCAGGCGCTTGTCTCCGAGTGAGACCATGCCAGTGACCTCAAGCGCGAGGTCCTTTCCAGGTTTCCAGTCGGGATCACGGGAGTGCTTCTTCGTGCTGGAAGACGCGATATCAATGACTCGGTAGTAGGG
>CALLLI010000436.1 GCA_938082635.1 uncultured Verrucomicrobiales bacterium
GGCGGCGGCTACAAAGGTCGCTCCGAAAGTGGCGGCGGCGGAGGCGGCTACAAAGGTCGTTCCGAAAGTGGAGGCGGCGGAGGCGGCTACAAAGGTCGTTCTGAAAGTGGAGGAGGCGGCGGCGGTGGCTACAAAGGCGCTGCGAGTGGAGGCGGCGGAGGCTACAAAGGTAGCAAGACAGGTGAAGCCGGCGATCTCCCCGGCGGTGCCTTCAGTAAATTTGCCAGACCCGTCCGCAAGACGCGCTCGGAAAGAAGGGACAGCTAACTCTGTCAGGAGAAGTCTGACCGGAGGGCGACGCTCCATCGTAGCCGTGGAATCCATTCACGTTGCAATTCAGTCGCTAGGCTAAGGGACTCAGAAAACTCAATTGCTTGATCAGACCTCACGAACTTGCTTAGTTCTACTTTCTTAGATCCGATTGTGACACCGGCATCTTGCCGGTTCCGGACTGGCTGGAAGCCAGTTTCACAATCGTGCTTCGCACGAATTCTTTGATCTAACAAAGTAGAATTAGCCTCTGTTGCCTTCGTGACGTCCTGTTCAACCCCTTTTCCAGTTCTCCAATCGTCGCGCCGTTGCGCCGTTGCGAGAAATTCGACTCTGAAACGCTCCCAGCTCCCAATCGGGACCGTTCATTCTTACCGTGCCCCTAGCCGCACTGAAGGCAGAATAGGCTAAGGGACCTGGAAAGAAATAGTCGTCCCAAATCTGAAAGGCTCCCAGCGCCGGATGGCGTCGCTTTATCAATGTGTAGAAGTCCTAGAAAGAGCAATGGTCTAACAGGAGGAAACAGAGAATCACCGAGTTGGAGGAATCCACCCAGTCACTTGGAGGGTGAAATTCGATTGGTTGATCAGGCCTCAGGAAGTTGCTTAGCCTCTGTTGCCTTCGTTACCTCCTGTTCAACCTCATTCCCGGTTCCAGGGCAATGCAACGGATCCCTCGCGACGGCGCAGAGATGAGCAGAGAATGGAATCAGAGCCTTTTCCAGTTCGCCAATCGTCGCGCTGTTGCGAGAAATTCGAATCTGAAACGCTCCCAGCTCCCAATTGGGACAGTTCTTTCTTACCGTGCCCTAACCGCACTGAAGGTAGAACCAAGCTTGAGTCCCAAGCGTGTTCATAAGAACAGTTCTGCATGGCGGGCACGGGAGAGACAGAAGCGCATCGGTTTCTGAAACTAGCCGCCCTGCACTGGGCGCAGGCCCAGCGTGGCACCGAAGATTCGAGTACCGCTTTCGTCTTATCGAGGAGACGTCGCTGCCTATCGCCCTCAGCGTCCGGCTGACACGGAGGCTACCCTCGGCTAGACCGCCATCTTCAAGTGTAAGCAATCGCGAGCGGACTTCCTCAAAGATGCCCAAGCAACCTTGCCTTCGGTCGAACGCCTTTCCCAACTCCGGCGTCGACGCGTGCGTATCAAACAATTGCTAGGCATGCATTACCCCTCGCTTCGTTGTGGGGACTCGCTCTTCCCCGAGTATGAAAGCGTCGATTGCCGGAGGATGGAGCACCTCACCTGGCAGCGTATTAATCGCGATATTCAGATCCTGGAAAACCGAGTCCATCACAAAACCAAGTTTGAGAAGCTCGTGAGACACCACTGCGCCAACCTCTTCTACCTGGTGACCCCTCCGGGCCTCGTCGACCCATCGGAAGTTCCCACCACCTGGGGACTCCTCGAGGTCTCTCAGACAGCAGCAGAAGCCTGCGATCCTTCAAAGGTGCTTATCGCGCAGTATTGGCTCGCCAAGAAACCTCAATGGATCGAGGCTGAACCCAAGACTCGCCTTGACCTCCTCCAGCGGCTCGCCGCAAGCACGTCAACCCGCCTTCAGCGCGGCATGGAGCCCTCCGACAAGGTCTTTAAAGGAAGTGAAATTATCGCTTGAAATCCCATTGGCTCCCGCCATCCTTTGCGCTCGGCATTGACCAAATCCTGCATAGCTCAGCGGTAGAGCGGGTGGCTGTTAACCACTAGGTCGTAGGTTCGAATCCTACTGCAGGAGCCACTCTACATCAACGAGTTACCTTGATTATTGAATTGTTAGGGTTGGGAGTGTCAACAGTCAGTGACAACACTACTGAGTAGGATGTTGACTGAGGGCCGATCGATCAGGTCGTTGCCTTTCCACAAGAGTATCCAGATACGATGGTTGCGTGGAACCCTGACCCGTTAGGTTTGGCTTGTCGAGATCGTTACGAGAGGGCGTGCTGCTCCCTATCGATTGCTACGGATAGCTTTATTCGGCAGATGATGCTGTGGCCCGATCTTCAAGGTCCGCAAGATACACGCTCACAGAGCGGTAGTTGATCAGCCTAATCCCGCGTGATTTTCCGTGGACGCAGAGTGACACTGCGCGGATGGCCTCCTCCCGCATTAGCCGGTAGTACATGTCCCGGGTGAGCCCAAACCATTGACAGTATGTGCCATCTTTAGGCCGTCGGATCCACTCTGGCAGCACGATGTGAACTTGCGTTGGTATCTCCATGGCTTTTGGGGTTAGCGAAGGATTTCTAAACGGTTCCGGAGTGAACGTCCGAGTGGCGTTGCTGAGAAACCTTGGGCACTCGCATTCATCTTATCCGACCTTTCGTGTTCGGTTGATGTTCTTAGGCGAGAGGGCCTGTTGGTCTGCCCTTACTCTTCTGAGGCTTCTGCGAGGACGATCGTGTCGTCTTGAAAGCGAAGAAAGACTTTGGCGCGTTTGCGTTCTTCGTCTGATAGCTTGATGGCGAAACTTGAGCCATCGATCTCGATGCCTTTGCCCAATTGGTCGAGAGCGGTATCTAATTTGGAAACGGAATCTAGTTTGGCAACAGCTGTTCTCGCGGCATCATAGGCGGCTGCGACGGTTGCTGCATCGAGCCGGGACTTCGTTTCTGTAGGATCAGGTGTGCTTTGTTCGGTGGCGGCGTGTTGTGAGTCGATCACCTTGCCAAGGTCTGCTGGTTGGATGCCCTTAGGTTGAAATGTGAGGTCGCTGCCGTCGAATTCGAGGAACTTGGCTAGGACTTCGCGCTCCCAACTTGAGTAGGAACGGGTGCGGAAGGGGCGTCCTGCCCAATTGTCCTGGGAACTCTTCACGCCTTCCATGAATAGGGCGATTGCGGATTCGGTGCTAGTCGCTTTGTCCAGCGGGGCCCCGGCTTTCTTGCCGGTGTAGAATAGGGCGGCGACTCGTTGGGCCTCTTGACGTAAGACTTGGACTGAAGCATTGGCGACTTCGGTACCGAGCGGGTCGACAATCATTTCGATGAGGCCTTGGGCGAGTTTGCCCTGACCACTGATTAGGTCCCATTGGACTTGCGTGGTTTCTTCCGTCGTCTTGGTCCTGATCCCTGCGGCGGCTGCACTAGCACTCGCTTTATCAATATCCTTAAACCGTTGAAGGCTGCCAGCAAGAGCTTGCTTGTAGCCTTTCGCGTAATCGGTGGCTGCCTCGTTTGAGGTGTGCGTGGTGATGACTTTCAGTTGCACGGAATCTGCGACCGAGAGTGTGGCGGTCTTGCTCTTTAGTGTATCTCTGGGCTGAAGAAGAAAGAATGGAAGATTTCCTCTATCGATGAGTTCATGATCGATCTTCAGTAGAACGTCGCCGGCAGCCGACTGAAGCCGCTGTTTGAGTGGCTCTGGTAGAGGTGAAGCGGCGATTGGGCCACTGGGGGCGATGAGTTTCGGCATTGTGGATTCGAATCGTAATATAATTTCAATACAAATTAGAATTACTCAAGGATCAAAGCCCACAACAGTGAAGGATTCTTGCGCCGTGTTGCTGATCAGAGTGTTTTCAGGGTCATGATCATCTCTTCAGGTAACTTAGATTGCCACGTCTTCAGCCGTTTCAGGACCTTCCCAGACTCTACTTCTAGGGATACTTCGGAAATACTGACTGCCTCAGCCGAGATTTCTAGATCGAATCCCATGTCTGAACTGTCCGGATTGTTCTGGTGAACTTCCGCAGCAATGACATTAAGTCCGGGCACGAGTTGCTCCGCTGAGAATGTGGAGGTGAAGAACGTGTTCTCGACACTGGCGCCGCGTGATTCTGGGGCGAGGCTCTTCGGCGTGATCGTTCCGCGCGGCATGTTGTTCTGCATGACGAGCTTCCCATTGAGATACACTCTCACGCCGTCGTCATGAAGAACGCCGAGGGTGAGTTCGTCGAAGTTGCCGGGATTCTCTATCTCGAAGACTTTTCT
The DNA here is from genome assembly GCA_938082635.1 of uncultured Verrucomicrobiales bacterium. Taxonomy (GTDB): domain Bacteria; phylum Verrucomicrobiota; class Verrucomicrobiia; order Verrucomicrobiales; family DEV007; genus JAACDM01. Next base: position 4,206 of record CALLLI010000436.1, read on the forward strand.
GAAATAGGCCGTAATGGGTTTGTTATCCTTGGCATCCCCAAAGTTGAGCACGGTGGCTTCGTCTTTGTCTCCGTAGCCTAAGGGGGCTGTTCCCTTCTTCCACTCGGTGGTGAGGAGGAAATCGCGCACCTGCCATGGAGAATCTGTGAGCCCGCCATGCTTGTAGTGATAGTCCCACTCTGCCCCTGGTGCGATGATCGTCTGCTTCTTGCCTCCGAGACCCAGGGCGACCATGGCGCGAGCGAGGTCTTGTTTGGTCTGCTTGAAAAGATCCTCATCGATTTCGATCTTGGCTTGTTCTAGCTGAACGTAAATGTAGAGGCTCAGTTTGAGAAAGGAAAGCCCGCGAATGTAGTCAGATTGATCCATGCGAGCGCTTCCCTGGGCTCCTAAGATCTCGGCAAGGTTGTTCCAACTTTCTCCATTTCTGGGATTTTGCCGCAACTGCGCATGGGTTTCTGTTAGTTGCTGATCAAGTCTTGCCGGAGAGCTAAGGTAGCGCTGGCGACTGCGTTTGGCGATTGCCTCGAACTCGCTTCTCAGATTCGAGTCCAAGCGTCCTCTGTCAAAGAAGTTAATCCATGTGGCCGCCGCATCCACGCGATCTAACTCCAGTAGGAGCTTTGTCTTAGCGATGTGAAAGCGGGTGTAGTTCTTGCGGTCAGTTTTAGGTGAATGAACCACTGCCTGAAGGTAATTCAGGATGGCCTCTTCACGTTGGCCAGCCTTGGCTTGGTAATCGGCAAGCTCACCGTAAGCGGCGCCCTGACGTGGACTCATCTCTGCCCACTCAGGACCATACTTCAGGATCTCATCGACTTTCAGCGCGTTCAACTCGATCATTTGATCATAGATGGACGTCTGGTTTGACCTGGACCTGTAGCGACTCGCTGCCTCTGGAGTAGAGGTGGCGACAAAGAGATCGTTGAGCAATCGCGCGCGTTGCTCTTCCGGCAGGGCAGAGTCTTGAAAGCGATCCCGAAGCAAGAAGACGACTTGTTCCAGGCTGGTCTGGGAAACGATGTTGGCCATGGTGTTGACTTCCAATTCGGCTAACCAGTCCAGGTATCCCTGGCCCTGGCTTGCGAGCACATGCATCGCGACATTGCCGACCATGCATTCGTCACGGCCATTCCAGTAGACATTGTTAGACATCTCGCCCAAGTGCTTGAGTAGCGGAAGGTAAGCCGTGGCTTGAGTAGGCTTAATCTTGGTGACGTCGGTGAAGAGACTCTTTGGAAAGCCTTGGCAATAGGTTTCGAGGAGTTGCTGGGCGTCACCGCGTTCGGGATCAGTCTCAGCAAGCATGGAGGTGAGAAGACGAGAGAAGCCGGCGGGATTGTTCTTCGAAGCGTCCTTTACATAATTGCCAAGCAGAGCCTGTCGCGATGTTGTGAGTTCAGGGTCGTGCCACTTTGACAACGCTTGATAGTCTATTTGATCACCGAAGTGGGTCATGGCTGGGCGAGTCTTGTCAGTCACTCCATTCAATGAGCAGAGCCAACTCAATGTGTGTTCTGCAAGGTGAGGACTGGCAAAGGTGCTGCGATCGAAGCGGCCATTGATCGCGGCTAGGCGTTCGCGTCGAATCGGGACGCCGTCTTCTGCTGCACGGTCTTGTATGCCGCTGACGAGCAACTCAGCGAACAGCCGCGCTCCAGGTGCGTCGATTTTGGGTAGGCAGGCTTGCAAGCGATCCCACAAAGCCTTGTTCATCTGAGCATTTCCAAGGGCTGGTTGGCCGCTGGATCTGGACGAGTTGGTGAAATGCTCTTGCCGCTGGCCGTTGACATACTCGACCATACGTTGGGAGCGATTGCGGCTGCCCTTGGGCAGTGGGGGCATTGATAGATAAGCCCAGGATAGTGCGGCGGCAGCTTGCTCTGGCGTGCCATTCTGCAGGACCATGATGAAGAAGCCGGGCTGGCGCTGCACAGATTGGGGCAGGTCATGCAGCCAGGCGGCGGTGTCGATGCCGTAGCTAGCGTCGAGCTGCAGTACCTGCTGAACGAGGGATAGGCCAATGCCTGTCTTCTTGAAATGAGGGCTCCATGCGTCCAAGAAGCGCTTCGCCAAACGTTGCTGTTCAGGCTGTGGATTTTTCTGGTTCAGCAGGCCCATGAGAAGGGCTCCTGCTTGTTTGCTTGGCACCGAGGTCTTCTCGTCCTGCCATGCTTGTTCGTAAACGGAGATTGCGGATTCTGTAAGTGGCCAGGCTCCGCGTTGGACGGCTACGGGAGCCACGATGCTTGCCGCTTCGATTCGCAGAGCGAGGCTTTGATTCGCATCTTGCAAAAGGGAACTCCAGAGAGCCTGGCTTTCTGCGTTGGCGGCGAGCGCCAATGACGACGATGCTAGCCATGCCCTGGCCAAGTCAGAGTCCTGCGTGGCTGCCCACGACTGGATTCCTTTCTGAATGTCGGGGGACAAGTTTGCAAAGCGCTCTAAGAAGAGCGGGGTTAGTCTCGCATCGTAGCGGTTTGAACTCGCTTTGAGAAACGTTGCCGCCTCTTTGCTAGGCTCGCTAAACGGGATCTGAGCCAGTACGGTGCGAAGGGGGCGTAGCATGATTTCTCCGAACGGCGTTGCTTCTGCCGCTTCCAACGAATAGCAGTGTACTACGATGCCTAGCTGTGTGGACGACGCCCCGTTTGCTAGCCACTGCCCGAGTATTGAGCTTAGCTGAGTCTCAGGGGTGATGCTAGGATTTTGAGAGTAAGGTTGCCTGGCTAACTTGAGGTAGTGATTGATGATTGGAGTGATGTCGTCAGCGGAGGCTCCAGGGAGATTCTGTAAGAGCTGACCGACGAGGTTGTTGAGGCTCCCTTGCTGCTCAAGCTGCTGGCGTTTCGTCGTCTTGAGGAACGTCTCCACAGTCAGCTGTGCTTGGGTTGAGTTCGCCTGTCGCTGTTGATTGAGTGACCCATCGTTTCTTGCGGGTTCATACCAGGCTTCTACTTTCGGAGCTGAGCGCTTGAGTGAGGCTGATAGGCTGTTCATGCTGATCAATTGGGCGTAGCCGTAGCGTAGCTCTTTCTGTCGAGCCTCAGGAAGCTTGAGCACGCGATCCATGAAGGGCTCTAAGGCATTGGTGATGGCGGTGCGCTGGGAGGAAGTGCCGTTTGAAGAGTTCAAAGACGCTAGAATCAAGGCGCGACCGAGGGTCTTCTTCGATTCGGCCTCGACTAGTGATAGAACGGACTGTTTGTCGTCGGAGTCGAGGCGCCCGAGATTGTAAAGGATGAACCCGAAGACAGAGTTTCTGTTGATGTTGGGCATCAGGAAGAAGTCGAAGGTCTCGAGGTCTTCGAGGAAGCCCATTTCTTTGAGGAAAGTGAAGACTTCGTGCGACTTGTTGCGCATGCGGTAAGACTGCAAGCTGTTGTTGATCTGACTGCGGATTTGGTAGTCATTTGGGTGGATCAACTTCAGTGCGGCGGCTTTCTTTAGTGGCGTGGCGGCCATGGCTGGAGACTGGATCATTTGCCGTAGGAAGGCGACGTAGTTGCGGATCGAATTTCCAGGTGACGCGGGATTGTGGTGATTCGGCTGATAGTGTTGCTGAATGAATGCTGCCTGCCCATCAACCGGGCCTAACATCGCGACGGCGGCGTCATCGATGAGCTTCGAGAAGGCCTCACTCCCTTTCAAAGACTGTGCCTGTCCATAAGTGTAGACGAATTGAGGCGATTGATAGGTATCATTGCGGATCGCCTCGAAATAGGCCATTAGGATGGGGCCTATGCCCGTCTCTGATTCTCGTGCTTCCACCATTTCGAGCAGGCGGCGTACAAGATTTCCTACGGCGATGTCTGGATAGCCCTTCTTCATCATGCTCACCGCCTGGTCCATAAAGGCACTGTCTAGAGCTTTCGATAGCGCTAACATTTCCTTTAGAAAGTTGGCCGTGTCTGTGCGGTCAGCCGCTTCGAGCGCAGGAATGACTGTCTTCTGGAGATGCGAGGCATCATTCTCTTTTACGGAGAGAGAGAGCAAGAACTCCGCAGGGGAGAGGAACGGAACCCAATCCTGGCGGTAGTTGGATTGGTAGCCCTGGCCGTTGTTTGGAAGCGACTCCGGACGCTTGGGGAGTGGCGCTTGAGTGACTAGAAGTTGCTGTGCTAGTTGTTTGAATTCGGGTAACTTGGTCTCGTCTTTCGTGGCTAAACCTGAAAGCCGTTGAAAGCCGAGGGTCGAGAATTGTGGCAAGGCGATCAGCGCGCGGCACAAGCGATCATGAATGTTTGCGCGCCTGGCCTTGAGGGGTTGTGACGCTGCCTCTTGGTCGTCATTGCTGTAGCCCATGGAACCAGTGGAACTGGTGTAGAGATCGTTGAGGCGAATCTCATTGCTCCGATTGCCTTGGCCGATCGAATTGTCGAAGAGCATGGGTAGCCAGTCCGCTGAAATGTAAGTGGTGGGATCGACTTGCTCGAAATAGATCGCGAGGGCTTCGACATAGTCGAGTCGTTGATCGTACTGGTTCTCTGGCCTTGATTGAACGCGATTGGACAGCTCCTGGCCTAACAACGCGATGGAGGGTTTGCTGATCCCCTGGAGAGTTTGAATCCCTAGTTTCTGATCGCCAGCCTCGATCGCTAGGAGCGCTAGTCTGGCCCGAACACCGTCGTGGTTCGAATCGGCCTCGAGAACTTTCTGGTAACCTTTGAGAGCACTAGTGGTATCTTGCAGTATCTCTGAAACTACTGCGTGAGTGATGAGGTTTTCGACGGCGGCATTCTCCTTGGGGTGGAGAGCCGCGAGTACTTCGTCGACTAAGCCATAGACTTTGGCGAATGGACCAAAGTTCATTTCGCTGTTGTAGGCACTTCGCTTGGTCGGATCGATTTCTAGGAAGGCTGGGACAAGGCTGGTCAGATGCTTCGCCGATTCCGTGATCGCTTCCGGACGTTTGTTGGCGTAGAGCAGTCTTAGGATCTCTGCGCTCTTGCTGGTCTGCACAGGGATGGGCTCCGTTTGCCGCGGCGTGTTGCCAGTTTGGCTCGGGGATGTTGCCGACTGCTGTCCGCCGCCTCCTGGGAAGAGGTTTCGGAAGCCGCTGAAAGGATCATTACGCTGAGCGATTAAGGATGATCCCGTGATTAAGAGCATGGTGATGCTGGTCACCAGTGCATTTGCCGTTCTTCTCATGGAAAAGTTAGGTCAGGTTTGCGTCGATAGCTTCGCTTACTTGCCGGGGTTGCCGCCGATCTCGTCGCTGGGTTGCCAGGCCTTCTTGGCTGCCAGTTGTGTGCTGTTGATATCTGTCAGGATGAGCGAGTAGCCCTTCCCGTCGGTGGATTTGTGCCACTTGTCTTTGTAGTCAAATTCGATCAGGGTTTCTCCTGCATCTGTTGCGAGAGAAAGGCGCTCACCGCTGTTGCTGAGTTTTCCCTTATACTCTCCGAGGATCGTAGCTTCGGTGCCGTAGCGCTTGGTAAAGATTTTGCGATCTTTCACGACCACGCCTCGAGTTTGCGGGGCTAGTTCCTGGCTGGCGAACTCGTGTTCGATCCCACTGACAAAGGCAAGCGATTCCAGGGAGACCGGTTGATCAGAGGCGTTGACCAGCTCGATGAATTCTTCGTCATCGACTGTCGAAGGGTGATAGTGAATTTCTGATATGCGAATGTTAGAAAAGACGGATGGTGTGTCAGCCCCAGTCTCAGAGACTTCTGCGCCTGGGCTGGGCTCGGCGTAGACCAGTGCTCCATCATCGGCCCGGCCTTGAGAAATGCCTGTCGCTTGCGGGCCGTAGATGACGAAGTCGACCATTCGGTCATCTTGATCAAACAGACCAATTGCTTCGCCCTCATTGCTAAGGCTGAAGTCCAGGTGGTTGGCGCCTTTCTTTGGTGAGCCATCGGCTAAGAAGACCTGGCTGCTCTCTGCTCCAATGAAGGATAGGGGAGGAAAGGGCTTCCACACCGATTTGTTAGGCATGCGGTCAGTGATCGTCATGCCGCCGAGATCGATAGGAGCCTGGGATGTGTTTGTGAGTTCGAGAAACTCATCGGGAGAGCGGAGATCGGGGATGGCAAACCATTCGGTGAAGCGCAGCGACTTAGAATCTCCCAACGGCAAGCGTGAGTTTGCTGTGTTAGGCGTAGGTGTGGAAAGTGTCCACGAGCCATCCTCTGCACGGCTGACTGAGTGATCGACGAGTTGAAGGCCGAAAGTGACAGAATCAATGATCTCACCGTCGTGTGAAAGATAGACAGCGTCGCCGTCGCCACTGAGAGCGAAGCCTAAATCACCCTTCGTCGCGGCGACAACGTGAAAGCTCCCCTGGGCCAAGACAGTTTCAGCAGGAAAGGTGTATTCTGAAAGTTTGTCTGGGTCATCGCTTAGTGAGAACCCGGCAAGGTCAAGGGGCTCGGGGCTGAGATTCTGCAGCTCGATGTAGTCGTTGAACTTGCCGTTAATCCTGTGCGAGGACTTATTGACGGCTAACACTTCGCTGAGAGCGACTGCTGGAAGGCCGGGGACGATCTCAAATGAGCGTGATTCGGTTGCTTGGGGCTCGGTCTGCCATCGACCGGAAACGTGTTTACCAATCAGACGGATGAGGTGTTCTCCCGGCGGGAGATCTAGAGTTAGATCTTGGGAGGCTTCCTTTCTCAGAGAAATGGGGTCAGCCCATTCGCCATCATTCACTTGGTAACGGAACTCGGAAAGTCCCTCGCCTCCAATCAGGAAGGTGACTTGGCCATTGGAGATCTTTGAAGGAGGTTGTGATAGGAAGTTGCAATCGGCTGCGGCAAGATCTCGCTTGAGCAGATTGTCGACTAGAGTCGCACCCTTTCCGCCGACCGATCTATTGCGCGTTGCTACCACCTCAGTGCCAGAAGTCGTCCAGAGAGGGCCCGTTTCGCTCGTAGCTACGTTGAAGTCACATCCATCAATGAAGCCTTGTTTGAGTGATAGGACGGGCACGGAAGCCTGCTGGAACGTGCATGCAAAGGCGTCGATCGTTCCCTTGATGGCTTGAATAGCCGTGCTTCGTCCTTCTCGAGAGAGCTGAGAGCGTATCAGAGTAGCGCTTCCGCTTGCCGTCATGAGTGGTGTCGCAGTGTCACCCAGCTGCGTTAGCGTGGAGCCTTTAATGGTCATATTCACTTTGCTAGTGATCGAGAAATTCTCGCCGCCTTGAAGGTTCGCGTTTGTGAGGTGGATGCTTCCTGTCGCGTTGATCGGACCGTTTACGTTAAACCAGTCGACCTCACTGAGTTGTGTGGCATTGGCTAGCGTGATGCGGGTCCAGCCGGTTCCGTCAGGATCTCCAGGATCCTTGGCGAACGTTACGCGACTCCTTGGCTTTCCTTCGACCCGAAGGTTGCCAGCGATGTCAAGGCTAGCGTTCTTACCAGCGTAGACTGTGGTGCCTCCTCGAATCACAAGGGTGCCGTTTACTGGCACGGTAACTTCACCCTCGATTAAGTAGGGACCGTCTTCAGCTGTCCAAGTAATCGTCGCATTGTCAGGCAAGGTGCCACTGACTTTTTTAGTCTCACCGCTATCGAGCCACACGCGCATGAGTTCTTCCTCGACGACTTTGCCCTCGGCATTGAGCATGACCACGGGGATTTGATTCATACCTGGTCTGACGAGCTTCTTGAGGCGATCGGGAGGCATGATCCACATGCCGGTGTCTTTGAAGGTCTTTGGCTCCTCGCCACCGACAGAGACGCTGACGACAGTTCGGTGATCAAAGCGTCCATAGAGAGCAAACGTTGCGGAGGAGGCTTTGTAGAACTCGCCTTCTTGCTCGAGTGTCGACGCCACCACGGTAGAGGACTGAATCTGGCTCAGGACGTTGGCAATCCGGTCCACGACGAAAGCTTTCACGTTCTCTTTGGCCTCATCAGGAATCCAGCCGGCCCATTGCTCATCGATTAATCGATGGATGATCTCTGGGCGGTAGGTGGTCTCTGTAAGGCGAATGATAGAGTCCGTGTAGAGTCTGAGGAACCTGGGATTCTTGAAGAGCACGCGTAGGCCTGCCATATTGCCATAACCGAATACGTTTTTGCTGATGTTTTGACCCTCGTCTCCCATGCCGAGAATAGAATCGAGGTCATAGGGGACGAATTGGAAACGTCCATTCTGCCGTCTGAAGAGGGCAACGTCATCGCCGCGTCCGTCGGGCATGCCGCCCTCGGTGTTGCACATGAGGGCGTCGAGGGCGATGTAATGGGCCCATTGTGCGAGGTCGGCGATCTCATTGACGCGGTCAAAGTAGGTGTCTTCCGGAGCCGTCTTCCGCAAGGTCTCGATGAGGGTGAACATGTCAGAGTAGTCGTCGTCTGAACCGTGATTGCGCTTGTTGTAGCGAGTTCGGAACGACGTCATGTTCGACTTCTGTTCGTTGAGGTAGGCGCTTCCCACCAATCGATAGAGATTGCCGTCTTCTTCGCCAGGGAAATGCCGTTCAACAAAGGCCCCATCGAGAACTTCGTTGTGTACATAGCAGCCGAATTGGGGGGAGCCCTTCTTCGCCCAGTTCGTGCCGTTCATCTGGAGTACAACGGGCATGGAGCCTGCGGAGTGGCTGCCTAAAAGCTGATGGATTGCCGCACCGATGGACTGAGACTGGGTGAACTGCGTATTGAGGTTGATGTCCGTGATGCCACGCCAAGGATCATCGCTCGGGAAGGACACGCGCATGCCAGGAGGAAACTCTGCGCGGCTCCCATGACCACGAATACGCGCGGTGACGTTGTAGCGGACGTCGATCTCGACACCATCGACGGCAATGAATGTGAGGTGGAGGTGATTGTTGAAGACGTTACCCCTTCCTGACTTGCTGGCGAGTCTCTTCATGAGAGAGATCTCGGCATTGGTGGTCACGATACGATAGCTTGGCTTGGAGCCAGGAGCTTGTTCGGCATCTTGGCTAAAAGAGTCGTCGACTTGATAGAGGCAAGTGGGCTGACGCAGTGTAAGTCGGCCATTCTCGTCGCGGTTCAGCTCTGGATAATCCGCTGCTGAGCCACTGGAGTCTTCTGCGTGAACGTAGAACTGAACGATCGCTTTGTTAAACTGTGGTGGGATGGTGCCTGCACCGCCTGTCATTGGCACTGATTGAAATTCAGTCTTACCATCAAGCCTGTAGTGGAGTGTCATCCTAACCTGGCTGGCATGATCTACCTTAGCACGAACGACAACCGGCTCAGTCGCCTTGGGGATGACGGGCTGGTGATTGACTGACAGAAGAACAGGTGCGATCTTCTCAGAGTAGACGTCGTTCTGTTTCCCGGGGGTGCCGCCATTCGCGTTGCTAGCGGCCCAATGTTCCCCGTGCTCATTGTTCGCCACGGGACATTTCAGGGAGAGTGATTTGCCGCCTCCGTCATGGGGCGCACGCCAGATCCAATCATCGTTGCCCTTCAGCTTGGTCGACACTCGTTCGGCCCAGCGGCCGGAATCAGCGTAGGTGATCTCATCGACGGTTCTTTCATCTGCGTCTTCTAGAGTGATCTGCTCACCGCCATTGCTCAGTCGACCACGGAATGGGCCGAGTACGGTGGCAACGCTCGGGTGTTTCTTGCGGAACGCCTCCGGATCAGCGGCGACGATGAGGAAATCTCCGGGTGCTACGGTGACTGCCGGAAAGGTGTAACGGACACCGGAAGAGAATTTCCAGCTCTCTAGAGAAACAGGCTTCTTGCCAGCATGATAGAGTTCGATGTATTCAGCGGGATCATCTTCTTTCCATTCGGTCAATCTGCTGTGGTACATGATCTCATTGATCACGATGGCTTCCGCCGAGGAGACCTGCTGGCTCAGGCAAAGCGCTAGAACTCCGGTAAGTGTCAGTTGTACATAACGACCCGGCAATAGAGACCCCAAACTCATAGCAAGGATGGTAGGCGAGCGCATTGGCGACGTCAATAGGGGCAATTCCGTACTGCTGTGGGATTCACCGATTCCGACTCGACGCTGCGGGGTTGTGCCTCCAACGTGAACTCATGAAATCCCGCCGTCTACGCTGGAAGCTGTTTCTCATTCTCCTCGTAATTCCGCCTCTTTTAAGAGTCGTCTTCAGCTTCACCCCTTACGAAGATATGGGTTGGGGTGGGGCAGCGAGTCTCCTGACGATCATTCTGATCCTCGTGATGGCCGTTGTGTGGCTTCTGCTCCTATCAGGGCTTACCTGGTCGCGCCGCTTGATTGGGGTGGCGCTTGTCGGATTGCTCGCTGTGGGTCTGCGATTAAGCGTGCGGCATGAAGGGTACATGGGCGATTTCTTCCCTCAACTTGCTTGGGTTTGGACGCCCAAACCGGACGAAGTGGCAGATTCTCTCGAAGTGAGTGGCATGGCAAATGATTCGCCCCTCACCACCAATCTACCAGGCGATTTCCCCAACTTTCTGGGACCAAATCGTGATAATTGGGTCTCTGGAAGCCAGTTGGCGGCCAATTGGGCCGAACAGACGCCGCGCGAGCTTTGGCGACACAACATCGGCTTGGGTTGGTCAGCCTTCGCTGTGGCGGGCTCCTTCGCCTACACGATGGAGCAGCGCGGGGATGATGAATTGACTGTGTGTTATGAGGCGCGGACGGGCAATCCCGTGTGGGTGCACAGAGAGAACGTGCGTTTCTCAGAGAGCATGGGCGGTGATGGCCCTCGTACGACACCTACGGTGCATGAAGGGAAGGTTTACACCCTGGGAGCCACGGGGCTTCTGCTGTGCTTTGACGGAGTGACGGGAGAGGTGATCTGGCGGCGAGACACCTTGAAGGAAGTCGATCAAGGGAACCTGATGTGGGCAAAGAGCGGGAGTCCGCTGATCGTCGATGATACGGTGGTGATCACGTTAGGCGATTCGAAGGACCGCCCTCTAGCTGCCTTTGATTTATTGACAGGTGAACCGCGCTGGAGAGCAGGGGATACGAAACCTGGGTATGCGACTCCCGCACTTGGCACGCTTGTTGGTAAACGTCAGATTGTCGTGCACAACAAAGGCAGTGTCAGTGGGCATCTTCCAGGCACGGGCGAGATTCTTTGGTCCTATGACATTGGCGGCGCTCCTGCGCATACCTCGGTTCCGCTGATCATCGGAGACAGCAAAGTCCTTGTGAGTGTGGGGTATGGGCGTGGTTCGCATCTCATCGATCTTGCGTCTGGCACTCCCGAGGAGATTTGGAGGAACAACAAGCTGAAGACCAAATTTGCCGACATGGTCCTGCGGAATGATCATGTCTATGGGCTTGATGAGGGGCGTCTTGTGTGTGTGGAGTTGGCAGAGGGGCAGCGCACCTGGCGTGGGACTCGTTTCAGCCATGGGCAGGTGTTAGGTGTGGGGGATAAGCTTCTCGTCCAGGCTGAGGATGGCGAGATCGTCCTGGTGGAGGCGACTCCGGAAGAAGAACGGATCGTGCATCGATTTGACGCTCTTTCGAGCAAGACGTGGAATCATCCGGTCCTAGCCGGGCGGCTCTTGCTCGTCCGGAATGACCGGGAAGCAATCGTCTACGAATACCCTGGCAATGGGTCGGCAGAATCAGGTAATTAGGCCTACATGTCTGATAAATCCTACGATCTTCTCACTTACGGCCGCTCTTCGATCGATCTCTACTCGAGCGACATCGGGGCGCCGTTTGAAGAGATTACCGGATTCGGTGCCTTTGCCGGCGGTTCTCCTCTAAACATCGCTACCGGTCTCACGAGACTGGGAATGAAAGCGGCTTTGTTGACCGGGATGGGTGACGATAAAGTCGCGGATTTCCTGCTCAAGTTTCTCAAGGACGAAGGCGTCGAAACGAAGTTCATCCCACGCATTCCTGGCACTCGTACTAGCGCAGTCGTTCTTGGCATCGAGCCGCCAGATCGTTTCCCGTTGGTCTATTATCGTGAGAACTGCGCAGACAATGCGATGACCATTGATCATGTGCTATCGGTCAATGTTAGTCAGTTTCGCTGTCTGGAAATATCCGGTACGGCCTTGAGCAAAGAGCCCTGCCGGAGCGCGGCCTTCTTCGCTGTGGAAGAGGCGGTGCGCTCTGAAGTCCCGGTGATGCTCGATTTGGATTTCCGTCAGGATCAGTGGCATGATGCGCGTGCCTTTGGCATCACGACCCGAGCATTGTTGCCTCGGGTGAATGTCGCTATTGGTACTGAGGAAGAGGTGTTGGCGACGATGCTTACAGATCCTAAGCAAATCACGGTTCAGCATCAGCAAATGTCTGCTCCGGAAATTCGAGGCAATTTGGACGATGCCATTGCGGGTATTCTTAAGTTGGGTGTAGAAGCGCTGATCGTGAAGCGCGGGAGCGATGGCGCGAGTATCCACCTGCCAGATGGGAGTGCGCAGCCGGTGCCAGGGTTTCCGGTGGAGATCGTGAATGTCCTTGGAGCGGGGGATGCCTTTGCGACCGGTTTTATTTATGGCTATCTAGAAGGCTGGGATCACTACAAGTCCTGTCGCATGGGGAATGCCTGCGGGGCGATTGTGGTGACTCGTCATGGCTGCGCGAACTTCATGCCTTACCGCGATGAACTCTTCGCCTTTGTGGAAGAGAAAGGTGGATTTTAGAGACAGAAATAGGGGGACAGAAAGAGATGCCGATTACTGCGCCCTTCGTGTTTAAGGATCATTCTCAGCCGGACTTTGCGCGTCTGGCTTACGATGTCGTGGGGAAGGGTATTGAGGTTCATCGGATACTCACCTGCCTTGCTTCCGAGAGGGTGTACGGAAGGGCTCTTGAGTCCTGTCTCGACGATAGTGCTCGGTCAGAGGTGCGCATTGAGGTGTCGCATGGCGGATTCTCCAAGGAGTATTTCATTGATCTTGTCGTGGGAGGTGGTGCGGTCTTCGAGTTGAAGAAAGTCGCGGCTCTGACTGATAAGCATCGTGCTCAGTTGCTTCACGATCTCATGCTGACAAACACCTCACATGGGAAGCTCATCAATTTCGGGGGATCTACTCTCGAGCATGAGTTCGTTAATTGTCTGCAAAGTAAGGAGGAGCGTCGAAACTTCGCTATCGATGATTCGTGGTTACGGCAGGATGACATTGCTCTGAAGTTTAAGAATGTCCTCGTTGAGCTGCTCTGTGATTGGGGGACTGGCCTAGATACAGGTCTCTACGAAGATGCAGCCGGGCATTTGCTTGTTGGAGCCAATGATCGGCAATCACTGCCGATTACTTTCAGTGGTTCTCCGGTTGGCGAGATTTCCATGCCCATGATTGAGCGAGGAGTGGGTTACTACATCACCGCCTTAAATGAAGCTGGACAGCAGCACTTCGAAGGACATGCTCGGAGACTTCTGCAACAATCCGACCTCAACAATCCGACCTCAACAAGCTACTCTGGTCAAACGTCCGTGCGGACAACTAAAACTAGCCACCCTGTCTTGATCTCTTCTTTCTGTCCCCCTATTTTTGTCTTTAAAAACCCTTCCTCACATGCCTCGTCTAACAGTAGCTCAAGCAACATTCTCCTACCTCAAGAACCAGTACGTTGCCCGTGATGGACAGGAACATCAGTTCTTCGCCGGTTGCTTCGGCATCTTTGGCCATGGGAACGTCGCTGGCCTGGGCCAGGCGCTTCATCAGGATCCTGAGTTCAAATACTATCAGTGTCGCAATGAGCAAGCCATGGTTCACTCCGCGGTGGCGTATGCGAAGGTGAAGAACCGATTGGGCACCTTTGCCTGCACCACCTCGGTTGGGCCGGGAGCGACCAACATGGTCACTGGAGCTGCCCTGGCCACGGTGAATCGTATTCCCGTATTGCTCCTTCCTGGTGACATCTTTGCTAGACGAAATGGCGCCCCGGTGTTGCAGCAGATCGAAATGCCGCACACGCAAGACCACGGCGCGAACGATGCGTTCAAGCCGGTCTCCCGTTACTGGGATCGGATCAACCGCGCCGAACAACTTATCACCTCGTTGCCCGAGGCCATGCGTGTACTCATTTCTCAAGGCGATACCGGGGCTGTTACCCTGGCCATGCCCCAAGATGTCCAAGCCGAGGCGTTCGATTTCCCAGACGAGCTGTTTGAGAAGAGAGTCTGGACCATCGCTCGTCCGCGACCAGACCGTGACTTGCTGCACCGGGCCGTTGATTGGATCAAGTCTAGCAAGCGTCCTATGATCATCGCTGGCGGGGGAATCATTTATAGTGAAGCGACGGAGGCTCTTCGCGGCTTTGTAAAACGCACCGGCATTCCCGTGGCCGAGACCATGGCGGGCAAGGGCGCCCTGCGATATGATGATCCTTGCAACCTCGGCGCGGCTGGCGTGACCGGAACAGAAGGTGCGAATGTCGTGGCGGCTGAGGCGGATCTTGTCATCGGCATTGGCACGCGCTATAGCGATTTCACCACGGCCTCGAAGACGGCTTGGCAGGATCCCAACGTGCGTTTTATCAACATCAACGTGACCGATTTCGATGCCTTCAAGCACGGAGCACTTCCTCTGGTGGGCGATGCTCGCGCTGTGCTAGAAGAGCTGGAAGCCGCCCTGGAAAGCTACGCCGTTGAAGACGCCTATCGCGCAAAAGCCGCCGAATGGAACCATTCATGGGACAAGGTGGTTGAAGAGGTCTATCACTTAAACCATGGAGTCCCTGTCAGTCAGGGTGAAGTAATTGGCGCGGTCAACGATGCTTCTGATGAGCGCGATATCGTACTTTGTGCGGCGGGAAGTTTGCCCGGTGACTTGCATAAGCTCTGGCGCACGCGTGATCCCAAAGGCTATCACTTGGAATACGGTTACTCTTGCATGGGCTACGAGATTGCGGGCGGGCTCGGAGCCAAGATGGCCGATCCCACGCGTGAGATCTTTGTCATGGTGGGGGATGGCAGCTATCTCATGATGTCGCAGGAACTCATCACTGCGGTGCAAGAAGGTATCAAACTGACCATTCTCCTGCTGAACAACAATGGCTATGGAAGCATCGGTGGGCTCTCCACCGCAGTTGGAAGCCAGCGCTTCGGAACGCAGTACCGGTATCGCAACGATGCTAGTGGCCAGCTCGACGGCGATCATTTGCCCGTCGACCTCGCGGCCAATGCACGCA
>CALLLI010000437.1 GCA_938082635.1 uncultured Verrucomicrobiales bacterium
TCGCTGGTAAGTGACGGAGTGACGCACGGTCAAGCTGGCGCAGTGCCATTCTGTCCCAAATCGGCACATTTGGCAAGTGGAGCTCAATTCCCATAATGCCCGCAACTAACTTACCAGAAGCATATTATGAAATAATTACAGCAATGGCACCGGCTCTGCTTAATCTCATCCAGAACAACAACTGCGGCCCCCCCTCAACCAAGGTCTGCGCACCGACACTTACCGAAAGGAGCAATCTACTATGGGAAAAATTTTAGGAATCGACCTCGGAACGACCAATTCATGCATGTCCGTCATGGAAGGCGGGGAGCCCGTCGTCCTTGAGAACTCAGAAGGCGCACGCACCACTCCATCCGTGGTCGCCTTCGCCAAGAATGGAGAACGTCTCGTTGGCCAAGCAGCCAAACGTCAGGCCATCACGAACGCCGAGAACACCGTCTTCTCAGCCAAGCGCCTCATGGGCCGCAAGTATGCTGAGCTCACCGATGACGACGGCAAGGTCCCTTACAACATCGTGGAAGCCGCAAGTGGCGACGCCCACATCGAGGTGACTGTTGATGGCGAGAAGAAGGTCTTCAGCCCTCAAGAAATCTCATCCATGATCCTCGCCAAGCTCAAGGCGGATGCCGAAGCGAAGCTAGGCGAAGTCATCACAGAAGCCGTGATCACGGTCCCTGCTTACTTCAATGACTCGCAGCGGAATGCGACAAAGGCCGCTGGTGAAATTGCTGGCCTCGAAGTGAAGCGCATCATTAACGAGCCCACAGCAGCCTCGCTCGCTTACGGCCTCGATAAGAAGAGCGATGAGAAGATCGCCGTGTATGACCTTGGAGGTGGCACGTTTGATATCTCTGTCCTCGAAATTGGTGACGGTGTCTTCGAAGTCCTCGCTACCAATGGCGACACGCAACTCGGCGGTGACGACTGGGACAACAAGATCATCGAATGGGTGGTCGACGAGTTCAGCCAAGACACGGGCATCGAACTCAGCGGTCAACCAGACGCCCTTCAGCGTATTAAAGAAGAAGCGGAGAAAGCCAAGATAGCGCTATCCTCTGCACAGACTTACGAAATCAACCTGCCGTTCATCACAGCAGATGCGAGTGGACCCAAGCACATTCAGAAGACACTCACCCGTTCCAAGCTGGAGCAGATGTGTGACGAGCTCTTCCAACGCACGAAGACGCCTGTTATCGAGTGTTTGAAAGAGTCCAAGCTTAGCACTTCAGAGATCAATGAGCTCGTGCTCGTGGGCGGCATGACCCGCATGCCCATGGTTTATGAAACAGCCAAGGATCTCGCTGGAAAAGACCCTCACAAAGGCGTCAATCCAGACGAAGTGGTCGCCATCGGTGCTGCGATTCAAGGCGGCGTCCTTCAAGGCGATGTGAAGGACGTGCTCTTGCTAGACGTCACGCCACTCTCGCTCGCCATCGAGACCGCTGGCGGCGTCGCCACGGCGATGATCCCGCGCAACACGACCATTCCAAAGAAAGCTCAGCAAAGCTTCTCGACCTACTCGGACAATCAGCCCTCGGTTGAGATCAACGTCCTCCAAGGTGAGCGCCCCATGGCTCGGGACAACAAGAGCCTCGGAACCTTCCGGCTGGACGGCATTCCATTGGCCGCTCGCGGAGTCCCTCAAATCGAGGTCACCTTCGACATCGACGCCAACGGCATCCTCCACGTCTCTGCCAAGGACAAAGGCACTGGCAAAGAGCAGAAGATTTCCATCACCGGTTCAAGCGGATTGACGGATGATGAGATCGAACGCGCCAAGCGGGAAGCTGAAGAACATGCCGAGACGGACAAGAAAGCTAAAGAAATGGTCGAGACGCGCAACGTCGCTGAGAACATGGTCTACCAAACTGAGAAACAACTCGGTGAACTGGGAGACAAAATCCCTGACGACAAGAAGCAACCTGTCGAAGCCGCCATCGCTGACGTGAAAGAAGTGATGACTGGCGACGATCTCGACGAGATCAAAGCGAAGACAGAAGTCTTGCAAACAGCCGTCCAAAGCATCGCCGAGCTTCTCTACCAAGACGCCGGTGGCGCAGAAGGCATGGATCCAACCGCAGCCGCGGCCGCCGCAGCTACTGCCGCTCAAGGAGCCGAAACTGCAGCGGATGCCGCTGAAGGCGAAAGCAATGAACCCAAGCAAGCAAAGGGCAAAGTAGTCGATGCCGACTTCGAAGTCGTAGACGACCAGAAGCAATAACACTCTCGACCGGGGACGGACCATTACGCGTCGGTCCTCGGTCTTTTAACCAGTTTTCCCAGCCGTCAAATTTTTGGACTGGGAGATCACCACAATACAACCGAAACACAACATAACGTAACACTAAACCTATGGCTAGTAACATCCAACCTCTCGGGCAACGAGTGCTCGTGAAGCGCGTCGAAGCAGAAGAAGTCGCCTCCGGTGGCATCATCATCCCTGACACCGCCAAAGAAAAGCCACAAGAAGCTAAAGTGGTGGCTCTCGGCACAGGCAAGAACGACGAAGGCAAGGTCATCGACTTCTCTGTCAAGATCGACGACGTCGTCCTCATCAGCAAATACGGCGGCACTGACGTCAAGATCGATGGCGAAGAGCACCTCATCGTCAACGAAAGCGACATCCTCGGAATCGTCAGCTAACTCAATCACAAGACTTAACACACACTTACCTTAGAAACTACTATGGCAAAGAAATTATCCTTCGACGAAGCAGCTCGCCAGTCACTCCTCCGTGGTGTCGAGAAACTCGCTCGCGCCGTCAAATGCACGCTCGGGCCATCCGGTCGCAACGTCATCCTCGACAAGAAATTCGGCAGTCCAACCATCACCAAAGACGGTGTGACAGTGGCTAAAGAGATCGAACTCGAAGACGAGTACGAGAACATGGGCGCTCAGCTCATCCGCGAAGTCTCCTCCAAGACGTCTGATGTTGCTGGTGACGGCACCACGACGGCTACGGTCCTCGCTGAAGCCATCTACCGTGAAGGCCTCCGCAACGTGACCGCAGGCGCGAACCCTACAGACCTCCAGCGTGGTATCATGCTCGCTTCTAGTGCGATTGTGGAAGAACTCGGCAACATTTCCGTCCAAGTGACGGACGCCAAAGAAATCGCTCAGGTCGCTACGGTTTCCGCTAACTGGGACGAGACCATCGGTGGCATCATCGCTGACGCCATGGACAAGGTCGGCAAGGACGGCACCATCACGGTGGAAGAAGCTAAAGGCATCGACACCACTCTCGAAGTGGTTGAAGGCATGCAGTTCGACAAAGGCTACCTCTCTCCTTACATGGTGACGAACACGGATTCCATGGAAGCTGTGTTAGAGAATGCTCTTATCCTCATCCACGAGAAGAAGATCACGAACCTCAAGGACATGCTTCCTCTTCTCGAGAAAGTTGCCAAGAGCGGTCGTCCGTTCCTCATCATCGCTGAAGACGTCGAAGGCGAAGCTCTCGCTACCCTCGTCGTCAACAAGATCCGCGGCACCCTCAATGTGGCTGCTGTCAAAGCTCCTGGCTTTGGTGATCGCCGTAAGGCAATGCTCGAAGACCTCGCTATCCTCACGGGTGGTCGCGTCATCACGGAAGACCTCGGCATCAAGCTCGAGAACGTGGACATCTCCGACCTCGGTAGCGCCAAGCGTGTCACCATCGACAAAGAGAACACCACTCTCGTCGAAGGCGAAGGCAAATCCGATGACATCAGCGGTCGCGTTCAGCAGATCCGCCGTCAGATCGAAGAGACCACTTCCGATTACGACCGTGAGAAGCTCCAAGAGCGTCTCGCCAAGTTGGCCGGTGGTATTGCTGTCATCAATGTCGGTGCTGCTACCGAGACTGAGATGAAAGAGAAGAAAGCTCGCGTCGAAGACGCCCTTCACGCCACGCGCGCTGCTGTGGAAGAAGGCATCGTCGCAGGCGGTGGCACGGCTCTCATCCGCGCACAGAAGTGTCTCGACGAGGTGAAGGCTAAAGGGGACATCCTAACAGGTGTCGATATCGTGCGCCGCGCGATCGAAGCGCCTCTTCGTCAGTTGGCAGCCAATGCCGGTGTCGAAGGCGCTCTCATCGTTGAGCGTGTGAAGAAAGGTAAAGAAGGCTACAACGTCGCTACTGGCGAATATTGTGACCTCATCGCTGCTGGCGTCGTCGATCCTACTAAGGTGACACGTAGCGCTCTGCAGAACGCCGCTTCTATCTCCGGTCTCCTCCTCACAACGGAGTGCTTGATCAGCGAGGTCCCTGAAAAGGAAGCTGCAGCTGACCACGGCCACGATCACGGTGGTGGCATGGGTGGCATGGGCGGCATGATGTAATCTGTCTCCTAACCGAAAGGTTATTTGCAAGGGCGAGTCCGCAAGGGCTCGCCCTTCTTCGTCTTCGGAAATGATCAATATTCCTTGGACTGCGGCAGGCTCCAATCGTCTTCCACGCTAATAATCTGCGGCAATCGCTTTCAGGGCAACAGCCTGCTCTTCAGGATCAGCTAGCGTTTCCACAAAAGCCTTCGCCCCTTCTGGCTCTCGCTTCGCCCATCGACGCAGGGTACGCCGATACACACGATCTCGCATTTCTCGGTAACCTTTGGCATCAGCAAAGCCTTCGTTCAGCGCGAGACGGCTGAGTTGTCGTAGAGCCCCGGCAGGGTCAGTCTTCGCCGCTTCACGTATCATGCCGTCGGCAGTCCCCAGTAGCGCACTGTCAGGCAAGTCGCGGTTTAGTAGCTCTGTGAAAGCCCGCTCAACATCGGTCGTGACAAGACTCGAAAGCGCTCGTCCAACGGATCAATCTGAAGAAAAGATTCTCAGTGTCCGGCAGTCCCTGGATCCACATCAAAGAGCCCGCCGGATCTTCGCCGGCCCTAAGACCGACAAACTTACTCGAAGCACCCAGCTTGGCAGTCAATGAGTTGAATTCTTGTAGCTTCTCAGCGGCGAACGGGAATCCCCCTCACTCAATGAACCCGCTAATGATCGCGCCACCGGAATCGTGAGACACTGATCTAAACAAGTTCGCCAGGAGTCTGTTGGACTTGGCAAAAGAGTTTTCGATTGTTGGTTTTACGATAGAACGGGGACGCGTTTCCGATTTCTCGCAGATTCAGCTAACATGGCCAGGCAGTCTTCAAAAGATGGCTTTGTTCTACCTTCACAGTCCAAACGTTGAGGCCCATTGCCCCTATTTCGCCATTTTAGGCAAGTTTTAGTTGGGGCGGATTCAAGTTGCTAGCGCACAAGCCTAACGAAAACGTGGCAAGTGGATTCACACCGCAGTCAAACGATTGACGTAGATCATTGAACGTAACCGATTAGCGGGAACTAGGTTTGGCAGGCATGGCACCACCTCTAATGAGGTCGGCCAGGCTTTTGCTCACGTTTATCCCGCGTAATGCCAGAGTCGTCGTAATACTCTTCATTGCCTCAAAGATGCCTGCGCCT
>CALLLI010000438.1 GCA_938082635.1 uncultured Verrucomicrobiales bacterium
CGTTGTCCACTTTCTTTTGAGCTTCTTCCATGCCTAAGAAAACTTACTTCAGATCATCACCACGGTGGATCTTGCCACTCTCTTAGTAACCCCACGAATCAAACTGCCACTTTCCCCACGACAGAGTATGGAGCGGCACACTCGTCCACTTGATTTCGCAACTCACATCCCTATTTGGACGTGCTTACGGATCCTCCCTCTTCACCCAACATCAGGCCGCTCGGGATTGCCTGGCTTCTCTTGCACCTAAATCTCTATCAGGGTCAATACGTTCCAAAAAGTCAAGGCCTTACCAACTATCAAAGCGCGATCACGTTCGGCAAAGAGAGAGCGGATTTTTGGAAGAACTCGCAAGACCCTCTCCACGGAGGCTTCTTCACAGACGTCGATCGGATGGGAAACGCGATCAACGGACGCAAGACGATCCTCACGCAGTCACGACACGCCTTCGGCTTTGCCAAAGCGTTCATGCTCACCGGAGATGAAACTTATCTGAATCTTGCTCGCAACGCCCTGGATTTCAAATACGCCCATTTCTGGGACGCTACCAACGACGGATGAATCGTGGAAACTGCGAGAGATGGAACGCCGACCTCATCTTGATCCAATCAGAGCAAGTGGTCATTCTTTCAAAATTACGCCTTGTTAGGGCCATCGACTTTGATCCTCGCGGCTGACCAGGCCGTTGACCGCACTTGGTTGACCATGGGAACCAATGCCAACCTGAAACGCTAGGATTCGCACAGTTGATTTGAGGGCTACTATGAGGACGCCACTCCGGACTACACCGGCCTATCGGAAAAGGGGTTCCTCCCCACAGTCGACGCCTTGAATACCTACCTTGTGCGTCGCTTCCAGATCTCGGGATCGACTGTTGACTGCGATCACGCATTCTTGTTAGTGCAACAGATTGTGGATCATCTTATACCGGCAATGGACGACCCTTCGGTCGCGTTTGGCTTTCCTGAGAGGTATGATAGTGACTGGCAGATCGACACCTCGCACACCGTGGTCAACCCGGGGCATATTCTCAAAACTGCCTGGATGCTGGCCGAACTTCATCTCATTTCTCCGGAGGCAAGCTACCTCTCGGGCATGCGGAAGCTGATAGATGAGATCCTCGACTACAATCTCGCAGACCACGAAGCTTGGGACGCCACGAACGGCGGCCTCTTTGCCAACCACAACTGGCAGACCGGCAAGCGCGATTTCGCGCCCGAAGCGGCCAAAGAATGGTGGATATTAGAGCAAGCTTTCAATGCGGGTATCCTCGCTTACTACCTGACCGAAGAAGAGAAATACCTACAGATGGCCGACGAACTCCTAACATTCCTCGAGAACCATTTCGTGGATGAAACCTATGGCGAAGTCTACATCGCCACCTATGCATCAGGGGTGCCCGCCACCGATCGGAAGGGCGACTTTTGGAAAGCTGGCTTTCATTCCACCAAACTCGGCTGCTTCACCTACCTCTATGGCCAACTTTTCTATCATTTCCGACCGGTCACCTTACACTACCGCTTTGACTCTCAGGCCAGCCCGCAATCACACCAACTCAATCCTCTCGCCATCGCAGATTCACGGCTGAGTATTCAAAGTGTTCAATACCTGGGCCAGGCTTACACGAACTTCGATACAGTGGCACGACAACTGAATCTCCCGGCCAACCTCGCCGCGATAGCGCCCCTTCACGCTCTGATAATCTTCCGCGTAATCGTAGGCGCCTTTAGCGGTAAAGATACCAGCAGGAATGAGAAGCCCATCGAGCAAGAAGGGCCAATTCCCCAAAGCAATTGCCCCTGCGACAAAGACGATTCCCACCACCGCCATCCCTACACCAAAGAGGGTCTCATCGATCGAGGGCGGCTTGGGCCCGCTTCTAGTGTTAACGACGTAGCTCTCGTGAGCCTGCTGCCATTCGCGGTCTAGCTGATCAATATCGCGCTGCAACTGCAGCATCTTGATATTCTCAGACAACTCTTGAATCGTCTCCTTAGGCGCCGACACCGTTGTGTAAATCGCACTTTCCGAATGCTGAATCGCTAGCTTAGACGCGCAGAAGAGGCACGTCACATACCGCGCCTCTTCGCTGACATCCAAAGGCGCTCCTCAATGATTGCAGTCGATAGAAATCACGTTCAAGCACGAATGCTAACAGTCAGTCAGCCACTTGCGAATACAATTCTGTGCTCGTATTGGAATGCCGCTCCTAAATCCGCAGGAACAACTTCCGCCGGTACATCCAGAACAGAATAAGCCAGAACACCGCGAGCACCGCGATCCCTTCCACCAACGGAGCATAACCAGCACCCGCAATGCCGAAGATGTTCTGCCCGAGATGAGTCTGAATGTTACTGACCGTGAAGTGGTGAATGAGATGAGCGATGCAATACGCAGCGATTGAATTCATCCCAATGACGACCAATGGAAAGGCCCATTTCTGACACTGGCGCCAATCAAGGATCGCATAGAAGGCTGCTAGGATAAGGAAACACCAGCCCCCGCTGAAGAGGATCCAGCTTGGGGTCCAGATTCGTTTCACGATGGGGCAAAGGCCCAGAGAATGCAGCAGTTGCCCCAGAACCAATCCTAACATACCCGCGACAAGGAATCGCTTAATCAGCGCAACGGGCGCGAGATCCGCTTTGATCCAGTTTCCAGCCAACAATCCGAGAATCATCGTGCCCAAGGTTGGGATAAAGCTTAGCGTCAGGTAGCCGCCGCCATTGACCACGTAGGCATCAGAACGCGGAAAGAGATTGAGGAACCAGCGATCAAACGCACTGCCAAGGTTCAGATGCTTATTCCAATGCGCAGCGAAGCCTTGCGCATGATGCTGCCAATCGGCAGAAGCGCCAATGGCAGCATAGTCGAACCCTTCGCCCGGCAACGGATGCATTGCCCAAGCAAGCCAATAGCCGATCAGAATCACGCCCAACGCGACGAGCTGATTTCGAACCGATTGCAAACCCAAGAGAAAGAGAAACGGATACCCTAGTCCAATCTGGGAAAGCGTGTCTTCAAAGGTCCAATTCGTTTGATCCGAATGCACCGAACGTAGAAAGACACCTAACAGAATCAAGAGTAGTGCTCGCCACAGCGCATGACCTAACATGAATCCACGAGATTGACCTCTCGCCACACGGCTAGCAATCGAGAACGGCAACGCGACACCCACGAGGAACGAGAAGGACGGCTGGATAAGATCATGCAACGAACAGCCTACCCAACTGACGTGAGACTGATGGAAGGCCAGGAACTCCCAGAATCCACTGTCTGGAAACGCTTCGGCCACGCTCCCCAAACGAATAACCTCCGCCATCATCAGTAACATGACGAAGCCCCGGAAGGCATCGATAGAAGCGACTCGAGAACTTTGGGTCATGCGCAACCTTGTCGGATCTGCCTAGTCCAGGTCCAGAACGAATGGTTTACACGGGCGGCAGCGTCGGCCAAGGTCCGGGCCGGTCATGGCACTAGAGAAAACGACAAAGGAGAATCCCGAACCCGCAAGGCACCTCGTGGCAATTGTGGGTCGCCCAAATGTGGGCAAATCAGCGATCTTCAATCGCCTCGCAGGCCGCAGCATTGCGATCGTTCATGACCAACCAGGCGTGACGCGCGACCGCATCACGGCTCCAGCACGAACTTCGGGTGAGCATCCGTTCTCGATCATCGACACCGGTGGTATCGGCGCAGCGCTTGACGACGGCTTTACCGAGCAGGTCGCCGCCGAAGTGGATATCGCCATGGAAACGGCTGACCTGATCCTATTCGTCGTCGACGGTGCTTCGGGGATTAGTTCAGTAGACGAGACGCTGGCAAGGCAACTCCGCCAGACCAATCACCCTGTCATCTTATTAGTCAATAAGATCGACCACGACAATCACGCCAGCAAGGAACTCGAATTCGCCTCACTCGGTTTCGATCAATATCAAACTACGAGCGCTGCCCATGGGCGCGGATTCGATGAACTACTCGGTCGCGTAGACGAGCAACTCGGCAAACTCCCTCCGCCGACACATCAGATAGCCATCCCGACCAAAGAACCTATCAAAGTCGCCATTATCGGACGACCCAACGTCGGCAAGAGCTCCCTCATCAACGCGATCTTAGGTGAGCAGCGCACGATCGTAAGCGACATCGCGGGCACGACCCGTGATTCCGTCGACATCCCCTACGAACTCGGGGGCAAGAACTTTAATTTGATCGACACGGCGGGCATCCGCCGTCGCACGAAGATCGACAACTCGGTCGAAGTCTTCAGCGTGATGCGCTCCGAGCGGAGCATTCGCCGCGCTGACATTTGTGCGCTGATTGTCGATGGGGCCGCTGGCATCACCGCCCAAGATCGCCGCATTGCTAGAATCATCCTCGATGAAGGCAAACCCTGCGTTATCCTCGCTAACAAATACGATCTTTACCACCCGGAAGGCAGTCGTCAGGAGCGTCTCGAACAACTCACGGAAGACATCCGACGCGAACTCTTCTTCCTCCACTACGCGCCACTCGTCGCCACATCCGCCCTGAAGGGCCAGCATGTGAAGCGCCTCTTCCATGTGGTCCAGCAGGTGCAAGAAGCCGCCTCTCGACCGGTCGGCACGGGTGAATTGAATCGATTGTTCGAGCAAGCGATGGCGAAGAATCCTCCGCCAATGCGAAAGCAGAAGCGTCTCAATATCCTCTACGCCAGCGCTCTCAAGTCCGAGCACGACGGACCCATTCCGGTCCCTCACTACGTCCTCTTCATCAATAAGAAGAACCTCATCACAGACGACTACCAGCGCTACTTGGAGAACCAAATCCGCAAGCAGAAGCCATTCATAGGCTTACCGATCAAGATGCAACTGCGTGATCGGCCACCAAAGAAGCGAGAAGGCCCTCCCAAGAAGAAGCAAGTTCGCGGCGTGAAACGCCCGAAGAACAAGCGCCAGTAGCGGCTGCTTGCACAGGGCCAGCAGCTTAGGCGACTTTCTTGAAGAAAGTTGGCGGAATGTCGAATCGGCCGGGGGGGTTAGTGTAGAATGCCCTCTACCGCCCTGGACACCAAGGATATGCAATCCGAAAGCCGACGAGCCACCAAGATAAAAGAACTCGCTTCGCAGTCCACGACTGCCCGTCGAGACCACCACGTAGAATGGGACCCTGCCAGTTCTGGATGAAGCCATCGAGATGGCCTTCCTGACAAAGACCGTAAAGCGATCATTCTCCGCTTCTTCGAAGAGCAAAGTTACCGAGCTATCGGCGAAGCGCTCGGCAAGAGCGAAGACGCTAGCCAGAAGCAGGTTTCCCACGCCCTGGAGAAACTCGACTTACTCACTCCTGAGTCGCCAAGGCTTCGCAGCGTCAACAGTTGCTCTCGGAAGCCTCTTGTCCTCAGAGGCAACCAAGGCCACGCCCTCCCCCTCCGCCCTTCGCGCTTCAGCATTGGATAACTCAGGCCAGCCTGGCTACCGTTCCGCATTACTCGCCGATCTAAACGAAGAAACTTCGCCAATACCGAATCTGAGTACACACAGCTGCATGAGCGCATCGAGACGGGTGCCCGTGTCCTCCTTGAGGGCGAAACGCTGGAGGCCTTCCGAGTGAATCAAGCCAGTTTCCGCAAGCTCATGGTCACCACAATGAAGATGAGTCAACAGATGATGGCTAGAGGAAAGTAGACGCTGCGGGGACTGGTAAATACATAATTTACAGAAAATATGTCTGATATGGTTGGTGATTTGGACTCCTAGGCTAGTGTCGTAGCTCGAATCGGCCCTATTCGGGCTCTATGACATCTCGCCTCTCTCTATCCGCCGTCCTTCTCGCTCTCGGGATCTTTACCCAAACGGCCTATGGCGCTCAGGTACTCTGGGGAAGTGCACGCCTAGTAGCCTGTCGGACTTAGCCCAAGTTTCTTATTACCGGCGTAGCACCCCTATAAAACCAGGGCCTGCGTCGCGAAGGCATTACAAAGTCGTCGCTCCTTTCAGTTCCGACTTCACCGCTGGGCAGGCCCCTTTCCAATCGATCCCGAGTATCTGGTAGACCCGGCTCTGCTCCGCGTCTGGCAGGCTCGGCTTGCGCA
>CALLLI010000439.1 GCA_938082635.1 uncultured Verrucomicrobiales bacterium
GGGTGCGCTTCCTAACTTTGCCATTATCGCGGAACGACTCGCGCAGGAGAACGGCTGGCGGAGAGTTTCGGTTAGGGACGGATTCGATATACATGGCTACCTACAATTGATTAAGATTGATAAAATGCAACATATTATTAGAAAATAGCGACTATTTACATGGCTACACTATCCAGAAAAGAAGTCCGCAATCCCTAGGGGAATGCGGCTTGTGGGCGAATTACGCAGTTAACTTCAGATTAAGGCAGCCGAGCCTATCACTCTCTAAGTGTGGCCAGAAGGAGTAACTGAAAGGCCCGGGTTTGTTTCCGAAGCAGAGTTAGTCACCGTGAAGGAAGACGGCTTGAAGCGTCTCAGTCACGTCAGCAAACCGACGGTCACTGTCTACAAGACAACAACCCCAAACGGAACCGCCATACTGATCTGTCCAGGAGGAGGTTACCAAGGCCTAGCAATTGAACACGAAGGAACGCAAATCGCTGATTACCTGAACACAATTGGTGTCACCGGCCGCGTGCCGCGTGCCGCGTGCCGCGTGCCGCGATCCCGACAAGCCCCACGCAGCACCTCTAGCCGATGCGCGCCAAGCCATGAAGCTGATCCGTGCGCGAGCCACTGAATGGGAGATCAAGCCCGAAAGAATCGGAATGCTAGGATTCAGTGCGGGAGGAAATCTCTGCGTGATGGCCGCCGTCCAGTTGCCGCCAGCGGCATGCCCCAATTTCATCGTGCCCGTCTATCCTGCCTACCTAACACTGAAGGAAGACGAGTTTACGCTCCGCCCAGAAATCAAGATTACGAAATCAGCACCTCCAGTCTGCCTGATCCATGCAGGTGATGACCGCATCACCGCGATGGGCAGCGTCCTACTTTACGCGGAATACAAGAAGCAGGGTATTTCAGCCGAGCTACACGTCTACTCCAAGGGTGGGCAGGGCTTTGGAATGAAGCCGAAAGGGGAGCCCATCAACCAGTAGCAGGTCCGTGTCGCCGAGTGGCTCGATGCCAGTGGCTGGCTTGGGGCGTGATCCCTATCGAGGTGTATTTGATCAATTGATCGTTCCGAACGGCTAGAAGCTTGCTATCGCCTCGACTTTTGGTAATAAGAGCATGAATCCTTTCAGGGTTTGCCGAATTTGCGGAACCTCAGACTTTG
Organism: uncultured Verrucomicrobiales bacterium; assembly: GCA_938082635.1. GTDB lineage: Bacteria > Verrucomicrobiota > Verrucomicrobiia > Verrucomicrobiales > DEV007 > JAACDM01. The sequence goes on from CALLLI010000439.1 coordinate 1,157, forward strand.
AAATGATCGTGTGCTAATGTAATGAAAACCACAATGGTCATCAAAACTATCAAGATCTTTCTTGTTTCACTCACGCTTATCTCACTGGCAAGTGCACAGAGCGAGCCCGTTCTTTGGCTCAATTTCGATGACAACGTCGAAGATCAATCGGCGGCCGGAAACGAGACGATGATTCTTAATGATGCGGCGTTTAGCGCGGAAGTGCCTGTTGCGCTTGGCGGTGGCAAATCACTGGTTCTTGCCAATGGAGACGCGGAAAGCCAAGGCGTCCGTGTGGAAGGCACTGAGGATTTGAATACAGATGTGTTCACCCTCGCCTATTGGATCAATCCCGCAGGGCCGCAAGGCAACGCAGGTCTTGAGCGGCTGACCAGTCGTGGAGGTGATACTTTTGAAACGGCCATTGGAGATCGAAACGCGGTGGGCATCGAAGAGCCCCTCACTCTTAGCTATTACCAAGGCAACTGGGAATCGACGAGCATCACCGTTCCGGAAGACGAATGGACGCACATTGCCTGGCGCAACACGGACGCAGGTGATCTCGAGCTTTTCGTGAACGGTGAAAATGTATTCAATGGCCCGGGCGTTCCGGCCGGACAAATCCCTGCCGATGCCCACATGAATATTGGAACCCGGCATAGTGAGGTCGAAGGCTTTGAAGGACTGATGGATGATTTGCGCCTCTATAATTTGGCCTTGGCGGATGAGGAAATCCTAGCACTGCTTTCGCCAGTGCCCAGCTTGCCGCCCTTTGTTGGCATCTGGACGTTCGATGGTGACGCAGCAGACAGCTCGGACAACGGCAACGATGGCGAGCTTGTCGACGGTGCGACGTTCAGTGACGATACGGCTAGAGGTGAGGGTGGACAATCGCTCCTCCTTGAAGACGGTGCTCACGTTCTGGTAGAGCACTCCGAGTCTCTCAATATCACCGACGCCATCACCATTGCAGCTTGGGTCAAGCCAGTCGGTGAGGTCGAGTGGGACGGCGTGATCGCCAAGAATCCCAGCGACGACTCTGGCAACAACCACGCCGGAAACTACGAGCTACGGATTGAAAACGGCACCAGGCATCTCCACTTTCTGCATCAGCAGGGCGGTGCCGATGACACAGCGTTCCAAAATGGTACGGAATCGATCATCTCGCCCGATATCTGGACGCATATTGTGGTGACGGCCGAGACCGAAAGCGGCGATGTGAATTTTTACATCGAAGGCAAATTGAGCCAAACGTTGGAAGCCATCATCACTGTCGATGAGTTTCCTACGAATGGGAACCCTCTACTTATAGGATCGCGTGCCGATCTATTCACGCCTTTCAACGGTCTACTCGATGAAGTGGTGCTCCACAACGAGGTGCTGGACGCGACCGAAGTCGAGAATCTGTTCGAAAATGGCCTGCGCCCACCCGGCGATGCCGATGGCGATGGCATGCCGGACGAATGGGAAGTGACGAATGGATTGGATCCTGACGATTCCGCAGACGCTGCGCTAGATGCGGATGGCGATACACTAACGAATGTGCAGGAGTTTGCGCTTCGAACCAATCCCAAAGAAGTCGACACTGACATGGATGGCCTACAGGACAACGTGGAAACGAAAACGGAAACATGGGTGAGCGCGACTGATACGGGCACCAACCCTACGAGGCCCGATTCGGACCGTGATGGTCTGTTGGATGGCGTGGAAACGAACACCGGAAACTATGTTGATGCCGCTGACACTGGGTCCAATCCACTTGTGAAAGACTCTGACGGAGATGGTGCTAATGATGGTCTTGAAGTCTCTGGTAATTTTGACCCGACCGATCCGGAGAGCGTGGCCTCCATTCATCTGAAAGGTGGCAACTTCACCATTCGTCACGTGTCCTCTGGTTCCATTGCAGACCGTGCCAGCATGGAGGCCGTCCTTAGCGGCGATGAAGCTCCCGATGAGGAAATCACCGTCCAGCGTGGCTTTGTGAACTTTGTTGATGACGTACGTGCTGCGTATACAGATACGATCGAACCCTACCCATTGTGGGGGCCTGATGGGAACAATGAAGGTGGCCCAGCAGCAGGTGGTGGTCCGAATCATAACAATTTCGCGATCGACGTCGTTGGAAGAGTCTTTATCACTGAGCCGGGTGGCATGGTCACCATCGGCGTCAACAGTGACGATGGCTTTGTTCTGACTATTGATGGCGAAGAGATCGGAGAAGCAGGAAACCGCGGACGAGCCACCACGCTAATGACGGTCGACCTGGAGCCCGGTGAGCACGACTTGTCGCTCACGCAATGGGAGAACGGCGGGGGTGCTGGTGGAAACATGTTCATCGCTCGTGGCTTTGGTGAAATCACCGCGTTCAATGAAGACGACTTCGAACTATTCAACGCCTTCGACATCGCTCTCGCACCGCTTGAAGGCGATGACTCGGACGAAGACGGCATGGCCGATCTCTGGGAGAGCTTCCACTTTGGTGATCTCGCTAGCACTGGTACTGGTGACAACGACGGTGACGGTCTGAATGATAAGGCTGAGTATGAAAACCTCGGTAATCCGACCGTCAAAGACACCGACAGCGACGGTGTGGAAGATGGCCCTGAGGTCAACACTTATGGCAGTAGCCCCGCACTGGTCGACTCTGATGGCGACACCCTCTCCGACGGTGACGAAGTGAACGTTCACAATACGAGTCCAGCCACGGCGGACACAGACGAGGACGGTTCTGGCGATGCGATTGAAATTGCCTTCAACACTGATCCTAACGACGGTGCTGACCGTCCAAACGCAGTGGCGGCTACTCAGTCTGGCAACTGGAACGACGCCAGCACCTGGGAGGATGGTCTAGCACCTTCCGCAGGCAAGAACTACGTGGTGCTCTCTGGCATCGTCAGTAAGATCTCTGCCACTCAAGGAGCCTTCGGCGGCGACTCGCTGACCCTGCTGGGGTCAACCTTGGAGCTCACCGCTGATGCATCTGACGCCGATCTTGTCGTCACCAACGGCACCCTCGCGGCTGCTACAGATGCAGATCTCGGTGGAAAGATCACGGTCAACGAAACAGCCACCATCAATGCAGGCGACAACGAACTGAACCTAGGATCTCAGCTATCAGGCACAGGTGAGATCACTTTTACCGGTGGCAGCGTTGACGTCCGTGCGGGCTCCGTGGGTATCAGCGGTCCAGCCAGTTCATTTATTGGAGACGTAAGCGTGTTAGGCACCTCTCTGATCCTCTTCACTGAGAACGGGCTCGGCGGCGCAGGCGAAGGTAACCTCACCCTTCAGGGTGCTGAGTTGTATGTGAATGCACCTTCCCGATTCTGCGGAGATCTCCTGATTGTGGGAGATGACTTCGTCCTCAATCTTGGATCCACGCTAGAAGTAGCAGACCTCAAAGGCATCAGTGCCGACGACGGCAACGTACTCTTCAACCTCCAAGCAGTTCTTCCGAATGCTGAACTCACTGCTGACAACTTGGTCAATGACGTTGGTTTCAACCAAGACCAAGCCACCGGTGATGGCTCCCTCAAGCTCAACGACAATCCAACGTGCAACCCGCCAGGTTGTGATGATCCTAACCTAGACACCGACGGTGATAGCGTGACCGATTGCGATGAAATGCTCGTTCATGGAACGGATCCTAACAATGCCGATACTGATGGCGATGGCCTCGACGATGCCGTGGAGATTGCGGGTCCAACCCTTCCCAAAGTGGCGGATACCGATGGAGATGGAATCGATGATGGTGATGACCCCGAGCCTCTCGTGTTTAATGCGGGTGGAGGTGGGGGTGATAACCTCCTGGTGAATGGTTCATTCGAGGAACCAGTTCTGGATAACATCAACACGAATAATCTGGGAACGGTGCCCACTGGATGGAGACAGACCGGAGACGATGCGACCTGGAACCTGATCAGAAACGACGGTTCCGCATACGGAAGCGGCGTTGACAATGCTGCCGAGGGATCGCAGATCATCGATCTCAACGGGATCTTTGAAATCTTCCAGAACTTCACGCTGGCATCGGACGCCGACGTCTTATTTGGTGCGTCGTTTGCCAACCGCGAAGGGCATGATGGATCAGAGCCCTCAATCGTTGGAATCTATGATGCTGCAGGAGAAAACTTACTCTCGCCGGAAGTGTCTGTGGATACTTCCGGCGAGCCAACCCCATCTGAAGTTTGGCTCAATGGCCAGGACGGGGTCAGCCTCGCAGCAGGCGACTATCAAATCCGCATCGCCGTGAACAACTTCAACAACGTCGATGCGGTATTCGTCAATGTAAGTGGTGGTGGGACACCTCCCAGCGCGGATGCCGATGGCGACGGAGCGTCTGATGAAGCCGAAGGTATTGCCGGTACAGATCCTAACGATCCGAATTCATTCTTCCGAGTGACGACTGTGAGTGGCAGCGGCAATATCCTAGAGTGGTCAACGGTCGATGGCAAAACCTACGATGTGCAGTATTCAGCAGACCTAATCAACTGGGAGGATGTCGCTACCGGCGTTGCTGGTGGCACTTACGAAGACACCGATGCTGACCGCCTGGGCGCCCCTAGCGGTTACTATCGCGCTGTTGCTAAGTAGGGCGAGAAAGGCCAATAGATCAAAGAGCATCGTGCGTCTTTAAAGGAATGCACGATGCTCTGTATTCGAACAGCTACGCTGATGCGCTACTCGATGCTACGGTCAAGGCTGCTGAGTCACCGATATTGATCCATACCCAAAGCGCGTCTGCTACTCTCTCGCCAGCCAGTAGCACTGATGCTCGAGAAAGCGCAGTGTTAGCCTGATGCGACTTTCTCAAGCTCTGAACCCAAGATCAGTGCCTTCGAAGGCCACGCTCGAGAACCAAGAGACGCGGTTTCTCAGAATAAGAACGGAGTAGCGAATTGAGGACCCAAGTTGCCGATTACTTTTCCAATGGTGCCAAACGTTCGACTCAAACAATATTAGTGTAGTGACGCCATTCCGTGTCACATTCTCCTGAGATACCGCTCATCTTCCAAGAATCTGATCTATGAATTCAAGAATCTCTATAGCCATACTTTGTTTCATCTTCCTGGCAGAAGCTTTCGTTCTAGCGCAATCCTCAGTCGACTCAGTTAGGCTGAATGAGATCCAAGTGATCGGAACGCACAACTCGTATCATTTGGAGCCTTCCAAGCCGGTGATGCCGCTGATTAGAGGAGCGAACGCGGAGGCGGCTGCTTCGATTGCGTATTCTCACAAACCAATTGAAGAACAGCTGGGCCGTTTGGGCATTCGGCAATTCGAGTGGGATCTCTATGCCGATCCTGAGGGGGGGCTCTTTGCTGAGCCCGCGGTGCGAAAGTTGATCACCGACCAAGGCGGCGATCCCGGCCCGTCTCACGATCCCGAAGGCATTCTGAAGAAACCGGGGCTTAAGATCATCCATTCACCGGACTTCGATTTCCTCACCACTTCCCTAACGTTCAAGTATGCCCTGACATCCCTTCGAAACTGGTCCAAGGAACATCCAGGTCATGTTCCGATCATGGTGCTTCTGGAAGTGAAAGAGTCTTCCGGCTGGCCCGGTGGCGTGACTCCACTTAAGTTCGACTCGGAGCAATTCGATGGCATTGACAAGGAAATACTATCAGTGTTCCGGAAAGGTGAAATTCTTTCTCCGGATGATGTGCGTGGTGATGCCGATACGTTGAGAGGAGCGATTCTGGGCAAAGGTTGGCCTTTGTTGGATTCCGTAAGGGGCAAGGTTCTGTTTGCCCTTGATAATGGTGGATCGGTGCGTGATCGCTATGTCAGTGGCCACCCTTCGCTGCGCGGTCGCCTGCTGTTTGCCTCTGTCGATGAAGAGGATCCGGCTGCTGCCTGGTTTAAACTTAACGATCCAGTTCGGGAATTTGATCGTATTCAGCGCCTTGTTAGGACTGGCTTCATGGTCCGCACGCGTGCCGATGCGAATACGACACAAGCTCGCAAGAACGATTCGAGAAAAAGGGACAAGGCATTCGCGTCAGGAGCGCAGTTTGTGAGCACCGATTACCCCGAGCCTAATCACGCATTCTCTAATTACCGCGTGCAGTTCGAAGATGGCATCATCGCTCGTCCGAATCCTGTGGTTGGACAGACTGTGCTTGGAAACATCGATTTAGATGAGGCGGGGTCTTGGATTGTCTGTGAGGGAACTTACGGTGGGCATCTTCAGGGGGTGGCCACCGATGGATTGTCACTCTACTGGTCTCACACAGTTCAACTGGTTAAGACGGATCTCAGTGGAAAGATCTTACAGCAGGTCAGCGTGCCCGATCACCACGGTGACTTAACGCTTCACGATGGCAAAGTGTTCGTCGCCGTGGAGCTGGGAAAATTCAATAAGCCGCCGGGTGCGTCGGATCCCTGGGTCTATGTGTACGACGCAGAATCGCTCGAAATGCTGAGTAGGCACTTGGTTCCCGAGCTGGTCCATGGGTCGGGAGGCATCGCTTACAATGACGGAAAGTTCATCATTGTGGGAGGATTGCCTGGCGATCACGAGCAGAATTATGTGTTCGTGTATGACGAAGCATTCCATTTCCTGAAACGCCATGAAATTCCAAGCAAGCAAACCGATCGTGGGATTCAGACAGCTGCCTTCATGGATGGTTATTGGTGGTTTGGTTGCTATGGCAGTTCAGAGAACCCGGGCCTTCTCAAGGCCGACGAGAACTTTCGGCTGGTCGGGCAAGCAGAGGCTGATTTCAGCTATGGCGTCGCCCGGCTGGATGCCAGCACGGTTCTACGTGGCGAATGTTTCGCAGGTAAAAAGCGAGGGAAGATCGAGTTGCTGCGCGACGGGCTTCCCAATGTAAAGTCAGTCACCACGCCAATGCGGCTGGCTGCTTACAACGTGCTCTTCGGAATCTGGGCCGAACCGGAACATATCGGAGAGATGTTCAAGCCTTACGATTTGGACGTGATCGGATTCAGTGAGGTCCCCGATGGTGACTGGACAGCGCGCGTGGGGCGTGTCCTCGACATGGAACACGTCTACGTAGGAAAGATCTCCTCCGCGAACCACCGAGACAAATTCAAATCGATCTTGAGCAGAACACCTCTGACAAACACCCATGAAATCGAATTGACCAGCCATGAAGGCTGGTCGCCTGCTTCACTTGTTGGCGCTGAAACGCTCGTCCACGGCCTGCCAATCCTGGTCTATTCCACGCACATTCCCGGTCGTCCGAACACGGAAGGCTCAGCCGCTGAGATCATCTCACAATCGGTGATTTCCAATGCCCATGAGAAGGTGGAGAACGTTGTGATCCTTGGCGATTTGAATAACCAACCAGGAGACGGCCCACTAGCACGCATCGAAGCGGCCGGAATGCGTTCCACATGGGCGGATCTTGGAGTCGAGACTACTAAGCTGAGTTCGCATCGGCACATCGAATCAGGGACGGAATCCGGTGTCATTGATCACATTTATTTCACGACCGCCTCCATGGCCAAGTCGACTGAAGGAGGTATCATCTATAACGCTTTCAATCCTCCGAACACAGACAAAGAAATGGCTCGGTACAAAGCGGACTGGAAGCAATACGGGAAACCGCTATCAGACCATAGGCCGGTGTGGGCGGTGCTGGAGTTTCCATCTCCGCGTTAGTGGGTTGATCGAGAATTGCTGCTCTCCGTTTAAAACCAATTCAACCTGGAGGAAATCAACAGTTAGCGGAGAAGGTTGGCGGAACTGCTTCGACGGAGACACGTGGACATCCGGGAGGCAAGTTTCACTCCAAGCAAGCGAAGCAGGGGACTCCAGCCGAGTTGCTCGCCTATTCCAAGGGTGGGCACGGCTTTGGAATGAATCTGAAAGGGAAGCCCATCAACCAGTGGCAGGTTCGTGCCGCCAAGTGGATCTGTGCTAGTGACTGGCTTGGGAAGTGATCATCTTACGTTCGGGACCGGGGAAACTAACAGGTGTACTAAGCTATTCGTTCTCGAATTGTTTCTGAATTCCAAAGAGCCAGCCCGTCAATAGGGATGAGTTGCTAGATGCTGCTTCAGCAAATCTTTCCCGTAGTCGTTTCCATTTGGTGTCTGTGATGCGGACGAATATGGTGTGATCCAGATGGATCTGGCACTGAAAGCAAAGGCTCTCGGCGGTTCTTGCCATATGTATACCAAGCGCCCTCATGAATTTCCACGCTCAAACTAACAATGAAGTTGAAAGATGCCACTGGTTGAGTATCATCATTTGCTATGAGTCTTGAGTTAGACAAACGAGATATTGACGATATTGATAAAGCGCTGAGCGACGAAGAACTTCCGAATAAATTCCGCCGCAAACTTCTCACCTTGAAGTGTGAGACACTCGGGAGCTCCACTTGGGATGATTTCCAAGACCCTGAAGATTACCGTCCGAACAGTTTCGAATTACATTTCCGAGTTTCGGGATGGGGGGCTGGACTCAACATTTGAGGACCGAGCTTATTGCCCAACGAGTTCGGTTGAACTCTATGTTGATCAGCTTGAGGCGTCCTTCAGAAATTCTCCGGTGGGGAGTCCGTGTCAGGCAAGACAGCGTATCATTGATGTGACCCAGATCGCACTCTCATTAACGCAAACCCACCGTATCATGAAGAGACTCGGAATGCGTTACCGGATGACCGGGCAGGTTCCAGGAAAGGCAGATGGTGACGAACAGCTAGAATTCCTCAATGAGGAACTTCAGCCCAAGGTGGACGAAACGCGCGAGGGAAAGCGTAAAGTCTTCTTCGTCGATGCTGCTTATTTCGTGATGGGGGCAGTCATGGGCATGCTCTGGTGCTTTGAAAGGGTATTCGTGCGAGGCGTTTCTGGGCGGCAGCGTTACAATGTCCTTGGTGCCGTCGATAGCCAAACGAAGAAGATTACCACTATCACGAACGAAACCTATATTACAGTGCCTACGGTGTGTCAGCTTCTGGCAAAATTGAAGAGATATAACCGAGATATCCCGATCACGATCGTATTGGATAACGCGCGCTATCAGAAATGCAAACTGGTCACAGCCAAGGCAGCAGAACTCAACATCGAATTGCTTTACCTTCCTCCTTATTCACCGAATCTGAACATCATTGAAAGGCTGTGGAAATTCG
>CALLLI010000440.1 GCA_938082635.1 uncultured Verrucomicrobiales bacterium
GTCGGCCGATCAACCCTTCATTGGTAACAGCGTCCAAAAGCCGGTCCCGAAGAACTTCGGCGATGCCCCGGCCGGAAATAGTGACCTCCGTCGCCAAGCGGGAAACTGATCTCGCCGCGCTCAAGTCCGACAGACTGCTAGAACCGCGACGTTCTTTGCAATGGATTCTTCGATCCTCGCGTCGTCGTTGGCATCGAGGGCTTGGCCGTGAGCCAAGGTCAGTTGATAGCCTAGCAGGGCTAGGCAGCACATCGCTCGCTTTAGAAGCGCTACTTTAGAAGCTGTATCTTTGGTGACAAGAAAATTTCTTCCAAGCCAGTCTAGACCGGAGCGTGACCGATGCTGGAACCCCCGTCGACGTAGATCGTCTGGCCTGTGATGAAGCCCGAGTCTTCACCTAACAAGAAGGCATTGATCGCGGCGAGTTCGTCCGGTGTGCCCGTTCGCTTGAGGGGAATATTATCAATGTAGCGTTGGCGGCTCTCACTGCCGGGCGGGTTGTTCGTATTGAAGAGTTCCGTTTCCACTGGACCAGGAGCGACTGCATTGACCGTGATGGCGTGGGGCGCTAATTCCAACGACCAGCTTCTGGTGAAACTGATAAGTCCGGACTTGGCTGCCGAATAGCTGGTGCGAAATGGCACGCCCACCGTGACGAGGCTGGAGGTCTGGACGATGCGCCCCCAGCGTTGTTGTTTCATGTGAGGTAGAGCCGCTTGAGTGGTTTGTAAGGCCACGCGGAGGTTGAGATCGAGCACTTGGTCGAGCTGCTCTAACGTGATCTCCTCAAGTGGTGCAGGGTGAACCAGGCCGACGTTGTTGAGGAGGCCGTCGATGCCGTGTGATTGCGTGATCTCGTGTAGAGCCTCCGCTGTCGCGTCCCGATCAGCGAGGTCAACGGTGACGAATGGCCCAGGAAAGGGGCCTGCGGGTGCTGTCCGAGCCATGCCGACAACCGTGTGTCCAGCTTCGCCCAGCCGCTGGGCCGTGGCATAGCCGATTCCTTTGCTGGCTCCAGTGATGAGGTAGGTGCGTGGTGTCATGCAGCAAGCCTGCCTGAGATTGCCACGTTTGCCAATTCAAAGACGCGGTGGGTCAGGTCTCTAGCAGTTGCAAACGAGGCTGCCATCGTCCAAGACCACTGAGATGGCGTCGGAAGCCGCGAGGGAGATCACTTCGGAAAGTCGCCCCAGTTCGAGGCATGGATCCCCGAGATGTGCACAAAGGCGTCTCCAGTCGGGCCTTTGAGCCATTCTAGATCGACGACGGCCTTAGAGAAATCTTGATTTAAGGTGTTGAGTAGCCGGATGCCCGCGTAGGAGTCTTTCCTAACGTAGGCCTCCATGGTCCAGAAATGTTTTACCAAGAGATCGCGAATCTCTAACTTCACATAATTGCCATCATCAGGGAATGTGAGGGAATTATCGGTATCTGATAGTCGAAACTCTGCGTAGAATCGATCATTGGAGGCTCCAGATGTTTCTAGAAATTCCGTTAGGGTGGCCTTCCAGCTTTGGTAGAGCTGAAGAGCGTGAATAATGGGAGGGCCTTCGGCTTGTTCTTCGCCGATGAGGAAGGTGAGACGTGGTTCGCCGAAGTCATCGATGCCGCGCGAGACATGCGTGGTGAAGATGAAACGTTCGGTCTTTGGGATGCGTGCAAAGTGGATCAGATTGATTGCTGCTCCTTGGTAGTCCTCTCGAGGGAATAGTTTTAAGAATGATAGCGCTTCGCTGTTTTCAGGAAGATGAACTGGTGACAGGTGAGCTTCGGCGCCTTCCCAAGTGTCGGCTTCGAAAAACCCGCGGAACGCCGCATCGATGGCAGTGTAGGCTTCCTTGGCCTTGCCGGTTAGCTCGACCTCTGTGCGTTCGACGCTCTCTGCGAGGGGATCGTCTTCGGTGCTGGTGGACGCAGCTTTCCGATCCCAGAAGCGAAGGTCCTCAGAGGGGATCAGGTCAAAGTGGAGTGCCGCAAACAGGCCCGCCATGAGGGGTATGCAGATTCCAAACACGACGGGAAGCCATCGGGCGATCCCTGATTCGCTGGTCTCATCCGTGGAAATCGACGCGGCCTCTCTGCTTCGGGAGCCAGCTTCTTCTGAGGGAAACTGACTTCTTCGCATCTTGCCCGCGGATTCCTGGCCACGCGCGTCCAGTTCGCCAGCAGCGTGACCGACGTAGAATTCTGGGGGAAGCTGGCGTTTTTTCTTACGTCGTTTGACGCGACGCCGTTCGCCTTGTGGGGCGGGTTCGTCGAGTTTCGCTCCTTCAAGATTCTCCAGCTTCGGGAAATTCATCCCGGCCTCGGAAGGCGGAGCCGTTGTGTTGAGTTCGGAGACGGGGCTGCCCGGCACTACAGGCACTACAGGCGGCGCTTGCTCTGCGGAGGAGTTGCTCGGAGCCCTGCGGCGGGCCGTTGGAGCCGATGGTCTCGCAGGCTCAGGGGGAGCAGAGACCACTTCAGGAGCCGATTGATTTCCAGATAGATCGATCCAGGTCTGGCAGCGCGGGCAGGGGCCCCCTGGCAGGTGGGCCATGCTTGGATCAATGGCAAGTTCGCAGCCGCAGGCCTGGCAGAGCACATGGCGGGTTTCTAGAGCAGCCGCTCTCTGGGGAGGCGCTGGCGGAGCGACTACGGGTGGCACGGGGACAGCTTCCTGTGCGGGCGGCGGTGCTACTGGAGAAGGCGGCTGTGGCGGGGTGAGATTCACCGGCGGCTGGGCCTGGAGCACGCGTGGAGGAAGCTGGCTGGCAGGGATAGGGGCAGCGATGCCCACGCGGCAATGGGGGCAGGGGCCCTTGACGCCCGCGAGGCTTCCTGGGATGCTCAATTCCTGGTGACAGGCGGGGCAGCCAAACCGAAGAATGCCTGGGGAGGCTGGCGCGGCCCTGGGTGTCTGATCAGCGTGGCTCATGGAAAGGTTGGCTACCGTTCAATATCAGGAAATGATAAGATTCTTAGTGTTTCCATGGAAACCATCATCATTCAAATAAACAGATGAGAAATCTCCCGGATTTCGCTATGAAATATCTGAGAAAAACACTGGTTTAGGCAAGAAATGTCCTTGCCCCGCCTTTCGACCTTGGGTGATAGTCAGTTGGGATACTGAAATACCGCTAGGTAGTTTGGTGTACTATTATAATTGCTTCATTCGAAGCGTCTTAAACCGCAATACATACCTAAAAAACACCAAAGCATGATAACCAGACTCAGAAAAGATCGAGGCTTTACCTTGATCGAACTGTTGGTGGTGATCACGATTATCGCGATTCTCGCGACAGTTGCGACACCAATGATCGGTAAAGCTCGTCTCACCGCACGCGTGATTCCTGCCACCAAGAACGTCCAAAGCATCCTCACCTACATGGCCCTCTATTCGGGTGATTACGGTGGGCTCTATCCAGAAGGTACGGGCAGCTCAAATGAAGCTCTCCGCGAACTCTTCGACGGCACCTGTGACGTTGAGAAGATCTTCTACCTCCAGAGTGACCGGATGTTCTGCAATCCTAAGCAAGCTCCCGACGAAGAGTACGAAGATGGCGACAACGCTCTCGATGCTGGTGAGAATCACTGGGCATACGTCAGTGGCCTGACCGATTCTAACAAGGGTGCGACTCCTGTACTCGCTGACGGTTTCACCAGCGGTGAGATCGGTATGTATGAGGACAAGAGCCACGTTTGGGCGAAGTTGGACAAAGCCATCGTCGGTTTCCTCGACGGCTCTGCCAGCGCGATCAAGCTTACGGATGGATTCACCGTTCCTGCACCTAATGGCGATGAGGACCTCTTCAAGATGGATGACATCGTCGAAGACGAGAACATCGAAGTGCTCAACCCACTCAAGCGCCGTCGAGGAGCGTCAGACGACGAAGAGTAGGCCGCATGGGACTGGTCGCTTCGACTAGTTAGAAGAAATATTTAAGAAGCCGAGGTGGTTCATCCACCTCGGCTTCTTTCGTTTCTGGGTCTCGACAGATCGTTGCGTCGCCTCCTACACTTCATGCATGATGAAAGTGACGATTCCTATATGCTTGGCCCCTCTACTTATACCCGCAGGCATTCTTGGTTGGACAGCGCTAGCCGCAGAGAAGAAGCCAGCTCTTTCCTTCCGCGTGCAGGGATTGCACAAAGACAACAACGAAGGCTGCGCCGTCGGTGATTTAAATAACGATGGAAAGCTTGACATTGTCGCAGGTGAGAACTGGTATGCGGGTCCGGATTTTTCAGAGAAACGTCGTCTCCGGAAACTCCTTCCTTTTGGCAAAGACTACCTTCAGAACAACGGCGACCACCTTTACGACGTCAACGGTGACGGCTGGTTAGACGTCGTCGCTGGCGAATTCACCACGACCCAAGTCTTCTGGTATGAGAACCCCGGCGAAGCTGGCCTGAGTGGATCCGCCCTTTGGGAAATTCACCCGTTCGTAGATACGGAAACGAATCAGAACGAAATGACCTTCCTCCACGACATCGATGGTGATGGCAACGTGGAGTACTTTGAGAACAGCTGGAACGATAAGAACCCGCTTCTCATCTGGCGCTTTACCAAAGACGACAACGGGCAGCCCAGCCTAACCAAACACGTCGTCAGCGAAAGTGGCAACGGTCACGGCATGGGCTTTGGTGACATCAATGGCGATGGTAAGGATGACATCGCCTTCAAGCAGGGCTGGTATGAATGCCCAGAGGGCGGTCCCTTTTCAGGCACCTGGACTTATCATCCTGACTTTGTGCTACCCCATGCTAGTTGCCCCATCTTCGTTCTCGATGTTAATGCCGATGGTCGCAACGACCTCATCTGGGCGGACGGCCACAACTATGGGCTCTACTGGGAAGAGCAACGCGATTCTAACAAAGACGGAAGCACGAACTGGAAACAGCATCTCATCGACAAGTCTTTCGCTCAAGGTCACGCACTCGCTTGGGAAGACATTGATAACGATGGTGCTCCCGAACTGATCACCGGGAAACGCTACTTCGCTCACTCCGGCGGTGATCCCGGGTCCAAAGATCCTGTCACGGTTCACTACTACGACATCGATCCGAAGAAACACACCTTCTCCAAGAAGATAATCTCTCAGGGCAAGCCCAACGAAGGCCCTGGCACTGGACTGCAGATCCGCGTCATCGATCTCGATGGCAACGGCTGGAAAGATGTCGTCGTTGCTGGTAAATCTGGCACGAACGTCTTGTGGAACGACGGTTTATAGCCGTCTCCTCTCGATCATGGCCTCCGAGAAATAGCTAGCAGTGATTCTCTTTACCGACATCGTCGGTTCGGTCGCCTTGCAGAGTAAGCTGGGAACGGAGGCCTACACGCGTTACATTAGGCGGCACGATAGCATCTTCAAACATTGCCTAAGCTATGTGCAGGGTGCGAGTATCCTGAACGAGACAGGCGATGGCTTTCTCGTAAAGTTCAGCGCCGCAAGTGATGCCGTAGAGACGGCCTTGCGATTGCAGTGCCTCTTGCGTGAAGAGATTTGTGAGGGTGAACTCATGGTGCTGCGTATCGGACTGCACATGGGCGAAGTGTCAGAGATGGAGGAGCAGATCACTGGTGACACCCGGGCGGTGGGTATGGCGATCAACCTGTGCGCGCGCATCATGGATTTGGCGGGAGATGGGCAGATTCTGTTAACGCGGGGCGTCTTTGATGAAGCGCGCCAGTACACCCGCGAACATCCTTCGCTGAAGGATCGTGACGCTGGCAGTTTGCCGCCGTTGCAATGGCCGGCCCATGGGCGCTATCTTTTCAAGGGGACGGATGAGCCCATGGATATCTATGAAGTGGGTGCGTTAGGCTTAGCGCCGATGTCACCACCAGAAGACAGTGCTAAGGCGAAACGAGCTGTTTCCGCCGGTGAAGAAGCCACCCTTGGCTGGCGTCCAGGAGCAGGCTTGCCTATTCCTCGCCATGAGAAATGGGTTATTGTCGAGAAGTTAGGCCAGGGCGGTTTTGGTGAGGTTTGGTTGGCTGCACACAGCGATACCAAGGATCAACGGGTCTTTAAGTTCTGCTTCGATCCTGAGAAACTGCGTTCGTTTAAGCGAGAGTTGACTCTCTTTAGGCTCCTACGCGATGCGTTAGGAAAGCGTGATGACATTGCTGCACTTTATGATGTTTCCGTGAAATCACCACCGTTCTACCTAGAGAGCGAGTATGTCCCCAATGGTAATATTGGCCTCTGGGCTGCAAGCAAAGGCGGCATCAGTAAGATCCATCTGAGCGTCCGGATTGATATCATGGCCCGTATTGCGCGTGCTCTAGCTGCCGCTCATTCGGTAGGGATTATTCATAAAGATATCAAGCCATCTAACATCCTCATTCATGAAGCGCATGGGAAGCCTTATCCCCGCATTGCGGACTTCGGGATTGGAACCCTGTCTGATTCATCTAAATTACTAGATCACGATATTACGGGAAATGGTTTCACGGAATCGATCATCATCGAGAGCGATGGTATCGGTGGCTCTTCAGGAACCCAGCTTTACATGGCACCGGAGTACCTGATCGGCGCGCCGTCCAGTGTGCGCGGAGATGTGTTCTCGTTAGGTGTCATGCTCTATCAGATGGCAGCAGGCGATCTCGCGAAACCTATGGGTACCGGATGGGTGCGGGAGATTGAAGATCCGCTACTACGTGAGGATATTGGCAGGTGTGTCGATATCGATCCCGAGCGTCGCTTTGAGAATGCCAATCAGGTTGCGGAACAGCTAGAAATGCTTGAGGAACGACGCGAAGTGGAGAGGCGACGTGAGGAAGAAGAACAACATGTGGCGTTGTTGAAACGTCAGGTGGAGAAGCGTCGGCGCTTGATGGCCTTAGGCGGTGTTGCTTTGTTGGGCTTGTTAGGAATGGTGGCAGTTCTCTATCGAGGTCTTCAGGAGCAGCGGCAAGGCCTTCTGGAGCAGCAAGCGCTAAAAGAACAGGCTAAGGTGACTTCTAGCCGAGCGGACTACGCGCTGGCTGGGGAGCATTTGAAACGGGAGGGTAACGTTGCTGTGGCGCAGCTCGCACGAGCCCTCAAAGCAAATCCTAATCATAAGGAGGCACGATTCCTCTTTCTGCTGCTCTCGCAAATCATGTGTTTCCTCGGCTGCGCTACCCTGCCGTCGGTGGGGTGGGAGGTCGTTTCGATGATGGTTATGCTGGGCGGCTATCGAATGATGGTCAGCTATTTGCAGGTGGTACCGTCAAGGGTGGGGTGGAACTGATTGAAGTCGCCATTGGGAAGTCTCGAGGCGCAATGCTCGAAGATCCGGAGGATCCTGTCATTTGGACCCGCTTCAACGAGGATGCCACTCGGCTGTTTGTCTTTCGCAAGAAGGGTTACCAGGTGATTCGCACGTTGGATGGGGAGGTAGTGATCGAGACGATGTTAATCCGAGTTTCTTGTTAGTGTGTCAAAATCGGCTATTTTGACGATTATTTTCAACTCGAAACATCATAACTCGTTGATAATCAACGCTTCGATTTCTGGGTTTAATTTTGTAGTGCCTAATTTTAACTTATCGGGGTTGACTTTCTTACGCGGTCCCATAGCTTGGCGTTCGTGTATTTCCGAACCAAGACTAGCTAATGCCACAGTCGACGGGGTTCTGTTAGATGAAATCGAAACCACCGATGTCGTCGAACTCGGCCCGGAACTCGTCGCGCTCAAGGCGTGGGAGAAACTCGAGCTCACGCCGATGCTCGCGGGGCTTGGCATGAATCCGAGTCGGATCGCTACCGCGCAACTGCTAGTAGCTAACCGTTTTATCGAACCGCTCAGTGAGTGGGCACTCATCGACTGGGCAGAGCACACGGCGCTTCCAGAGTTGCTCGGAACGAACATTACGAAGAGAACGAAAGATCGCCTCTATCACACCGGTGACGAGTTGCTCGAGCACCGAGAGGCCATCGAGACGGCGTTGCGGGAGCATGAACGCGATCTCTTTTCATCGAAACGCAGC
>CALLLI010000441.1 GCA_938082635.1 uncultured Verrucomicrobiales bacterium
TGGAAACTTTGAGAGCGAGGGTATATTGCAAGGGATTGGGCCTGTGGTTAATGTCAGGGGTGTCTTTACCCCACGCAGCCTCAAGCCTTCAACTCATTCCGGCCATAAATCCTGTTAGCCCCCCATTTCTCGGACGTTACCGGGAATTTACGGAGCAATTGTTACAGCGCCGTTGTACCGATTGCCACTCAGTCAATCGATTCGGGGCCAGACTCAATCACTCCACCGTCGCCGCGATCATTAAAGGTCCGCCTTGAGTTTCACGGTGACTTTCCCGAAGAGTAGAAAAATCAGCAGAACCAGCGAACCTAATTGTCAAGATGAAGCAATCCAACAAGACTTCAGAGCTGAGGCGTCGAGCCAACCCTGCGTCATAACGAAATCTCGCCAACATTCCTGCCCCATGAAACTCACGCTCATCCTGACGCTAGCGATTGGTTTCATCACCCAACAGGCCAACGCCCAGCTAGGCCCTCTCAACCACGTGCTCCAGCTCGACGGCGACGGGGACTTTGTCGAACTGCCCGCCGAAGCCTTCACCGACCTTGAGTCCGCCACCATTGAGGCGTGGGTGAATTGGGAGAGTTTTCAAGAGTCGTCGCGGGTGTTCGCCTTTACCCTGAAGGACGCCCGCCTGGTCAACCTGATGAATCGCATCACCAATCCGGATCTCTGGTCCGAGTATTACCCGGGCGACACTCATCAATGGCTCCAAGTCCCCGGTGTTTTGACCACCAACGAGTGGGTTCATCTCGCGCTGGTGGTGGAGCCGGGTTCGTTGAAAGTTCATCTTAACGGAATGTTGCTCTCCGACCAGGTGATCACCAATCCGGCTTTGACTCGTTCCGCCGAGTTCTCCCGGCTGAACTTCCTGGGCCGGGGCAATGCCAGGGTGGTGTGGCTGAACGATGCGGATTTCCACGGCCAGATGGATGAGGTGCGGGTCTGGCGGGGCGAGCGCACGGAACAACAGATTCAGGCGAACCTGCTCACCAGGTTGACCGGCAAGGAACCCGAGCTGGTTGCCCTTTACCCTAAAAACGTGAATGGACACTACGCGTTCCGAATGGCGGGCAGCATTCGGTGTCCGATGATGGGGCGCGATTTGCTGGCGTCTCTCGTACGAACACAACTCGTCGTTCCTTTGTCCAGCCACTGAGTTTTATACTCGATTCCATCGCTTGCAAACCGTCTCCAGAGTCTTGCCACGAGTTGCCTAGGCGCATGCAATCCTTGACCAACACGTTCACCTTTGGTGTGTGGCGCAGTTTAAACGAGTAGGGTAGTTGACGATCTTCAAATTCACAAATGACCTTCTCGCTGCCATAGCCACAATCACCTCGACCAAAGGTTGGCCAGCGAGATCGGGGCAACGCTTCTAGAGTTTTCCAGAGGCCCGCCATGCCTTGAGTCGCCGCGCTCTTCTTTCCTGGTAAGACTTCGACGCCTAACGAGATGCGAAGGTTCGCCACAAAGTAGCTGTGATAGATATGGCTAGGCCGCCCGGCTTCTGTGGGTTGTAGCCGATCTCAGCGCCTCGCTGGTGGCCGCATACGAGTGAGAGTGGAACACGTCTTTGGTCGAATGAGCCAGATGGGAATGGACATGGTCCGGACGATCGGACTGAAGCGAGGTACTCAGCACAACACCCTGAGCAATTTGGTCTACAACATGGACCGCAAGGCCTTCTTGATCGGCTGAGCGGGCCAACCAGCGGAAAACCGGTGAACAAACGCGAATGACGCCATCAGAAACCGAGCACCAAAGCCAGGCCGACCCGCAAATTGGCCGATCGAAGTTAAATATCATTGCCCAAAACTGACTGGCGATCGTTTGAAAAATGATAGTCACACAGCAACAGGCGCTTTGACGAGTTTTCGGAGGTGCCCTTCAACTCCTCGCGGGGCAACCAATGCGATCACAATCACAAAGAGTCTGGACCAGGAAATAGAAGGAGAATTATTGGAAGGAAATTTGATTCCAGGGGTGGCTTAATGGGCGGGCAGAGCCTGGGGATAGAGGGGTTCAGTTTGATAACTTGTCAGTTGCAACCGACAAGGCGGGAGGATCGTTCGCCGGAATTGGCCTGACAACTGCGATGAATTCGCGGTGTCGAGCTTTCACTGATCGTCCAATTTGGCGAAAGAAGCGTGTGTTTGACGTGTGATAGATCAGGCGCGGTTGAGACCAATGTTCCCGCTGATCCCAAGCGCATTCGAACACTTCGATACTACGACCGAGGTGCGGAGTGCAGCATAAAATGTCGGCGATTCGAATCCCCGGACACTTCGGGTTGAATAATGGTTCTTTGATTCTGTAATATTCCCGGTTTGGTATCTTGGGTTGTACGGCGTTTCCATTTCAAAACGAACACTCCGAACGAAGAAATCGCTGACTCGGCCAAGGTACCGCCCTTACTATTCTCTCTGCCCAATGGACTTCGCGCATTGATCGGTGTCAGTTTCTAATGCACTATCAACACGTCTCCGAGCGACTAAGCGCCCCCAAAGGGATCCTCCTCATCTTCAACCTTTCGTTCGCCCTCAGGCTCTGCAGGAGCCGCCGTCTTCTACGGTTGCGCCAGGTAGCCCGTGCCTTCGATCGGGTTGCCATCGCCATCCGCTTCCGGGCCGACTCGTGTGAATTCGATCGAGTAATAGCCTGCTGCGACACATTCATCGGCGCAGAGCTGACAGGCTTCGCGGCCAGCAAAGGGTATGCACGTGGACTCACTGACGATGGCCAAGCCCATGCTATTACTCTCGTTGTTACCGGACCTGATCGCCATCGGTAACTCCCTAAGAATAAAGGAGTCGGGGTGATAGGATTCGAACCTACGACTTCCTGGTCCCAAACCAGGCGCACTACCAGGCTGTGCTACACCCCGCTCGCGATGCGAGACCGGATATTTGCGCAGCCGGAACAAGTTGCAAGTGCAAAGATGAGGGCAGGCTGATTTCTCTTTCTCATTGATTGCCCGAAGATCTCAGATTATGACCCTCCGATGGCCGAACAAGCACGAAAGACTCTCGAAGAACGCGCACAGATGACTGATCTGGAGCGCTTGCGTCACTCCTGCGCCCATGTCTTAGCTTCGGCTATCCTTCGGATCTGGCCAGACGCTCAACTCGCGGCCGGGCCTCCCGTCGATTCAGGGTTCTACTACGACATGGAATTGGATCATCGGATCTCTCCCGAGGACTTCGAGCGGATCGAGGCGGAGATGAAGAAAGTGGTCAAGGAGAACCAGAAGTTCGAGCGCATCGCTCTCTCCCGTCAGGAAGCGTTGGAAATGGCCAAGTCAGGCAAACTCGGCGGTCTTTCGGAACGTTCGGAGCCCAGCAAATTCAAACTCGATATCCTGGAGAACATTCCAGACGACGAAGAAATCTCGATCTATCAGAACGACGAGTTCACCGACCTCTGCGCAGGTCCACACGTCGGATTCACCAGCAAGTGCAAGGCCTACAAGCTGATGAATGTGGCCAGCGCTTACTACAAGGGCGATTCGAACAACCCACAATTGCAGCGCATCTACGGCACCGCCTTTCCTAACAAGACGGAACTCGCCGCTTACCTAGAACAGCTCGAAGAGGCAAAGAAACGTGATCACCGGAAGTTGGGACGCGAACTCGAACTCTTCACCATCGATGAAGAAGTCGGTCAGGGGCTCATCCTTTGGATGCCAAAGGGAGCGGTGGTTCGTCAAGCGCTGCAGGACTTTATTTCGGAAGAGCTGGCAGTGCAAGGCTACTCACAAGTCTTCACCCCCCACATCGGGAAACTTGATCTCTACCGAACCTCCGGCCACTACCCTTACTACCAAGATTCCCAGTATCCACCAGTGGTGGATCGCGAGACGTTGAAAGGACTGGCAGACGAAGGCTGCGGTTGCGCGGAGCTGAGTAATCGCCTCGAGGCCGGCGAGATCGACGGCTACTTGCTCAAGCCGATGAATTGCCCGCACCACATCAAGATCTTCGCGGCCACCCATCATTCCTACCGCGACATGCCGGTAAGACTTGCTGAGTTCGGTACTGTTTACCGCTGGGAGATGTCGGGTGAACTCGGCGGCATGACTCGCGTGCGCGGTTTCACTCAAGACGACGCCCATCTCTTCTGCACACCTGATCAGGTGGAAGGCGAGATCATCGGTTGCGTGAATCTGGTCAAGAAGGTCCTCACAACTCTGGGAATTAAAGACTACCGCGTGCGCGTGGGTCTGCGAGATTCCGACTCGACGAAATATGTGGGTGAACCAGAGAATTGGGACCGCGCCGAGCAAAGCTTGCGCAATGTGGCGACCACGTTGCAGGTGCCGTTTACCGAAGCCCCAGGTGAAGCCGCATTCTACGGACCGAAGATCGATTTCTTGGTCAAAGATGTCATCGGTCGCGAGTGGCAACTCGGAACGGTGCAGGTCGACTACAATTTACCGGAGCGCTTCGATCTCTCATACATTGGAAGTGACAATGAATCCCACCGCCCCGTCATGATTCATCGCGCTCCATTCGGCTCCATGGAGCGTTTCGTGGGCGTGTTGATAGAGCATTTTGCAGGCCATTTCCCGACCTGGCTAGCACCAGAGCAGGTCCGCGTGGTGCCAATCTCCGAAAAATATCACGAGTATGCAGAGACTGTCCTCGCCAAACTGCGCGAGCTGAAGGGCTTACGTGTCACTATAGACACAGCCAGCGAAAAGGTCGGAGCCAAGATTCGTCTTGCCCAGCTGGATAAAGTGCCCTATATGATTCTAATTGGTGCGCAAGAAGAGGAATCTAAACAAGTTAGCATCCGTCATCGCAATCGTGGCGACCTCGGCGCTAAAGACTTGTCGACGTTCCTCGAAGACGTGGAGAGTGAGATTCGGGAACGTTCCCTGTAATCCTTTAATTTGAACTCCCTCCCAGCACATACCTACCCTCTGGCCGCGACGCTTCTTGTCGCGACCTCGTTGTCGCCACACGTCGGCACCTCTCAACCCCGACTCCTTAAGTCCTATCGCTAAGCCAAAACGCAAATACCGTCCCCGTTACAGGGACATGACTAGAGTCAATGAGCGGATCCGCGCACATCGCGTCCGTGTTATTGTCGGCTCTAACAACGAACAGCTCGGCGTTCTGGCAACGCAAGATGCCATCGCAGAAGCAAAGCGACGAGGTCTCGATCTCGTCGAGGTTGCAGCCAAAGCTGATCCTCCCGTTTGTAAGATTGTCGACTACGGCAAATACAAGTACGAGCAATCCAAGCTAAAGAAAGCGAGTGGAGCAAAGCCCGCACCGAAGCTGAAGGAAGTGAAGTTCCGTGTCCGGACGGATCCTCATGACTACAACATCAAGTTGTCCCACGCGGAAGATTTCCTCGAAGCTGGTAACAAGGTCAGGATTCAGCTGCAGTTCCGTGGTCGCGAGAATGCGCACCACAATGTTGGCTTCGAAGTCATGCAGCGCATCAAAGCAGATTTGCTGACGATGGGCCATGTCGACATGGATCCCAAGCTCGCGGGACGTCAGATCACCATGATGCTCTCACCACTACCAGAGCACGCTCGCCAGCGCAGGTTCAAGCTTTCCCACGGAAAGCTCATCGAAGTAGATGACTATGAGGATGATGAGGTGGTAGAGAACGCCGAATCTCCCGAAGAGGGTGATTCTGATAACAGCAAGGAAGAAGAGACAACGTCCTAGCCACTACCTAAGAAGGTAAGCGAGCTACCATGAATCGCGACCCTGCCAGCACCAAGATTCAGGACATGCGCCAGCGCTATGAACGCGATGGCATCGACATAACTGATCTCGCAGAGTGCCCCATTGCGCAGTTTCAAGCTTGGTTTAGCCAGATCATCCACGCTGGAAACGTTCCAGAGCCGAATGCCATGATCTTGGCCACGGCCGATGACGATGGCGTGCCTTCGGCCCGGACGGTTCTTCTCAAGGGCGGACTCGATCAAGACGTCTTCTGGTTCTTCACCAATCACACCAGCAAGAAGGGACAAGACCTGGCCGTGAATCCTCACGCAGGTCTGGTCTTCTTGTGGAAAGAATGGGAGCGACAGGTGTCTGTGCGCGGCATCGTCGAGCGACTGCCAGAGTCTGAGAACCAGGCGTATTTCCAATCCCGCCCCTACGAGAGCCAGATCGGTGCCTGGACATCTCGTCAAAGCGCCGAGATCCCGGATCGAGCCCATTTAGAAGATCGTGATGCTCGCCTCCGAAAGCGTTTTCCGGAAGGCAGCGTCCCATGCCCAGATTTCTGGGGTGGCTACGCCGTCCAACCGCTCAGCATCGAGTTCTGGCAAGGCCGCCCAGGCCGCCTGCACGACCGATTCCGCTTCCAGCGCGAGAGCCTCAGCGACTCGTGGGCGTGTGCCCGTCTGTCCCCCTAGGAAATCTTCAGTTTCTTTGATAAAAGATCGAACGTCTTTCCAAGCGGGTGGTCTCACTCTCTGTAGTGCCTGATCAATGCCTTGAACGGGCGCTAAGATTGTTTCCTTGGTTAAAGTTGAGAGGAATCTCTAGGCCAGGTCGGCTCCTTACCGATCTGGCCTTTCCTGTTTTCAGGAAGCTCCTAAGAACGTCTCCCTGAGTGGCCGATTGACATGAGAGTCCTTGGGAAACGACTATTCGAGCATGAAACGCATCGTTGTTGCTGGATTCTCCTGGCTCATTCTCCTTCACACGGTCACGGGAGGGCCGATAGAAAATGCTGAGGCCCGCTACCAACAGGTCATCGACAACCTGAAGAAGAACGCCGCTGACGTGACAACCAGTGCTCTGACTGAAGTCGAAACCTTGGCTGATTGGAAGGCAGTCCGAGCCGAGAAGTATCGCCAGTTCCTCTACATGTTAGCCCAAGTTTCTTATTACCGGCGTGGCACCCCTATAAAACCAGGGCCTGCGTCGCGAAGGCACTACAAAGTCGTCGCT
>CALLLI010000442.1 GCA_938082635.1 uncultured Verrucomicrobiales bacterium
CCAAATGCTAGACCTCGTCATCGGAGGCGCTCGAGACCTACGCAAGAAATTGCCCCAGAACGACCAACACAAGCTGGACGAATATTTGGACAGCGTGCGCTCGGTCGAACGCCGTATCGCCGCTATCGAATACCGCCAAAAAGAAGCCGCTTTAGAAAAGGCCGGAGTCCGCACTAGCAAACGCAACGCCTCGGATTCCCCACCCATCGAGATCAAGATACCCGAGGGAGACAAGCGCAGCGAATACATGCAGGTGATGTGCGACCTCAACGTGCTGGCCTTCCAGACCGACACGACCCGCGTCAGCACCTACATCGGCTCCTTGCCGAACGGAGTTTCCTATCCGGAACTTGGATTCAACGACGAGCATCACTCCCAAACCCATCATAACAACAAAGATACCGAGAAGATTCGCAAAGTGGCTGCGATCACTAAGTTCAACGTCGACCAATTCGCCTACATGGTGAAGAAGATGCACAGCCTACGGGAAGGCGCCGGCACCCTGCTCGACAATTGCATCATGATGTGGGGCTCTGGCCTCGAGGACGGGAGCGATCACTCGCGCAAGAACCTTCCCTTCATTGTTGCCGGACGCGGAGGCGGTTCCGTCAACACCGGACAATTCCTCACCAATACCCAAGGCAATCAAGGCGACCTGCTCAGCACCCTGCTCAACTGCGCTGGCATTCCACTAGACCGTCCGATTGGCATCGCGACCAAACAGCTTACGGAGATGATCGCCAGAGGCTAGGCCAATGGCGTCTCCGTGATCAAATCCAATAACTGTAGATTCTCACCTTTTCAAGCATACCCATGATCAAACGCAGCCTTACCTACCTCCTAACAAGCTTCGCTATTGTCTTGCCTTCTCACGCCGAAGTAGACGCCATCACCAAATCTGTCTCTGGTGAGGATAAGCAGAAGATTGCCGACGCGGCCCCCGCGAAGGCACCTGCCAAGCCTAAGAAAGATCGCAAGCTGTTAGTCTTCAGCCTAACCAAAGGCTTTCGTCATGGCTCCATCCCGCATGGTGTCGTGGCGATGAACGAGCTTGGCAAGAAGACGGGGGCGTTCTCCATTGAGCATAGCGAAGATCCTGCCGTATTTACCAAGGAGAATCTGGCGCGATTCGATGCGGTGATGATGCTGAACACCACCGGGGAACTCTTTGAGGAAGCTGAGAAGAAAGCCGCGCTTTCTGAGTTTGTGAAAAGCGGCAAGGGCTTGGTTGGGATTCATTCCGCGACTGACACCTTCTACAGTTGGCCTGAATATGGTGAAATGATGGGCGGCTACTTTGACGGACATCCTTGGCACGAGGAGGTGACGTTGAAAGTCGAGGACCCTGATCACGCCACCTGCGCCTGCTTTGAGCACAACAAGTTCGTGATCAAAGACGAGATCTATCAGTATAAAGAGAAGCCCTATTCGCGCGATCGCTTGCGTGTCCTGCTCAGCCTCGATCCTGACGGCACCAACATGACCAAAGACGGCATGAAACGCCAAGACGGCGACTACGCCGTGGGTTGGGTGAACAAGCATGGTGACGGCAACATCTTCTACTGCAACCTGGGTCATCGCAATGAGACCTTCTGGCATCCCGTTGTGCTGCAGCATTTCCTAGCGGGCATCCAATTCGCCTTCGGTGATCTCGCAGGCGACACCACGCCTAGCAATCAACTCAAGAAAGAGAAGAAACAAGCTTCAAGCAAGCCAGCTGGCCCTCTCAAAAAAGGTGATCGCCTGGCGATTGTTGGCGATTCCATCACCGAGCAGAAGCTCTACAGCAAGTACATCGAAACATACCTGCTCGCATGCATGCCCCAATTGAATGTGCAATGCCTCCAGTTTGGATGGGGCGGCGAACGCGCTCCAGGCTTTGCCGCACGTCTGGCCAATGACATGGCTCCATGGAAGCCCACGATCATGACCACCTGTTATGGGATGAATGATGGCAGCTACCGCGCCTATGAAGAGGGCATCGGCAAACGTTACGCCGATGGCATGCAAGACATTGTGGAACAGGCCAAAGCCTTAGGCACTACCGTGGTGGTAGGTTCCCCTGGCATCGTCGACAGCGACACCTTTGCCAAGGATCGCCCTGACTTTGATAAGATCTACAACGCCAATCTTGAGCAGTTGAGCAAGATCGCTGAGGTCGTGGCCAAGGACAACGGCTTCACGTTCGCCAATGTCTTTGAGCCTATGATGAAAGCCATGGTGGCAGGCAAGGAAGCCCATGGCAGTGAGTATCATGTCGGCGGCGGCGATGGCGTGCATCCTGCGGCCAATGGTCATCTCGCCATGGCTCACGCCTTTCTCAAAGGCCTCGGCATGAAAGGCAATCTCGGCATGGTGCGAGTGAACTTTAAAAATGGCAAAGCCAAGGCCGCGAATGGTCACGAGGTGGTCTCCTCCCAGGATGGTGTCGTCACGGTCAAGAGTAGCCGTTATCCATTCTGCTTTACCGGTGAGAAGGACGATCCTAACGGCACGCGTAGCATCCTGCCATTCTTACCATTCAACAAACAACTCAATCGCTTTGGATTGGTGGTGAAGAATCTGCCCGAAGCCCACGCCGACGTGACCTGGGGCGGCAGCACAAAGACCTTCACGCGCGAGCAGTTGGACAAAGGAGTCAATCTGGCCACCGCCTTTGTGGACAGCAACCCCTTCGCAGAGAAGTTCGCTGCCGTGATGGACGCTGTGGAGAAGAAGCAGCGCTTCGAGACACCCATGATCAAAAGCCAGATCAATGGCTTCCGGCGATTCACCGAGACCTTCAACGGGGACGCCGAGGTCGAAGAGGCCCTCAAGGTCTTGCGTGACAAGCTATTCGCCAAGAACGACGAGCTCTATCAAGAGGCAAAGGCAACGGTAAACCCGCTAGAACATGTGATCATGATCGTGCCCAAGGCGTAGCCACACACTCTTCTTGGCCAACAGACTCTGCAGGCGTTCAGATTCGGTGTTCGCACAGGCTGCATGGCAATCGTTGAATTCAGACACTTCAAGCGACGGATCTTCTGTTGGTCGGCTTCTTCTCTCACGTTGAGATAGACTGCGCTTGCAACCCGTGATGATCAATCCCGCAGATTTCGAGATAATCTACGGACTTTGCGCACGAAATACGCATGATCAATCGAGCCTTATGCATCGTCACGTACTCATCCCACTGGCCCTGATCTTGATCCTCATCGGCACGGGCAACAGCGAGGAACCGTCGGCTGTCGCGGCATTCCGAGCGGAGATCGATCCCCTGCTTCAGACGTACTGCTATGATTGTCATGGAGATGGCGAGAGCAAGGGGGGCGTGTCGTTTGACGAATTCGCCACAAACGAAGCGCTGTTGGACCACGATCTCTGGCTTGCCGTTTTGAAGAATGTTCGGACCGGTTTGATGCCTCCAAAGAAGAAGCCGCGCCCGACTGTCGAGGAACAAGCGAAGCTTGAGCACTGGATCAAACGCCAGGCTTTCGAAATCGATCCACAGAATCCCGATCCTGGTCGCGTGACGGTTAGGCGACTGAATCGCATCGAGTATCGCAACACGATTCGCGATCTGATGGGTGTCGACTTCAACGCCGAAGTCGAGTTTCCGCCAGACGACACCGGCTATGGTTTCGACAATATTGGCGACGTCCTGACAATCTCTCCAATCCTGTTGGAGAAATACCTCGACGCGGCGAAGACCATCGTTTCCGAAGCGGAGCCCATTGTTTCCAGAGTCGTTCAGGAGAAGCGCTTGCTTGGTAATACCTTCCGAGATTCGGAGGATGAAGCGGAGGACAGTCGTGGCGATCGCCGACGAGATTACCGGAGGCTTTCTTTCTACGATGCGGCAACCGTCTCGGCACCTGTTAGCGTGGACCGCGCAGGAACCTATCGTTTCGTGCTCAAGCTAGAGGTGAATGGTGAGTTCGATGCCGATCCTGGTAGATGCAATGTGGTCGTCAAGCTTGGGGATCGCGAATTTGTCAGGGAAGAGTTCGCCTATTTCGATAACAAGACATTCACCTTCCCCATCGAAGAAGCATGGGAACCCGGCGAGAAGGTGATGACGCTGACGTTAGAGCCGCTCACGCCAAAGGAGCAGAGAAGAAATTCGCTGAACCTGCGCATCCACGAGGTCAAGATAATGGGGCCATTGGAGAAAGATGGCTGGGTGCCGCCCAAGAATTACGAACGATTCTTCACTCGCGAAGTTCCGGAAGACGCTACTGAACGCCGTGCTTACGCAGGCGAGATGTTAGGCAAACTCGCGACCAAAGCCTTTCGTCGTCCGGTCGAAGCAGCGACCGTGGATCGACTCGCCGCACTCGCAGAAAGCGTCTTCACGCAGCCGGGCAAGACTTTTGAAGCCGGAGTCGCTCATGCCATGCTTGGCATTCTGGCTTCACCACGCTTTCTCTTCCGCCTAGAGGAACCCATCAACGCCGAGCCATCAGCAACGTCAACTCAAGTCGATGAATACGCACTCGCCTCACGGCTCTCTTATTTTCTCTGGTCCACCATGCCGGATGCCGAGTTGATTGGTTTAGCAGAACGCGGAGAACTGCGAAGCAATCTATCGGCTCAAGTCAAACGCATGCTCGACGATGAGCGCTCGAAACAGTTCGTGCGCAATTTCACCGGTCAGTGGCTGCAAGTCCGCGATGTCGAAGGCGTCTCGATCAATTCGCGAGCTATTCTCGCACGTGACAGTGGTAGAGAACGAGCCATGCGCGAAGAGCGAGAAGCCTTCCGCAAGTATCTAGCAGAACGCGAGAAGGCGCTCGCCGAAGGAAGGGAACCACCCGAACGCCCCAGACGCGAGCGCGGTCGTCGAGATCGCGGGCGGCGCATCGAACTCGATGGCAGCCTTCGTTACGCCATGCGTCTGGAAACGGAGATGTTCTTCGCAAGCATCGTCCGCGAAGACCGACCTGTCACCGAGTTGGTCGATAGCGACTACACCTATCTCAATGAGAAGCTAGCAGAACTCTACGGCATTGAAGGCGTCAAAGGGAACAACATGCAGCGCATCAGCCTTGCCCCCGATAGCCCGCGCGGCGGGGTGCTCACTCAGGGCAGCACTCTCGTGGTCACCTCCAATCCCGACCGCACTTCCCCAGTGAAACGTGGTCTCTTCGTCCTGGACAATTTCCTCGGAACGCCCGCGCCACCGCCGCCACCTAACATTCCGTCACTCGAAGCCAGCGAGCAAGACTTCGGTGATCACGATCCGACCTTACGCGAAGCCCTCCAGCTGCATCGTGAGAAACCGTTGTGCGCCTCCTGCCATGAACGCATGGATCCGATCGGACTGGCCTTTGAAAACTTCAACGCCATGAGCATGTGGCGTGAAAAGGAGCGCAATCAGACCATCGACGCCGCAGGCTCCCTCATCACGGGCGAGTCCTTTACCAGTGTGAGTGAGTTGAAGCGCATCCTCGCCACCGAACATCGCACAGATTTCTATCATTGCCTCACCGAGAAGCTCCTGACCTACGCTCTCGGTCGCGGCCCCGAATATTATGACGTTGAAACCACCGATCAGATTGTTCAACGTCTCGAACGTGAAGAAGGCCGTTTCTCCGCCCTGCTGATGGGCGTCATCGAATCCGCACCCTTCCAAAAGATGCGCCTCCAATCCAACCCGACCCAACCATGAGCCACCGAAATCTCGCCGCCGAACGCCATTCCAGCCTCAATCGCCGCCACTTTCTGCGTGGCATTGGCGCTTGTCTCGCATTACCCGCATTCGAATCGAACGCAGTGGCTGCGCCCTCTGGAAACGCAGCGCCTATCCGCATGGCCTTTCTCCAAGTGCCTAATGGGACCATCCCTTCTGCTTGGTGGCCAGATGGTGATCATCGGAGCGACCTCAAGCTCTCCCCCACCCTGCAACCACTGGAGAACGTCCGCCATCAGTTGCAGATCATTTCTGGTCTCGATGACCTCAGTGCCGACCCAGGACCAGACGGCGGTGGCGATCACGCCCGCGCTGGCGGCACGTTTCTCACAGGTGTCCGCATCAAGAAGACCGCAGGCTCTGACATTCATGCCGGCATCTCCATCGATCAAGTCGTCGCCAATCAGATCGGTCATCTCACACGTTTCCCTTCGCTCGAACTCACCTGTGACTCCGTGAGGAAATCAGGCAATTGCGACTCCGGATACTCCTGTGCCTACGAGTACAACATGGCCTGGAAATCCGCCACTCAACCACTCACGCCGGATCCCAACCCGCGCTTTGTCTTCGAACGACTCTTCGGCGCAGGCTCGCCGAGCGAACGCGTTGGCAATCTCAAACGCCGCCAAGCCGAGCAGCAATCCATCCTCGATTTCATCATGGAAGACGCCAACGCCGTGCAGCGAAAGCTCGGCGGACGCGATCGCGAGAAGATGGACCAGTACCTAACCTGCGTGCGAGAGATCGAGCAACGCATCGAGAAAGCCGAGCGCATGCCCGTCGCCAATCCTGACACCGAAGCGCCTGCTGGCATCCCCACGAGCTACGAAGACCACATCGCCCTCATGTTCGATATGCTCTTGTTAGCCTTTCAAGCGGACTCCACGCGCATTGCCACCATGCTCCTTGCGGGCGAAGGCAGCAACCGCACCTTCACCGAGATCGGTCTCACCGAAGGGCACCACGGCCTCACCCATCACCGCAACAATCAGGACATGATCGACAAAGTGAAAGAGATCGATCGCTGGTACGTCCAACAGCTTGGCAAGTTCCTCGAGAAGATGGAAACCACGAAGGAGGTTGACGGCCAATCCCTGCTGCACCACTCAATGATCGTCTACGGCTCCGGCAATGCCGACGGCAACCGCCACACGCATAACAATTTGCCTATCATCCTTGCAGGCTCCGGCGGCGGCACACTAAAGCCCGGGCGCTACATCAAAACCAAGGACATCCCTCTAACCAATCTCTATCTCAGCATGGCCGACCGCATGGGCGCCAAAGGCATCGAACGCCACGGCGACTCCACCGGAAGGCTAGGCCAGATTTAGTTGCACTAACCTTCACACCAGGACCATGATGATCACCACCGGGCAATGATGGGAAGGCAAGGAGTTCACTCTCCGTCAGGCTTGTTCGCCTTCACTAAAGCACTTGCTGGGACTTGAAACTCACCGATTGGGTCAGGCTTGGAGGGAGAGAATGGGATGAGATCCGATACGAGCCAAGGAGCCACATCAAGCACCGCATTACGGATGCCTTCCACGACACACTTGGCGAGTTGATAGGCCCCATAGTTGTTGTGATGAGTGCCATCTCCCTGTTTGAAGAGCACTGATGAGCCTTCCGGGCCTAACGCTTCGTAAAGCTCGGCGCTCATTTGGAGGAGATCGATCAAGGGCACGCCCATTTCTCTAGCGGTTTGTCGACCCGCTTCAGGATAGTCTCCAAAGGTGTTCACGTTCTTTCCTTTACTATCAAAGCGACGACGATGCATGGGCGTGACCAGCACGGGAATGCCGCCCTTTTCGCGTGCGGCGGCGATGTACTTTTCCATGCCGACTTTGAAGTTGAGAAACGCGCCTTTGCCGTCGCCACGTTCTTTCATGTCATTGTGGGCGAACTGAAGAAACAAGTAGTCTCCTGGCATCATGACATCGATGACTTTGTTCAGGCGGCCTCGCCCCAGGCTCGCACTGTAACTTTCACCAGACTCACCGTGGTTGGCGATGGCCACTTTCGGGCCAAAGAATCAGGTGAGCATCTGCCCCCAACTCGCATAAGGCTCGACAGGTTGATCGCACATCGTCGAGTCGCCTAACAAATAGAGCGTTGGAAGATCCGGTGCAGGTTCGATCACTAGCGTTTGCAATGCAGGTGCAGTTTCGATGAATTCCAGGGTCAACTTGTCATCCCAGACAATCCATTCACCGGCATGCTCGCGATCTTTCAGCCGAACCTCACGCCCTTCGCCATACTCAGGGCGGCGTGTGTTGACGATGAACGTGACCTCCTTCACTTCGCCAGCTTGAGTTGGCAGTGCCTCGACCATCAAGCGGCGCAGCTCAGCTTTGATCGTCGTGACGGCAGCCTCACTAGCATGACCCAAGCTGACGGTGACTCGGTGATTGCCTTCGGGCACCGTTAGCGAGACCCGACGCACCGACTTCGTCGAATCCTTCTCCCATCCATAGCCTAACGCTTCGTCGTAATCCCCAATCGAATCATCACGAAAGTCGAAGTCTCGAGCCCGGAGATCATCAGCATTTACAAATCCCGCCCAGACGAAGAGGAAACAGAATGCAATGATGGGAAGAGGCATCTTCATGGCTGCCTTTCGCCCAAGCAGTAGCATAAGCCATCCGGCGCAACGACAAAGAACACCTTGTAGGAAGTGTCCCAGGGCTTACGCACGAAAACATTGAGGGATCATGGCGAGTAGTGCAAATCGGAAGGCAGGATCAAGCGCGGCTAGCTTGCGCTTGGCCCTCATCGATTTCTTTGCCGGATGGTCG
The DNA here is from genome assembly GCA_938082635.1 of uncultured Verrucomicrobiales bacterium. Taxonomy (GTDB): domain Bacteria; phylum Verrucomicrobiota; class Verrucomicrobiia; order Verrucomicrobiales; family DEV007; genus JAACDM01. Next base: position 8,470 of record CALLLI010000442.1, read on the forward strand.
CGCAGAACTTTCGCCGCCAACTCTCTCATGATGCTCAGATTGTGAGCTGCTGATCTGTCGCGCACCTGACAATCATCTTCGCCGAAGGTCACGTCGAG
>CALLLI010000443.1 GCA_938082635.1 uncultured Verrucomicrobiales bacterium
ATCGGGATCGGGATCGGGATCGGGATCGGGATCGGGATCGGGATCGGGATCGGGATCGGGATCGGGATCGGGATCGGGATCGGGATCGGGATCGGGATCGGGATCGGGTGTGTGGCCGACCACTTGATTGAAATCTTCAAGAGCGGACATTTCCCACCATCGGAGCCAGGTCAGGCCGCTCAGATCAAGGACTGGATCGCGGAGGCCTGCGCGGGCATTGTTCATGGCAGCCTCGGAGAGGCCTTCGAGTCGTGGGAGGGTGATGCCTTCGATGGGATGCGAGAAGATCGCGGGATCGAGGCCTGCATGGGTGAATATGGTCTTCCTTTCGGTGTGAAATAACTTCAGCGGGTCCCAATCTGGGGCTGTTAGAATGGTCGAGATGATGGCTTCTTTCTCCTCGGAGAACCCGGAGCAGCGGAGGTGGCGGTTTTCAGGGAAAGCGTAGCCCAGGTCGTGATTTCCCCACAGGTGAATACGGCTTGGTTGGTGGAGGGAGGCTTTCAGCCAATTGGCGGTGGCTTCGGCCATGTCGAGAGTGTCATGGAAGCTATCGAAATAGTCCCCGAGGAACAGCACTTGATCCGCTGGAAATTGAGCGATCCAGTGCACCGCTGAGGCGGTGTGGTTGTGAATATCTGGAATGACGAGCGTGCGCACGATTCCGGACGGTAAGCGGCCTCTGGGGCTGAGCGAGGAGAAGTGTGAGAAGGGGAAAGATCGCATGATTCCTAGCTTGCTCCAGGCCGTGCCCGCGCTTCCTTGACCCGTCTGCGTGGCTTGCCATAGGACTGCCGTTTCCATGACCGCAGCTGTTCCCGTTCCCTTTCGTTTCCTGCTCTTGTTCTTGCTGCCTTTGGTCGCGGGTTTACTGGATGAATTGTCTGCTCAGCAGAGGCCAGGCGGCCCTGCCAATCTTCAGCCTGGGGCGACAGTAGTTCCACCACCGGCGACGACATGGATCGCGCCTAGCGGGCGTGCGATTGCCAATCAGCTCCAGAATAGCGTTTCGGGCATGGATCGCTCGAAGAAGTATAACAGCATCGAGCCGCTGGTTGAGCGAACGATCAGTTTGCATTCGAACGACTGGCGGGTGGTCTTTCAAGGGGCGCGCATATACGCGCAGCTAGAACGTTCAGGATATTGGATCAATGGTAGCTTTCGTCGGGGTGATATGGGCAAGCCTCCTAAAGGGGCCCGACGTGTGCATTCGCACCGCCGCGATCATGCTCGCGCGTTGCAGCTACTTGATAGGGCGATTCGCTTGGCGAGTATCGATAACTCGATGATAGATAAGGCATCCTTCTATTGGGAAGCCGCGCAGATTCTCATTGGCGACAAGGGCTATGTTCGAATGTATGAACTCAGTGACCTGACAAAGCTCCCTACGTTAGAGTTTCATGAGCCGAAGGTGCTCGATCGTGAGCCCGTGCCGCTCGGTAGCGATGGGAAGCCTCAGTTTCTGGTCACGCCGCTGGGTTGGGAGGCGGCGAGGAATGATGGTGAACGCTTCCTTTGGTTGCTTTCTCGCGCGCGTGTTCTTGATAGTGAGTATGAAGCGGAGGCGGAGTTTATTGAGACGGTTTATTTGCAGAAGGCCTACTTAGGCGTGCAGACGGTGACGGAGAGCCCTGGCTACAATCCTCAGACTCGCCGCTTTGAGGATGGGCGGGAAGAGACCGAAACATTACTCTCTTCGGTCAATTTATTGAAGGAAACGGAGTCCATCGCGATGGTGAATGGGCTTGTGCAGAAGTTTGAACTGCCGGAGGCTTACAACTTCATTACTAAGCTTGAGAAGGTTTCGCGTGATCCGCGGTATAAGGACTACAGAACACTAGCGCTCGAAGAACTAGCGGAGCTCTTCGAGAATAGACGCCAGTATGACCGTGCGGCTCAGTATTGGAAGCTACTCGTTCAGCTAACTGGTGGGCGTTCGATGAAGGATGCGGGCTCGGACAACGGGAAGCCAGCGCCAGTGCCGAGCTGGGAGGAGGAGCGGCTAGACCAGATTGTGAAGAGTTGGGGAAGGTTTGAGGACGTTCAACCTGTGCAAGTGGGTGAGCCCCTCAATCTGGCGTATTGGTATCGCAACGGACGCCAAGTGACTTTCACAGCACATCGTGTCGATGTGAATGCGCTAGTAACGGATTTGTTAGCGTATCTGAGAAGTGACCCGTTTCCGATCGATCCAAGCCGGATTAGCGTCTCGAAGTTGGGATTGAATATTGTGCGTGAAGGGGGAGATCGTTACCTCAAGGAGAAAGTAAGCGAGTGGAGCCAAGCACTCGAGCCGTCAGATAAACACTGGGATCACCGGATTGAAGTTCCGGTGCCGATGGATGTGCCCGGGGCGTACCTCGTCGAGGCAAAGATTGATGGAGGGCATCGGTCTAGCGTCCTCGTCTGGATCAATGATATGTCTATCTTGCGGCGTCCGCTGGAGAATGGGCTCTTCTACTATGTTGCTGATAAAAAGAACGGCACTCCTGTGGGCTGGGCTAAGTTCACTTTTGTGGGGTATCGGTTGAGCTTGGTCAATCAGAGGTCTGAACCGGAGTTGGATGTTCATGGTGCGGAAATTCCCGAAGCGTTGAGGCGACAGTATCATGTGCTGACGAAAGAGATTACCAAGTGGGCCGATGCCAAGGGGCAGCTCACGATGGATGATGCGGTGTTAGAGCCGGACTACCGGTGGTTCTTACTGACGACGGCACCTGGCGAACGCGTGGCGGTGTTAGGCTTTTCCGACCTCAAGCCTACAGGCTCGGCACCCAAGGTGGATGGGGCGACTTTGCGTCAATTCGTTGTTACGGATAAAGAGGCTTATTTGCCTGGGAAACCTTGTCATTTCAAAGGTTGGATTCGTCGTCAACAGCTTGGGCCGGCGGCCCCACGGTATAGTGTCCCTGCGGACTTACCAATCATCGCCGCTCTGGTGAATGCCCGCAACGAAGTCATTGAAGACTTGGCGCTGACGACGTCGGCATCTGCGAGTTTTGATGGGACCTTCACACTACCTGGTGACCTCAATACTGGAATCTACCGTATTTTGACGCAGTGTGAAGGCGTGCAGCATGAAGTGGCGATTCAAGTCGCGCCGCCTGTGTTACCTCCGGTGACGCTGAGTGTGGAGAGTGAGGCGAAGCAACTGATCCGGGGCGAAACGTGGCGGCTTCGGGTAAAGGCGGAGGATGCTGAAGGGAAGTGGTTAGCCTTCGAGTCGCTGAAGTATCGGGTGGTGCGTAGGCCTCACAAGCCGACATGGGATCGCGACCAGCCACATGCTTGGCTCTACGGGGATCGCTATGATTTTGGGACGCCGCCTTACCGCTGGTTTCTCGGTTGGAAATACTGGGGGTGGGATTGGAAAGTGACAGACGGTGTGGAGGACACCTTAGTGCTGGAGGGAGACGTCACGACGTCTTCAGATGGTAATGCTCTGATTTCGGTGCCCACAGAACCGATGCGGGAGGAGTTCTTGGTCGAAGAGGACTTTGAGATTCAAGTGCAAGCGGCTGACCATCCGCCTGTTGCTCCTGCGGTTGTTTCTGTGCCTGTCAGTGAACGTGCTTACCGCGTCTACACGAAGGTGGATCGTCCCTACTATCATGTGAATGATCAGGTTCATGTGAAGTCTTGGGTGCGTCGCTATGACGGGACTCCTGTCACAGGCAAAGGTCAGCTCATTCTTTATAAGATTAAATGGGATCCGACCGGGAAACCGATAGAGTCTGGCTGGAAGAAGTGGATGAATCCAGATAAAGACGGTAACTTCGAGTCGACGTTTCAGGTCACTGAGCCTGGTCAGTATCGGATCACCTACATCATCACGGATGCGGCGGGTGATCGCTTCGAAGGCTCGAACGTGTTCATCGTAGCCGACCACAAGTTCACTGGAGCAGACTGTCGGTTCAATGCTTTTGAGATTCTAGCGGACAAAGTGGTCTATCAGCCTGGGGATCGCGTGAAGTTGAGATTCAATACTGAGGCCCTGGGGCAATCTGTTGCTGTCTTTGTGCGCCCGCGGGATGGGGTCTTTGGCAAGGCTGAGGTGATTCGCTTGGACCAGAAGAGCACGCCCTACAAGATCCTTGTTAAGGCGGATGATCACCCTTCTTTCGTGGTCGAAGCCATCATCTTGAATAACGGTGAGTTTGAGGTCCACACGAAGGAGATTAGCGTCAGGCCACCTGAGCCGAACCTTGTTGTTACCCTGGATGGCGTTCAGCCGACGTACCTTCCTGGTGGGAAGGCTACATTCACTGTGACTCTAGCTGATTCTCAAGGGAAGCCTGTTTCTGGAGATGTTAGTTTGATGCTGTCTCCCAGGACCTCTCCAGTTACGCAAGATGAAGAAGCTGGACACCTGTTGTCCAAGGCCTTCTGGGATGAGCGTGTTCGCTATGAGGCGAGTGCCGAGCACGGCCTCAAGACAAAGTTTCAAAGCTTCTCTAATCCCCCTGATTATTCTATGCAGCCGGTTGGCATCTTTGGTTCTGTTCGAGTGGGAGAGGCCCTGCCGGAGGTGTCCGTTTTACCTGAGGAGAATGTCGAAGTTGAGATGCCAAGCATGGTTTACGCTTCTGCTGCGGCTATTCAGCCTTCGGTGTGGCGAGCATCCGTTCCGGTCGATGGATCGGGCACAGTGCAAATATTGCTCAGCCTACCTGAATCTGATGGCGGGTGGATTGCGACCGTTCACGCGATCACGGGCGATACTTTGGTCGGCACTGCCAGTCGCGAACTCTCCGTGAAGCGCACGTGGGCGGTGGATGTAGAGGCGCCGAGTGAAGTGATCGAAGGCGATCGCTTTGTTGTTCGTGCGAGTGTGAGGAATCGAACGGAGGCGGGGCTTAAGGCCTCTCTTCAGCTGAATGCCACGACTCCGCTTGAGGTAGCATCTGGCAGCAATGATCAGGCCCTAGAAGTGGCGGCAGATGCCATTCACGAGGGGCGATGGGAAGTGGTGGCGAAGAGAAGTATAGAGGAAGCTTCTGTTAGCTTTCAGGTTGGTGAAGGCGATGCCATGGAGCTGCGCAAACGGCCAATTGCCATTCGCTCACGAGCGGAACGCAGTGAGCGCTGGTGGAACCTTCTTCTGACGGAAGAGGGGGAGCACGCAGCAAAGGAACTTTCGTTCACGTTACCACCTGATTTGGTTGGGGAAGATACCCAGCTTACGATTCGGGGTGGCTTGAGCGTCTTTGAGCAAGTGCTGTCTGCTTTTGGAGGCGATGTGCGAGATCGTTGCTTAGGTCAGCCGTTTGCTGAGGAGATGTTAGGACAAGGAATGCCTGTCTTACGCCTTGGTGGTTACTTACGCCGCTTAGACGAAAGCTCGCATGCGCTGCTCGCTGACACGCCGGTCGCTTGGATGTTAGAAGAGGGGGAACTTGAGTCTTTCGCGGCAAGTATTTCGGAGGTGCTCTGGGCACAGCAGGGCAGCGATGGTGGGTGGGGGCGTGTTCCCGGACAGTCGGACGCGTTGACTACCGCTGCTATCCTAGAGAGCTTGGCTGAATTGAAGGGGCTTAATTGGGTGGGTCTTCTAGACGAGCGTTTGAAACTTGCTGTTAAGCGACTGCGGCAGTTCCAATCGGCCCAAGCTATACTCCTTAGCGTAGGGAAGACGAAGAAATCGGCAGACACGTTGGATGCCTTTACGTATCTCACGTTATTGCGTCATGGTTCTGATAGTTCGACTATGCGTGGCTTCCTTTTCAAGAATTGGAAGAAACTGACGCCGATGGGGCAGACGATGTTTGCGCTGGCTTTGCATCGGCGTGGAGACAGCGAAGATCGGAACACAATTCGCTTTTCCTTGGGAGAGCAGCTTGTGAAGAATGAGGAGACGGGAGCGATTCAGCTCAAGCCGAACAACGAGAAATATTGGTGGAAGTGGTATGGCAGTGCTGCTGAGGTGCAGGCGCGCTACACAGATTTCCTCATTCGAGTTAAAGGAGATGCTGCGGTAACTGATGCTGCTGCGAAGCGCCTTCTCGTGACGCGGAAGCGGCCAGATTTCTGGGGTTCTTCTCGCGATAGTGGGATCGCTTTGAATACTTTGCTAGATTATCTTCAGTTGAAGAAGGGGAAGCCCAGCAAACCTGGAGCTGGCAAAATGACACTTTGGCAGGGCGAGCAGCGGTTTGCGGAATCTACGTCAAGTGCTGGAGGCGTGGCTTTGTCTGTTTCGGGCAACATGCTTGCTCAGTATGTCTCCACCACCTCACTGACCAAAGGCGCAGCCTCTCCGAGTGCACCGTTGCGGTTAGTCTACGAAGGTCCAGGCACTGTGATCGTTCAGGCGCATGCAAGCTTCGTAAGACGACCTCCGCTGATGGTTGCAGATGGCGGCGATCTTAGCGTGGTGCGTCGCTATCATGGAAATGGTGGTAAAGACACCATTGCTGCTGGGGAATTGGTGGCTCGTGAAGAGGTTGTCAATGTCCACCTCACCGTTACGAGTAATCGTTCGATCGATCAGGCGATCCTCACAGATTTCATTCCTGCTGGCTTTGAGTTGCACGGAGATCTTCCAGAAGGGTGGACCACATTTCCTGGTGGCTTACGCGTCAGCTTGCCAACGCTGGAAGGCGAGGAGGCTTTCCATTACAAGATTCGAGCGGTCTCTGAAGGTAAGTTTCATGCGCTACCCGCGCGCCTCCAGGCCGTTCACCTAGGAAGGCTGGATGCCAACTCGGATGAGATGGTGTTCCTGGTGCGATGACTCACGCGAGTCGCTAAGCTACTTCTTTCGGGCCGCCTTCGAACGGCCGTTTGTACCAGGCGCAGGCTCGATTCCATTGCTTGCCAACGTCTTCTCCTAACAAGAGAGCGCAGGGAATGAGATAAAGCGTGATGATGGTGGCAAAGAGGACACCGAAGCCTAGCGATACGGCCATAGGAATCAGGAACTGAGCCTGAATCGAGTTGTCCATGAGAAGCGGCATGAGACCGACGAAGGTCGTGACTGAAGTGAGCATGATCGGTCGGAAACGGGCACCCCCTGCGGTGAGGACTGCTTCTAGGAGCTCAAGCCCTTCAGCACGCTTTCGATTGATGAAGTCGACCATCACTAGGGAGTCATTCACAACGACCCCAGCCATGGCGAGCATGCCGAAGATAGAGAGGTAGGATGGCGTGATGTCCATGAGGATGTGGCCTAGTAAGGCTCCAATGATACCAAAGGGAACCGCGACCAGCACGTAGATAGGCTGGATCATGGACTTAAATGGAATGGCGAGCAAAGCAAAGAGCGCGAATGCGAGTGCGATGGAGCCAATGAGAGTCTTGCGTTTGGACTCTTCGTGTTCGGCGATATAGCCACCGAATCCGAAGGAGAGTGAATCGTCTTGTTGAAGTAGCTCTTCGATTTGCGGGGTCACGGCCTTGGCGATGCCAATGATATCCACAGTTTCATCAGTAGGCTGAGCGAAGATCTCGATCACTTCGGAACCGTCCTCTCGCTCAATACGAGAAGGGGCTTTGACGAATGCGACGTTTGCCACCGTTGTTAGTGGGACTTCGGTGCCTAATGGCGTACGAATCTTGAGATTGTCGAAAGTGTGCATGGACTCGCGGTCACGCTCCGGAAGGCGGACCATGACGCGGATATCGTCACGATCTATGAGGATCCTCTGGGCCTCATCGCCGTAGAAGGCTTGGCGCACCTGTTGGGCGAGTGATTGTTGAGTGAGCCCTACTTCGACGGCTCGAGGTTTGAGAGTGATCTCAAGTTCGTCCATTTCGCGGTTGTTTGACGCCCAGGCATTGTCAATACCTTCAAAGGATTCTAACAAATCATCAATCCGTTCAGCGATTTCTGCTTTTAAGGAAGAGCTCTTTCCTCGCAGCTCGATCTCAATGGCCTCCTCCTCACGGGAGTCGTCACCGCCACCACTGCGCTCACCGCGGATGCGGAGTGAACGTGCCTCTGGCATCGGTCCGATGATCTCTTTCCATCGGGCGGATATCACACTGTTCTTAGGCCCGGGAGCAGTGCGCATGCTCGGGGGCGTTACTTCGATTCGCGCACAGGCTTCGTCCTTATCGAATCGGCTACCCATCCAGTGACCGCCAAGAGTGGTCAGGACGTTTTGAATGAGCGACTCGCCGGTACCTGGATCGGTGAAGTCCCGCTTCAGCTGATCTGTTGCGGCGACGATCTGGTCGAGATAGACACTTGTCTTCTCAATGGTCGTGTCGTGAGGCATGTCGAGATAGGCACCGATCTCAAGGCGATCCACCGTGGGCATAGATACAAATCCGAGACGTCCGCTCTGACAGTAGCCTAGCATGATGAGCGCCATGGCAACGAAGCCTGCAGTCACTGAGTAGCGATATTTCACCGCAAAGTTGAGCGATGGCTGATAGACTTTGGCCACGAATGTTTCGAGACTGTCGGCGATGCGTTTTTGAAAGCGTTCGAAGGGGTTCAGTTTCGTTCGCCCTGTCTTAAGATATTTCAAGTGGGCCGGGAGGATCAGCTTAGACTCAATGAGAGAGAAGAGGAGAACGGGTGCGACGACCGGTGGGATTTGCTTGGCGAAATCTCCCCATTGGCCGTCGAAGAAGACAAGTGGGAGAAAGGCGACAATCGTCGTAAGCACACCAAAGGTCACAGGGACAGCGACCTCCTGTGCTCCGACAATAGACGCTTCTAGGGGATCCATCCCTGTCTTCAGCTTGGAGTAGATGTTCTCTCCGGTAACGATGGCATCGTCCACGACGACCCCGACGACGATGATGAAGCCGAAAAGGCTCATGACGTTTGCCGTGATACCGAAATAGGGCATGAAGATGACGCCGCCAGCGAAACTGATAGGAATTCCTATCATGACCCAGAAGGCTAGTTGGGGGCGGAGAAAGAGGCCTAACAGAATGAAGACGAGAGCGCTTCCTTGAATGAGTGACCAGGTGAGAGTGCTCAAGCGCCCCCGGATAGAGATGGATTCGTCATTCCATGTGTAGAGATTAATGCCTTGTGGAAAGCGTGTGTCTTTGGATTGGACATACTTCTTCACCTTGTCCGAGATCGCGATAGCGTTCTCTTTGCCTGTCCGCATGACTTCGAGAAACATGCAGTTTTCGCCATTGAAACGTGCGACGATGCGATCTGTGCCAAAGCCATCATTCACTTTGGCGACATCTTTCAGGAGAACTTGCGCACCATTGGCAGCTCGTATCGGAATGTTTCCGAACTCTTGTTGAGTGTATGCTTGGCCTTTGGTTCGCACTGTTAGAGTGCCGCTATCGCTATCGATAGAGCCAGCTGGAAGATCGAGGGAGAAGCGCCTAATGGCATCGGATATGTCTTGGAAGCCCAAGTTGTAGGAGTTCAGGACTTCCTGGTTTGCCTCAATGGAGATCTCGTACTCGCGTGAGCCTTCCATCGATACGCGGCTGATGCCGTCGATGGCTGTAAGATCGTCTTGCACGCGCTGGGCGACGCGGCGTAATTCATATTCTTCCAGATTACCCGTCACGGCAACCGAAAGGACTTCATGCCAATGTGAGGTGTCTGGAATGTAAACACGAGGCTTCTCGGTTTCGCCGGGAAATGTGGTGATGCCGTCGATGCGACTCTTCACTTCTTCGAGGAGTTCTTTGATCGGGGCATCCGGATCGACATCGATCCATAGATAGCCGTAACCCCTTCGACCATAGGCACTGACGGCCTCGATGCCTTCAATACCTTCTAATGCTGATTCAATCGGAATTAGTACCGCTTGTTCCACGTCCTTTGCAGTGCCTCCGCGATAGGACATGGTGACCCGGATGTTGCTGAAAGTATGAGCGGGCTGTACTTCTAGCGGTATCTTATTGAGAGCAACATAGAAACCCGCGAGGAGGATGGCCAACATGAGAAAATTGGCCGCAATGTTATTGTTTGCGAACCAACGGATCATGTTTGCGTCTTCTTGGGCGTCTCTTTCGGAACATCAGATTCCTCAGCGACTTTTTCCTGTGAAAGGATCTCTACCTTCGCGTCATCAGGCGTGTAGCTGAGGCTACTCGTGGCGAGATAGGCTTTCTCAAACATGCCTGGATCGCGGATGATGAAGTGATCGAGATCTGACCAGATTGGCGTGATGATCCGGCGATCTAGTTTCATTTCTTCTTTCATGACCAGAAAGATCCGATCTACCTGACGCACTGCTCGGCGAGGGATGACGTAGACTTGCTCCAAAACATGGCCTTTGATCGCGCCGGTGACGGGTTGCCCGATACGAAGGGGCCGCTTACCAGATACGCGGCCAAAGGGGTCCGAGATACGGGCGATGGCGAACAGCTCTAATGATTGTTCGTCCAGTGTCCCTTCGGTCCGTACGATCTCTGCTGTCCATGTGTGAGGAGAAGATTCGTCGACGGCATTGCGCAAATTCACCTGGACCGGTGGGTCGGTGCTTTCTTCGGGTAGGCTGAGCTGATCTAGCTCGTGAGCAGAAATAGGAAGGCGAACTTCCGCAAAGTCGGTGGCAAAGCTGGTGCCGAGTGAGGTGCCGTTCCCTACAGATTGACCAATGCCTACCGTTCGTTGGTGAACGCGGCCATTGAAGGGCGCGCGCACTCGTGTCCGTTCGAGATCACGTTGGGCACGTTCTAGCTGCGCGCTTGCTGACTTCACAGACGCTTCTGTTTCTCGCAGCTGCGGTAGTCTCAGGACCAATTCGTTAGGCTCGTCGCTGTAGCCGAGATCATTCCAATTCAATAGGGCTTGCTTGGCCCTTGCTTGCTCTTGAGCAGAGGTGGCTTTGGCGCGAGCCAGTTGAGCTTCTGCTGCCAGGACGGATGTCTTGTAATCGGCATCATCGAGTTCAATCAGAATATCATCTTTGGAGAAGAAGGCACCGTCTTCGAAGGGTGGAGCGATTTCCGTGACCTTGCCTGCCACATCTGCGGTCAGCGTGACTTCATTGTGTGGCCTGACGATGCCACGAGTCATCACGGTGATTTGATAGTCTTGTAGCGGGATGTCAGCGACGGCGGTCTTGATCACCCGTGGTGGTGCGGGCGGTCTCTTTGTCTCGGCAGGTTCTTGCGAAAGCTGCACGTAGGCGAATGCTCCGATCACTAAGAAGAGGAAGGGAGGCGCTAAGCGAATCGCCTTAGCCAGGAATGAACTCATGATTGGGGATTAAGTGTCTCGTCGTCAGACGTCGTCAGCGTGGTGAAATCTCCACCAAGGGCAAGGTGAAGATCGATCCGATTCTGGATTCGTTGATTGGCGAGCGTGATCATAGAGGTTCTCGCGCTGATGACGCGACGGCGGGCTTCCAGCAATTCGAGCGGAGTGACCAGCTGTTCCTGGAAACCCCGATCGGCAAGGTTCTGCGCTTTATTTGCGGTTTCCATCTCAAGTTTGGTCGTCGTCTCTTGTTCTGCCAGATTCCGGTCACGAGCCAGTGCTGATTCCACCTCACGGAACGCTCGGAGGGCTGCGGAGGCAAAGCTTTCGATCGAAGCTTCATTCTGCGCCAGCGCCTGTCGGGCTTGGGCTGTCGGCGCGCCGCCTCGGTAGACGGTTTGAGCCAGTGAGGAGGCTACATTCCAAGCGAGGGAACGTGGGTCCGAAATGACTTTCAAGAGATCGTTGCTGGAAGTGGAGCCCCCGCTGCTTAATAGAATACTGGGGAGGAGTGCTTTGCGCGAGGCATCTGCACGGGCCGCAGAGGCTCGCAGCCTCGCAGCCGCAGCCACCAGATCAGGTCGGCGCATGAGAAGTTCAGCAGGGAGTCCAGCGGGTACCTTGTCAGGTAGGTAAGGCAATTCTGGGCTTCCTTCAATGGAGGCATTTGGATAGCGGCCTAACAGCACCTCGAGAGAGCGGGCTGCTTCGTCTTTAGATAAACGGCGATCGCGTAGTCTCCGTTCAGATGACGCGACGTTGTTGAGTGCGAAGATCACATTGAGAGCACTGCCATCACCAGCGCCTTTGAAGAGGCGTTCGGTGACCCGAAAGTTCCCTTCGAAAGTTTCCAATGTTAACTTTGCAGACTCCACCAACTTCCTTGTGGTGATGAGATTGCTCCATGCTCTGGCTGTATTTGCCGCAAGTGATAGTCGAGCTCCGCGGAAATCCGCTCGTGTGCTAAGATAGTCGTTTACGGAGGCTTCTTCCAAATAGCGGAGTCGTCCCCAGAGATCGATCTCCCAAGAGGCGTTTAGAGAGAGGCCGTAGTTACTGTTCTGTTCCCAATCACTAAGACCGCCATCATCTTCTCGAAAGCGCGATCCTGATCGTGACCCGGATCCGGATACCGAAACTGACGGTAGCCTATTCGATCGTCCGGTGATGGTGCCTTCCCGAGCAGAGCGCAGACGGGCAGCGGTTGTTCGTAGATCATGATTGTGCTGCATGGCCTCTTCAACGAGCGCCTGCAGCTCGCGATCTCGAAAAGATTCTAACCAGCCGGTGGCGATCTTTCCTTCCGTGCCTGAACTTGATTGCGCCCAGAGCGTGGGGAGGCTGACCGGCTCTTCTGCGACTCGACTAGGCTTCCCGATCTTCATCGCCGTGCATCCAGTAAGGATGGCCGTGCATCCAGTAAGGACGGCCGAGCAAAGAAGAAGTGAAGAAGCGCGTAATATCATGGGGCAGGACATTCCTAGAAGAGGAACTCATGCCGGAAGCAAACGTCGCACAGCGAGCGAGATTGAGTGTGAGCTTTCTAGCCCGGAGAGTTCTCCGTGATGCCTTCAAGGCCTCCAGTATCGCCGTGGCCACGCCAATTGAATTGGCGGATCTTCATGAGGCGAACGTAAGGCTTGCTGCTAGGATGGTTTGCATCGACTTCCCAGCGAATGTCGACAATCGGGAAATATAGCAAGAGCCACTTGAGCTTGGTATCCAGCTCTTGACCATAGGTGCTGAATTTCGGGATAAAGCTGAAGCCACCATCGAGATTATCCACAGGGGCATCGATCTTGTAGCACCACTTCTTATCACTTTCGGGCATGTCATCGGTGAAATCGTGAGCACGTCGTAGAATGACATTGAAGGTCTTGATCTCGCCTTTGCCGTCGGGACCAACCTTGGGGTTGCTCAAGAATTTCTCTAGATGGGAGTCCTTGAATTGCACGTAGGCTTCCCAATCTGTGTGGAACCCGGTTGAGGTCTCCTCAACAGTCATAGGGAACGAGCCTTTGTTAGAGGCCGTGATGACTTTGAATAGATAAAACTGATGTTCGGAGTCAGGAAGCTTCTGCTTATGCTGAAAAGTGATCTCTGAGATCTTCTCTGGAGCGTAAGGGGTTGCCTTGTAGTAGGCCGCCATCTTGGCGCGGAGAGCGTCTCCTTGGAGCGACTTATCAACTAACGCTTCCCATTTGGGTGCTTTTAAGTAGGCCTCTAGGAAGCCCTTGGGCTCGTCTAGAATACCCTCGATGTCGGCGAAAGCAGGGTCGTCCTCAAAGGGGGCTTCGTCAGGCTCGTCGACCAGTCTAGGTTTTGTATTGTTGGCCAGATGCCCGTTGGCAGGTGCCAGAGGCAACGGCTCGTTATCGATCTTCGCATCCGTTGGGTCGCCGTCTTGCTTTGCTGGCGGATCGGCATCGATCGAGGCGGTCTCGGGAATTTCTATTTGTGCGTTCTTGAGCATTCCCTTGATCTTAGGGAGAACGAAGGATCCTCCTGCCAGGAGGCCGACCACAGCGAGTGCTCCGATCAATTTACCAAGACCTCCCTTGGATTTCGTCGACGGAGCGGCACGACGCTCTCTAGAACTCTTCCGAGAGCTTGTGCCTTCTGACGGCGCTGCTGCTGATGCAGGCTTGCCGCGTAGCGGAGAGTCTGGAACAGGCGGAGAAGATGAGGCGACTCGAGGATCGAGGTTGGTCCCCTGAGGTGGAGCCTGCTGCTGAGGAGCGGGCATCGACTGAGCTGGCGGGCTGGAAATAGGCGCCTCGAGAGGAGGCACTGCTCTGACTGGAACAGCTTGCTGAGCAGAAGGCTGCTGCGCCATCTGAGGAGGCTGCTGGGCCATTGGAGGACCAGGAAGTGGTACCGCCGCCTGCTGCGGTGGATGAACTGCTGCTGCTTGTGGCGGTGACGCCGGAGCGGAAGCTGCTGGAGGAGGTGACGCCGGAGCCGCAGGGTGGGGGGCTGTCAGATGATTCTGACAGGTCGGACATGGACCGGTGACGCCTGCCATAGAAGCTGGAACCGAGAGTCGTGTATGACAGCTCGGGCAGGCAAACGTGATATTGGAGGATGAAGGAACCATACCGCAGTAATATCACTATAGTATTCCATCAACTTAACTAACTGCAAAAGCTAAAATCATCAGATTCAAGAAAGATTAACTGAGCGGGGCATCTACGGGGGGGGGGGAGAATTTCTCTATTTCTTAAAATTCAGCTGATTTCCGTTCAATTTCGTCCCTTTCTTCTCCAAGAGTTCGGGATGTTCGAAGATCTCTTTGTGGAGCTTGGGCATATCCTTGACGTCGACATCAGTCTTCGCGATGCGATGGGCCTTTCCTTGCTCATCGTAGACCGTCTTCAGCACACGAACCACGGAGTCCTTCATGTCGCGAACCTGCTCTGTATCGAGTCGATCGAGTTCGTCGTAAGTGTATTTAAATTTGAAGAGAGGTTTTCCCGATCCATCAAAGGCCAGGCCTGATTTCACTTTCCCTGCGCGATCTAGTTGAAAGATCCGCTTCATCTTGAGTACGCCGCCGATGCCGTAGGTCTGCTGCTCCATGGTCCGCTTCACGAAGTCGCGATTGGAGAGAGTCTTTGTTTCGTCGTTGTGAATGATGGTGCTGACCACACGTGACAACCGCCCCTGTGCTTGCACGCCATGGGAGAGGAGAACTGTGGTGAGCGCGACTGCGCAAAGGAGGAGTTTCATAACTTAAAGTAATAGCTAAAACTTGAGCCTTTCAAGCCTAGAGTTCGGGATCCTTGAGCGCATCTGCCTGACGATACAGCTCCGTGGGGATGAGCTGCTCTGCGGGCACTTTTTCACCTTCGAAGTAGGCGATGATAGTCTTTGCCGTTACGCGGCCCAAGCGATCAGGGAATTGAATGGGATCTGCATAGATCTTACCGTCCTTGATCGCTCGCTTGCCTTCAGGCTGGCCGTCGAAAGCGATGATTTTAACTTGGTCGGCTTTGCCAGCTTCTTCGAGCGCAGAATAGGCTCCTAAGGCGGAAGGGTCGTTGATTGCGAAGATCCCGGACAAATCTGGATAACTTTGCAACGCGGCCTGGGTTGTTTCCCGACCCTTGATCTTTTGGCCCGCTCCTGGCAGCTCTGCGACGATGGCGATCTTGCTGGCGGCAGTGGTATTGTGCTGATTGATGACGTCCTTAAAGCCTTGCACCCGCAGGAGGCAGGATTCGACCTCACGTTTGTCGAGGACGAGCACTTTGCCGCCGGTTTCTCCAAGGGCCTCAATCATGGCTTCTCCCGCCATGCGGCCGCCTTGCAAGTTGTCTGAAGCGATGTGCGAGACGACTTTCGCTTCGGGAGCGAGACACTTGATATCGCAGGTGAACACTGGGATGCCTGCTTTGTTCGCTTCTTCGATCGCTGGCCCGATTGACTTACTATCACAAGGATTGAGGACAATGGCAGCGACCTGTTGGGCAATGAAATTCTTGATTTGATCGCTCTGTTTCTTCACGTCTTCATCACCGCTCACGACAATGACCTCGTAGCCGGCTACCTTCGCCTCGGCTTCCAAGTTCGACGAGATCACATTGAAGAAGGGATTGTTCGACGTCAGTGTGGAGTAGGCGATGACCTTAGCAGTGCCGTCGGCCTTATTTGAGCTAGCGCCGTCGTCTTTGGAACATCCGACGAAGATTCCAGTAGCGAGTGTGAGAAGGAAGGTGATCAGTTTCATTTAGATGATCTAGGGGCGCTGCGTTGGTGTTGTAAAGCTTCATTGAACAGGCTGTGAGGTTCCCTGTAAGCCGAATCTCGAAGATTGCATCAGTTGGCGGCGAGTAGTGACATGTTTCGAATGACGGCTGCCAAGGCATACACTCAGATTTCGATTGAGGATTACCTCTCTGGTGAACAGATTTCCGAGGTCAAGCATGACTACGTCGACGGGACTGTATTCGCCATGGCTGGGGCAAGCGTGCGGCACAATCAAGTGGCGTCGAATACGTTGATTTCCCTGGGTAGCCAGCTTCGCGGAAAGCCATGCCGTCCTTTCAACTCGGACATGAAGATTCGGGTACGTTTCCCAAGTAATACACGTTTTTATTATCCGGATGTTTCGGTGATCTGTCGTTCGAACCCGGGGGGCGATCAGTTTCAGGATGAGCCTGTGGTCCTCATCGAGGTGCTGTCAGATTCCACTCGTCGTATGGATCAGACGGAGAAGAAGGATGCTTTTCTCATAATCCCTTCGCTGGCCGTCTCTGTGATGATGGAGCAGGACGATGCGGCTGCGATCGTCTATCGGCGGCAAGACTCGGGTTTCTTACGTGAAGTCTATGAAGGGAAGGATGCGTCGATTACTCTGTCGGAAATCGACGCGACTCATTCTCTAGCGGAAGTCTACGAAGATGTGCTTTAGACCTGTTAGTCTCTGAACACGATCGTCTTGTTCCCGTGAATGATCACGCGATCATTGGAGTGGTAGCGAACGGCGCGGGAGAGCGCTAGGCACTCGCAGTCACGACCGAGGCGGACTAGGTCTTCTGGGGTGTGGAAGTGCTCTACTCGAGCGACCTCCTGATCGATGATCGGCCCGGCATCGAGATTGGAAGTCACGTAGTGAGCCGTGGCTCCGATGATCTTGACGCCGCGCTGGAACGCTTGTTTGTAGGGATTTGCCCCGATGAATGCGGGTAGGAAGGAATGATGGATGTTGATCGCACGACCGCTGTAGGTCTCACAGAACGCTGGCGGCAAGATCTGCATAAAGCGGGCGAGAACGAGTAGCTGCGCCCCAGAGTCGTCGATGGCTTCGCGATAGGCGTCGAACGAGGCTTCCTTGTTACCCTTCTCCACCGGGATGTGGCGGAATGGGATTTCGTAGCGATCCGCGATCGGTTCCAGGTCCGTTCGATTTCCCAAGATGAGGGGCACTTCAAGCGGGATGTCGCCCGAGTAGGTCCGGGAGAGTAGGTCCTGTAGACAATGGGCAGCCTTGGTCACAAGAATGGCTGCGCACGTCTTTGCGCCAGGCGAGCGGAACTCCCAGGAGGCATCGATGGAGCGCCCCAAGGATTCAAACGTGTCGATCATGCTGCGTTCTTTGCTTTTTGAATCGCCAACATCGATGTGGATCCGGATGAAGAACCACTCGTCGATGGGATCTGTGAACTGAGACATCTCCAAGATGTTTCCTCCTGAAACTGAGATGAAATTGGCCAATGTGGCGACCAGTCCAGGGCGGTCAGGGCACGAGAGTTTCAGGATCATTGGATCCAATTAGGTCTCAGCTGTGGGGCTGCAACCACAAATGCTCAAATCCCCAATAGATTCATTTGCTAAAACCCCTTGGAAATCTACGGTCACGACCCACCAGAGCACCCTATGATTGATCCTAAGAATATCCGTAACATTGCCATCATCGCCCACGTCGACCACGGCAAGACGACTCTTGTCGACGAACTGCTAAAGGCGGCAGGCACCTTCCGTGACAATCAGGTCGTGGAAGAGCGCGTGATGGATAGCATGGATCTTGAGCGTGAAAAGGGGATCACGATCAAAGCCAAGAACACGTCGATCCTATGGGAAGACAAGGTGATCAATATCGTGGACACTCCAGGCCACGCCGATTTCGGTGCTGAGGTGGAGCGAGTCATGAAGATGGTGGACGGTGTCCTACTTGTCGTAGACGCCTATGAAGGACCGCAGGCGCAAACACGCTTCGTTTTAAGAAAGGCGCTCGAGCAGGGCCTCAATCCGCTCGTCGTGATCAACAAGATCGACCGCGAGAATGCCGATGTGGTGTCCTGTCACGATAAAGTTCTAGAACTCTTCATGGAGTTGGAGGCAACAGATGAGCAGTTCAATGCGCCATTTTTATACGCTTCCGCTCGCGATGGGTATGCAATGCGTGAACTGGATGATGCGCGTGAGAATCTCGTGCCGTTGATTGAAACGGTGTTAGAGAAAGTGCCTTCGCCGGACGTTCAGTTAGAAGGTGACTTTCAGATGCTCGTCTCGAATATCGGTTGGGATGACTATGTCGGCCGGATTGCCATTGGTCGCATCCAGCAAGGTGAAGTGGAGATGGGCGATCCGGTGTTTGTGGTGGCAAAGGATGGCAAACGCACCCGCGCTAAGATCACGAAGGTATTCGAATACTCTGGGGTGGGTGTTAGTCAGGCAGAAAAGAGCGTGGCTGGAAACATTGTCGGGATCGCTGGTTTTGAGGAGGTGGACATCGGGGTGACCATCTGCGGCGCGCTAGAGACACCTGCTCTTCCCTTCGTGGAGATCGATCCAGCCACCATTCAGATGGAGTTCGCCATTAATGATGGCCCGTACGCTGGTAAAGAAGGCAAGTATGTCACCTCTCGCCAGATTCGTGATCGCCTGGATCGCGAGACTCAGACGAACATCTCTATCAAAGTCGAAGATGCAGAGAAGGGGGGCACCTTCCGGGTCAGCGCCCGTGGATCTATGCAGATCGCTGTCCTGGTGGAGCAAATGCGTCGTGAAGGTTTTGAGGTTCTGGTTTCTCGCCCAACGGTCATTACGAAGCGCGATGATGACGGTAAGATGTTAGAACCCTACGAAACTGTCTACATCGAAGTTCCAGAAGAGTGTGTTGGTGGTGTCATGAGTGCCCTCAACAATCGACGTGGGCGGATGGAAGACATGAAGCCTACGGGATTCGGCACGATGATTGAGGCAACCATTTCGACGCGCGGACTGATCGGCTTCGAGTTTGAGTTAGTGAATTTGACTAGCGGTCGTGGGATCATGTCTCACCTTTTTAAAGAGTATGCGCCCTTCGCTGGTGAGATCACCACACGCATCACCGGGACACTGGTTTCCATGGAAACGGGTGTCACCACGGCCTACTCACTTGCGGCGATCGAGGAGCGAGGAAAGCTCTTTGTTGGAGCTTCGGAGAAAGTCTACCTTGGCCAGATCGTGGGAGAGAATCCTCGTGGTGACGATCTTCCTGTGAATCCGATCAAAGAGAAGCACCTGACCAATCACCGTTCGTCTGGCGATGGTAAGGGCATCCAACTCTCGCCTCCGACTCGCTTCTCTTTGGAGCGTGCCATTGAGTATTTGGCGGATGACGAATTTCTTGACGCGTCGCCGCTGAACCTGCGATTGCGTAAGAAGATTCTCTGCCCGAATGAGCGTCGTCGCATCGCGCGCGGGAAGAAGCCTGGCAAAGAATAGGTAGGATGGAGAGTGGGACCGGCCAGGAATGGCGATCCTATATTCGATGGCGTTTATCGATTTCATCGATGTTTATCTGAAAAAGATCGATTGGAAACCTACTGGGTGGCACTGATGGTGGGGGCGTGACGTCCTTACCCTCTTCTCGCAATCGCTGGTTTGTCGTGCTTCTGGCACTCTTTGTGCCGTTCTTGATGTCGTTGATCTACTTCGTCCTCCTGCCGGGGATTTGGTTAGGCAATGCTTTGTATGTGGTGATGAAGGTCATGCTCGTCGTTTGGCCTACCGTGGCGACGTTCTGGATTCTCAAGGAGCGGCTCGATCTTGGTTTGGCGAAAGGATGGCGTGTTGCCATGATCGGGGTCGGCTTGGGTGGCATCATTGTGGCGTTGATGCTAGGACTCATGGCGACGCCACTTGGCGAGATCGTTCGTGCAGGTGCTGGCAAGATTCAGACCAAGGTCGCTGGCATGGGCGTGCTAGACCACTTTGTGTGGTTCGCACTCTTTTTGTCGGTGATTCATTCCCTGATCGAGGAAGTCTACTGGCGTCGCTTCGTCGCTGGGAATCTCCTCAAACTGATCTCGCCATGGAAAGCCCATCTTCTCGCTGGGATCGGTTTCAGTGCTCATCATGTCGTGGTGGTGTCACAGTTCTTTCCGTTGGGCATGGCCTTCTTCCTCGGGAGCTGTGTGGGCATTGGCGGCGTGCTGTGGAGTGTTCTCATGGTGAAGCAGCGTTCTTTGTTAGGTGCTTGGATGAGCCACATGGTCGTGGATCTCGGCATCATGGTGATCGGGGCGCGACTGATGGGCTTGCTCTAGGGGATTCCTGCTGTTAACGGGAGCCATGGCTAACCAACCGGCGATCTTATCTGCTCATGAGCTGACGCTATCCTTCGGCATGCATCGGGTGCTGGATGGCGCGACGGTGGCTGTGTATCCCGATGAGAAGATCGGCGTGGTGGGTCGGAATGGCTCAGGCAAGACGAGTCTGCTGAAGATCTTGGGCGGGGAAGAGGCTCCTGATGATGGGCAAGTGTCTCGAAGAAATAACTTGGTTGTGGGCTATCTCTCTCAGGAATTCACCCTTCTTGACGATGCCCCCGTTTTGGAAAACGTGCGTGCGGGAGCTTCCAACGTCCTGTCACTCATCGATCGGTATGAAGGTGGTAAAGCGACGCCTGAACAGCTCACCAAATTGGCAGACGAGATTGAAACGGCCGATGGCTGGAATCTGGATCAACGTATTGAAACGCTCTTTCAGAAGCTCAATTTGCCGCCGAAGGATCGCGTCGTGAGGTATCTGTCAGGCGGTGAGAAACGCCGCGTTGCCTTGGCCAGAGCGCTGGCAGCTCAACCCGAGCTGCTGATTCTTGATGAGCCGACGAACCACTTAGATACCGAGACGATTAATTGGCTAGAGGATTACCTCATGAGTTATCACGGAGCTTGTCTCTTCGTGACCCACGATCGCTACTTCCTTGATCGTCTAGCCACGCGCATTGTTGAAGTGGCAGAGGGGCGTTGTTTCACTCACGAAGGAAACTATGGCGAGTATCTCGAGGCCAAAGCCGTTCGCCAGCAGCAGCAGCAGAACACGGAGCGCAAGAGGCAGTCCTTTCTGCGACGCGAACTCGACTGGGTTCGGGCAGGAGTCAAAGCGCGTACCACGAAGTCACGCAGTAGGATAGACAATTTCTACGAGATCAAGGGAAAAGCAGCTCCCACGGAGGAGTTGGACGTGGACTTGATCATCCCGGAGCCTCCTGGCCTTGGAAATGTGGTGGTTGAAGCGAAAGACGTGGCTATTCAGTTAGCAGATAACATGCTGTTCTCTGGCTTCAATGTCGTGATGGAGAAGAACACGGTTACTGGGATAGTCGGGCGCAATGGTTTGGGTAAGACGACCTTGCTCAAGCTTCTTATGGGTGAGTTGGAGCCGACCGAAGGAACAGTGAAGATTGGCAAGCGGACGTTGTTTAACTACGTCGATCAGAATCGCGTGGCTCTTGATCCTGAGTCGACAGTCCTTGAGGAAGTGGCGGATCAAGCCGAGACGGTTCAGTTAGGAGATGAACAGGTGAGTGTGCGTGGGTACCTCCGCCGATTCCTCTTTACGGATGAACGGATCAACACGCGTGTCGAACTGTTATCAGGAGGTGAGAAGAGTCGGCTTATGCTCGCAAAGATTCTTCGTCGCACGGGCAATGTGCTCATTCTGGATGAACCGACGAACGATCTCGATCTTCCAACACTGCGTTTGTTGGAAGAGGCGTTGTTAGGATTTCAGGGCAGCGTCATCTTGGTGAGCCATGATCGCTATTTCTTAGACCGTGTCTGCGATCGTATCATTGCTTTCGAGGGTGATGGCTACGTGCATGTCTCGGAGGGCAACTATAGTTACTATGTGACCAAGCGCGAGGAACGCGAGCGAGCTTGGAAAGCGCAGGCTGCTAGTGCCAAGTCTACGAAGAAACGTTCCGGTGAGCGTCCACCTAAATTGACTTGGAAAGAGGAGCGCGAGTTGGGGGCCATGGAAGAAACGATTCTTGAAGCGGAAGGCGTTGTAGAGTCGCTTCAAGAACAGCTCAATGATCCGAATTTCTACGTCGAGGGGGCAGGGAATTTGGCTAAGGTAACGGCTGATTTGGAAGCAAAGCGTGTCGAAGCGGCAGGTCTCTACGTGCGCTGGGAGGCCCTTGAGGAGAAGAGGAAGGCCTTTGAGGCAGCGAAGTCTTCCTGAGCCGCGCCACTTCCAGGATGGTCGGGGGTTCTTACAAACCACAAAGACCCCAACTCTATGGATTCCGATACGACTCAGACTACTCTTGCCGGTTCACGCCGCGATTTCATGAAGACGCTCACTGGAGCGACGACCGCATCGGCGCTCGCTGGTGTCGCCATTCCTCATGTCCATGCTGCCGGCGACATTAGTGCCAAGCAGATAGCCCTTGTCGGCTGTGGTGGTCGAGGTACGGGTGCTGCTGCTCAGGCTCTTTCCGTCAAAGCGCTACCGACCAAGCTGGTCGCGATGGCAGATGTCTTTGAGAGTAAGTTGAATAGCAGTGCCAAGGGGCTGGAGCGGAAGTTCTCCCGCAAGGAAGAGGACAAAGACAAGTTTGATGTGGATCCCGAGAATCGCTTTGTCGGGTTTGATGGTTACAAGGGCGCCATGGATGTACTCAGTCCTGGTGATATTGTCATCCTGGCGACGCCACTCGCGTTCCGCTGGGTGCATTTCAAGTATGCGATCGATAAAGGGCTTCACGTCTTCATGGAGAAGCCGTTGACTGCCGATGCGCCAACTTCTAAACGAATGTTAGCTTTGGCGGATGAAGCGGATAAGAAGAATTTGAAAGTAGGCGTAGGACTGATGGTGCGTCATTGCCGTGGACGCCGTGAGCTTTGGGATCGCATTCAGAACGGAGAGATTGGCGATATCATTGCCCTCCGCGCTTATCGCCAACACGGTCCCGTGGCATCGGCATTCTCGACAAAGAAGCCTGACGATAAGTCGGAGCTGGCCTTCCAGATCGACCGCTTCCATAGCTTCCTCTGGGCGAGTGGTGGGCTCTTTAATGACTTCTACATTCACCAAATTGATGAATGTTGCTGGATGAAGAATGCTTGGCCTGTCAAAGCGGTAGCCCAAGGTGGGCGTCATTATCGCGGGGTCACCGATGGACAGCCGGATCCTTACGGAAACAACTACGTGGATCAAAACTTGGATACTTATTCTGTCGAATACACGTATGACGACGGAACCAAGTTCTTCTTCAACGGCCGTACGATGTTCGGTTGTCGCGATGACATGTCGAGCGTGGCCCATGGTAGCAAACGCTCTGCCATTATCTCAACGGCGGGACATTCACCTGGCAAAGCGCGCATCTTCCAAGGCCAGTTGCAGCCGCGCCGTGGCGGCACCGTGTGGGCTTATCCTCAGCCTGAAGAGAACCCTTATCAGTTAGAGTGGGATGATTTAGTCGAAGCGATCCGTGACGACACCCCATTCAATGAAGTGCGACGCGGTGTCCAAGCTAGCCTTGTGGGCAGCATGGGCCGTCACGCTGCCCACACCGGCCAGGAAGTGAAGATGAAAGACTTCATCGATCACGATCATGAGTTTGCACCGAACGTCGACAAGATGACGATGGATGGTGAGGCCCCGGTCAAAGCGGATGCCGATGGGCGCTATCCGATCCCGATGCCTGGCATCAATAAGAAGAGAGAGTACTAATCTCTTAGATTATTTGAACATCGCCGGTGGCGATGCCGTCTTGTCGTCTGAGACGGATTGTCGCCATGCCCACGCTTCACTTACCCCGCGTCCCTAGCAAGGCTCGAAAGGCTTTGGTGGTGAAGTCGTCGCCACTGCTCGAGAATTCTGCGCCGAGCGTTCGCGAGGCCCGCCGTCGGCGTCGGCGATGGGCCCTATTCTGGGCGGTGGTGATTCATGGAAGCATTCTAGTGGGCGGAGCCCTATGGCACACGAATCCTGAGTTCATTGCCCAGATAGGAACCTCGATCTCGATGTCGACGGAGCCCGCAGTCGACCGACAGCAGGAATCGACCAAGGAGAAGCCCATCGAGAAGGTGGTCATTCAGAGTTCTTCAGGGCCGCCGCCAAAGCCTACCGAGGCCTCTATTCCTGACCTTGTGCCAGTAGTCGCGCCAGTGGATCTTCGCATGCCTCAGCCAAGT
The DNA here is from genome assembly GCA_938082635.1 of uncultured Verrucomicrobiales bacterium. Lineage (GTDB taxonomy): Bacteria > Verrucomicrobiota > Verrucomicrobiia > Verrucomicrobiales > DEV007 > JAACDM01. The sequence goes on from CALLLI010000443.1 coordinate 24,049, forward strand.
GAGGCCAATGAGTTTATCGAGCTGGACGTCGAGGTCGTGGATCTCGGGGTGACTTTTGGAGAAGCCTTTGAGGGGGAGGATATTGTCGAAGAAGTGTTAGAAACGAAGCTCTTTAGTGCGCCTGCCAAGGGAGAATGCAGTATCTTTGTGATCGACGTCTCGACTAGCATGCCCAAAGAGTTGGGTCAGGCTGGCATCGCCGGCCTTCGACGGGATCTCCGATTGAAGATCGATTCGTTGCCCGAAGATAGTTTCTTCAATCTCATCTGTTTTGGTGATCAAGCCGACGGTCTCGCTTCGCAACCGATCAGAGCCACACAAGAGCACAAAGCGCTTGCCCACCGATTCATGGCTGGCTACTTCACGGGGCAGTTCCAGCGAACGCGCACGGGCCAGTTTGGACGTAAGGGCTTGGCCAATGGCATCCCATACACGCCAATTGGACCGAGTGAGACTCCCTACATGAAAGGGACGAAGGGCGGCTCTCGGTACGATCTCGCTCTCGTCGCTGCCTTTCAACAGCGTGCGTCGACCGTCTACCTGGTGACTGATGGCACTCCCAGTGTGATGAAGGAAAGGCGATTCCTTCCAGGAGCCAGTTCAGTAAGTCGGGAGGACGTGATTCGAACCGTGGTGAAGGCCGGCCAGCGTCTCTACCCGAAAGAGCTCCCAGTTGTGAACTGCGTGAGCATCAATGGGATTGGAGAATCCTATCTAAAACAAATCGCACTCGCGTTCAAAGGGCGCTGTGATCGGGTCGACGTCGGACAAATACCGTGAATCTCACGATCAATGGTGAGTTCCGCAAGACAGTATCCGGTCTACGCGCTAGGCTACTTCACTGTCGGATCACCGAGCGAGACCAAGGTGTTCTTAACGGAACGAACCCATTGAACTCGCCTTGCGAGTTCCCCATGTGTCGTCCCGAGGTCTTTAACTAATGTCTTATCAGGTGATTCCGGCAGGTTTCTTTCCCGCGTAGAGCGACTTTCCAAAGTCGCTATGGCATTCGGGCCCGACTTCCAAGACGACTTTGGAAAGTCATCCTACCCGATTACCCAATCCGCACCATGCGCTTCTTATCGAGTTTGAGAACGTCGCCTAACTTCAATGTAAGAGTTGCCTTGGGGTCCGTTTGCTTTTCACCGTTCAGCTGGATGCTGCCTTGCTGAACGAGGCGGCGGATGTCGGCGTTTGAGCGCATCTGATCGAAGGTGTCGGTGTAGATCTGACTGATGTAGCTGAGCATCTGCGTCTCAGCAGGCGGGCAGGGGACTTCGGGGAGTTCAGCGTCCTCCACCTTTCCTTTGCCGAACTTGTTCTCGAAGTCAGCACGCGCTTGCGTTGCCGCTTCGGTATCGTGATAGATCTCGACTGTGCGCTGGGCCAGGTGCTTCTTGGCTTCCATGGGATGCCTGTCCTTGTCAAAGTCTTCGCCAATGACCAAGCTGTAGTAACGTGGCATGAGCTCGTCAGAAATACTCATGAGCTTTCCAAACATCTCGCTAGGCGCTTCCGTTAGGCCCACATAGTTGCCGAGGCTCTTGCTCATCTTCTTGTTTCCGTCTAGGCCCTCTAACAAAGGTAGTGTGAGCACGACTTGAGGTGACATTCCTTCACCCTTCTGCAGGTCTCGGCCTACAAGGATATTGAAGAGCTGATCCGTCCCACCAATCTCGACGTCCGAGTTGACCACGACGGAGTCCCAACCTTGCATGATGGGGTACTGAATCTCGTGCAAACGGACTTCTTGCTTGTCGGCGAGGCGCTTCTTGAAGTCCTCTCGTTGCAACATTTGCTGCATGGTGACCTTGGCATTCAGCTTAATGACTTCTTGAAAGGGCATCTTGGCGAACCAGTCACCGTTGTAGACGACCTCTGTCTTCTCCTTGTCGATGATGAGAAAGGCCTGGTCGGTGAAGGTCTTCGCGTTGACCATGACTTCTTCATGCGTCAGCGGTGGACGGGTGACCGATCTCCCCGAGGGATCACCTATCATGGCGGTGAAGTCGCCAATGATCAGGACGATCTGGTGCCCAAGGTCCTGAAACTGACGGAGCTTACGAAGCTGTACGGCGTGGCCGAGATGAATGTCAGGCGCAGTGGGATCTACTCCTAGCTTGATCCGAAGTGGACGGTCTAACTTAAGTTTCTCGGCCAGTTCTTCCCGGCTGTGGACGTGTTCTGTATCCTGACAAAGTTGCGTGATTTGGTCGCTCATGAAAAGTAAGGTCTGACTAGCGGGTATTGAGTAGCTGGCGGAGCTGGCTGCGATTGAGCTTCTTGCTCTGATCCGTATCCTTCATCGGTTCAAATTTCCGATAGAACTCTTTCCCTTCATACTGGCTCCGATCACCCTTCCAATCCGTTCCACCATCAGCAAGGCGGGCGCTTTCCCGGGCGACTTGTTTCTCGCGGTCGCGAGTAGACTTCTTGGAGAAGGCGCGTTTGAACCATGAGTCGTCTTTCTTGCCTTGGTAAGACGAGGTGAGATTCCCTTCACGAGCTTCGGTCTTGTTGTAAACCTTGTTCGCCATGGTCTTGTTATCGTGGAGCTTGAAATAGGGGTGCTCCTTGAAGGCATCCTTCGTGAAGGCGTCTTTGTTCTCGTAGCGGCTGCGTAAGCTCGATTCTTTTCCCTCGAATTTCTTGCCGTCGAAGGAACTCTTCTTTTCAGGGTCATAAGAAGCAAAGGTCTTCATGGCCTTGGCCTCAGCAGATTGTTCCTGCGAACCCGCTTTTGGCTCGAACTCTGCAAACTCATCCTCAATGGAGGTGGACTGGCAGGACACCAGAACAGGGAGGATTAGAAATAAGGCCAGAAAGCGCATGAATGACGTTAGCAAGGTTCGCTGGGCGACCAAACGTTGATTTACCGAGTGGTTCAACTCCAAACGCGTTGTGTGATCATGGATTCTGGAAGACGCGGCAGCAGAGGCTGTTGCCTAGCCAGACCAGAAGGATCCCGAGGAAGGCGCTGAGGCTGACGTAGAGAATGACCTCAAAGATCTTTCCCTCATCCAAGAGTCGCCAGGTCTCGAAGCCGAAAGTGGAGAACGTTGTGAATGAGCCGAGGAGACCTGTGAAGAGAAAGAGCGTGGTTGATGGATTGAAGACGTGAAGACAGTCGGCGAGGCCTTTGAGCGAGCCGATCATAAAGCATCCTACCAGATTCACTGCTAGAGTGGCTATAGGGATCGGGTAGTCTTGAAATGCCGGGACCCGAGGAATCCAGACAATCATGCCATACCGCATGATTGCGCCGAGAAACCCGCCACAACCTACGGCTAGGAGCTTATCCATTGGAGAGAGGGGAGGCGAGAAAGGAACATGGTCGGATTGTCTGGAGTTTGCTAAGGTCCATTCTTCCCTAAAACGTTGATTCGCAGGTAAAGATTCAAAGAACGTCAACGTTCCTCTTCCTTGTCCTTCTGTCGCTGCTTTTTAAGGAAGTCCTTGATCAGCGCCTCTGGATCGAGATCCAAGATATCTTCTGCATCAGCATGAACATCTCGATCAGATAGGCCTAACTCTTCTACGACATTCTCGATTACTTTGGTAGGATCTACCTGATTAACCATAGTCCACTTTGGTTTCTCTAGTGTTCCAGTGCACTGATAAGTCCCAAAGATTTCATAAAGAACGTTCAGGATCTTTCCCGATGCAGATTGGTTGGAAAGCGATACTTCCATATCGATAGCAGACGTCGGCAGTTCCACCGTTCCGTTGCCCTTGACGGAGTAGTTTCCAAGATCGGCGATAAAGGGCTCAAGAGAGAGAATGTAAGATTGGAGACTGAAGCTTCCACCGAGATCGCGAATGCCCCCGTGAGAGACCTTGGTTTTCCCGGTAACACGTTTGATAAGCGCCGCAACGGGACCGAGCAATGGCACCTCGAGTTTTCGGGTATCAAGTAGGTGGGCATCGCCCTTTCCTGTGATTGCAGCCAAATCGGTTCCACGTCCTCGCCAGGCAAAGTTGCCGGATAGCTGGCCATCGGCATCGTGATCAGGGAAATAAATTGAAGCGAGTTCTTTGAAATTGAGGTCTGTCAGGTTGACCTTTGCCGTGTAGTCACGGGAACCGTCTAGGTGACGAATATTGCCATTCCCTGTGAGATGGCCGCCGAGCAGACCGGCATGATCTAGCCTGACAAGTAAACTATCCGTTAAAAATCGAAGACCGAACCTCGGCTGAATTAAGGCAACCTCACGGCCAAATAGAGTCGTCTTCAAACTGCCTGAGGCTTTTACTTCCACCTTGAGATTCGTTTGTGCTCCAGTTTGTGTATCGATAGTGCCTTGGGAGACTTGAATTTCTGGAGATTGACTAAAGTGATATGCGTCGAGGCTGTCGGCGCTATTTGTACTGAAGCAGCGTACGACTTGGCCTGGATCAATTCTGCCGTGCACTTCCGTGAGTACTGAGATGCCATCTCGGGGACTGAAGCTTAGACGCTCTGCGCGTATGGTGCCGCCAGAGTAAAGCCGTGCCGCGTCAGGTTTGATCTGTGCTTCTACTTTAGAGAAGTGATAGACATGAGGGTTGAGTGTGAAGTCGAAATGGAGCTTCTCGAGTTCAGCCGTTTCAAACCTGCACTCGGTGAGAGTGGCATCTCCCTTGTGTTCCCAAGAGGCGCTGTCTTGTGCTTTGCGTTCGCCGAAGAGGTTCACCTTGACGCCTGAATCTGGACGAAACTCCCAGCGCTTCAGAAACGTGTTGGCCTCCTCGGGAAGTGGCAATTGCTGGAGCAGTGTCGGGTAGATTCCTAGTGCGAACTCATACCGGATACCTTCTGTCGGAGTCCGAATGATCTTGCCCATCGATTCGCCGTACTGATGATCGATCCGAATATTTCGAGCAAAGAAACGAGCGCCTTCCAGGTGAAAGTCTGCCTGAAGAAGCTTGAAAGACTCCTCGCCGACTTGAAAATCCTCAGCTTTTAGATGTCCTATGAAGTCGCCTGGTGGGGCAGACCACTGAAACGGTTGGTCCAACTGTAGCGTGCCACGCAAAGATAGTGTAGGTGATTTGTGCAGCGTTAGTGCTGACCATGGTCCGATGATAGATTCCATGCTGGGGAGCAACTTTCCGATATCGATGCTAGAGCTGAGCGAGAGGGTGGCCTCACGTTTGCCTTTCAAGGGAAAGTCTCCATTTGCATCGAATCTTCCGCCTTGGGCATCCGTGATCGTGAGGTCAGATAATGAGAACAGCTGATCTGTGATTGCTGCCTGAGCACGCACATCGCTGATCTCGAGTTTGCCGTATTGGAGTTCTTTCCCAATGAGCTGCGCCTCTAATTCTAATGTCTCAGGACTAGCGAGATCACCAGAAATAGACATGTTCAAGACTGGTTCGCGGCCTTGCTTGCTGCGCAAGGGGGCGAGATGTTTGACGAGCTTTTCTAGCAAAGGTCTGGCGGCACGAATCTTCTCAGTCTCCCATTTGATAATCTTACCGCTGCCTTCCTTCGGGCGTTGGAGATCTCCGGTTAGGTTCAAGCGCAGGCCATAGAAATCAGCTTCGGCGTTGACGATCTCAATCTCGCCATCTGGAAGAATGATCGTTGCTTGGAGGTCTTTGAACTCGACTCGCTGGCTGTTGGGATCCTTGCGATCATAGGGCAGGGAGACATGGGCTGAATCGAGTTCGATGCGTTCAAGAAAGCGCTTGCTCTGAAAGAGCTTTTCGAGATCGACATCGAGACGGGCTTGCGAGACGCGAGCGATCTCTTGCTTGGTGTCGCGTTCTAGGAGGACAACCTTGTTGGCAACGAGACCTTGAAACGGATCGATGGTCAGAGTGTCAAAACTGATGGTGAGATCGTGTTTGGCGAACTCCTTGACGATGAGTTTGCGCCACTTCTTGGTGAATCCATCTTGATACGCGTAAATGCCTAACCAAACCAGGGCCCCGAATACGAGAAGGCCAAGCAGTGGGGCATAGCGGCGAAGGGGTTTCATGGAGTGGAGTCTCCCTGAACGAACCGCTTCTCACCTAAAATGCAAACCTGGGCTAACGGTAATGCATCACCTTGGACAGGAACCGCTGAGCTTCTGGCGTGGCTGGTGTTTCAAAGACAGCTTCCCCTGTGCCGTGTTCGAGCACTTCGCCGTCAGCGAGAAAGAGAACTTGGTCCGCCACGGCGCGGGCAAAACCCATCTCGTGGGTCGAGAGAATGATCTCTTGTCCTGCTTCGCGAAGCTGTTTGATGACTTCGAGGACCTCGGCCGTCATCTCTGGATCCAGGGCGGAGGTGGGCTCGTCTAGAATGAGGAGCTGGGGCTCGTGAGCGATGGCCCGGGCGATACCGACCCGCTGTTGTTGACCGCCGGACAGTTCCGCCGGTCGTTTGTGGGAGTGATCTCCGAGGTTGAATCGTTCCAGACAGGCTTGCGCACGCTGCTGCGCTTCATCCGAGGTTCGCCCGTGAACTTTCTCAAGCGGTAGGGTGATATTCTGCAGCGCGTTGAGATGCGGGAAGAGATTGAAGGACTGAAATAAGTAGCCATGGCTGCGACGTGCTTCCCTCAGCGTTACTTCCTTCGTCTCCGGTGTGTTGTGTTGAGAATTAACACTAGCGGAACCACTTGTTGGTGTTTCGAGAGCACCGAGGATGCGCAACAAGGTGGACTTGCCTCCACCGCTGGGTCCAATGAGAACGAGCGACGAAAGGTCAGGCCCGAGCTCAAGATCGAGAGACTTTAGGGCACGCTGTTTCCCGTAGCGTTTCTCGAGGCCCTTCAGCTTCAGCAGCATGACTTACGCTGGAAACTGAAAGTAAGCTTTGGCATTGTGATAGCAAATATTCTCCACCATCTTGCCTAATAGTTCCATGTCTCGAGGAATCAGGCCTTGTTCGACGTCGTTTCCGAGGAGGTTGCAAAGGATTCGTCGGAAATACTCGTGTCTCGGATACGACAAGAACGACCGAGAATCGGTCAGCATGCCGACAAATCTTGAGAGAAGACCTATATTCGACAGCGCGTTGATCTGCCATTCCATGGCTTCTTTCTGATCGAGGTACCACCAACCAGAGCCGAACTGCATCTTTCCGGCCACACTTCCATCTTGAAAGTTGCCTATCATTGACGCGAAGAGGTAGTTGTCGCGTGGGTTCAGGTTGTAGATGATGGTCTTGGGCAACGTGTCTTCCTGGTCCAGAAAGTCGAGATAGGCGCGAAGTGTCTCCGCTTGCATTGTATCTGCAATGGAATCAAAACCGGTGTCGCGTCCAAGCTGTTTAAACTTGCGTGTGTTCGTGTTGCGAAGGGCTCCCACATGAAGCTGCTTAACCCATCCCTTGGCGGCATCGAGCTGGCCGCTGAGTACCATGATGGCTGTCGCGAACTGTTCTTTTTCTTCGAGTGTGGCGGCCTTGCCTGCTCGGGCTCGCTCGAAGATACCGCTTACGGTAGCTTCGCTAGCGAATGTGGCGTGGCAGGCACTCAGGCCGTGATCTGATAGACGAGATCCGAGTGCGTGAAAGTAGTCGTGTCGCTTGTGCAGGGCTTCACAGAAGCCACGATAAGTTCCCGTGTCATGATCCGCAGCAAGGCCAAGCCTTTCTGCATACGCATTGAAAGCGGCGGGATCATCCACAACAAGTGCCGCGTCTGGTCGGTAGGCGGGATAGACACGCGTCGACATTTCCGATGCCTTCATTTTCTTGTGAAAAGCAAGGTCATCTGCTGGGTCATCGGTCGTCCCAATCGCTTCGACTTTGAAGTGTTCAGTGATTCCGTGAGGGCGTAGCCGATCTTCTTTTAGCTTGGCATTACAAGCTTCCCAAATAGCGGGAGCGCTTTGCTCATTAAGCAAGTCGTCTACATCAAAGTAGCGCTTCAGCTCGAGATGCGTCCAATGATAGAGAGGATTCCGGATGGTTTGCGGTACCGTGCGAGCCCAGGCAAGAAATTTGTCGTAGGGCTCTGCGTCGCCTGTGCAATACCGCTCCGCCACGCCATTGGCTCGCATGGCTCTCCACTTGTAGTGATCTCCTTCAAGCCAAATTTCTGTCAGGTTCTCAAACTGCCGATTCTCAGCCAAGTCCTTCGATGGTAGATGGCAATGATAGTCAATGATCGGCTGATCCTTGGCGTGGCTATGATAGAGAACTTTGGCTGTTTCCGTTTGGAGGATGAAGTCGCCGTGAATGAAGTTGGGTGCCATGTGTTGAGGAGTGGAGAATCGATGTCGCAGACGGCGTCAGCGGCTGAGGTCTTCCTGGCAGAGCATCTTGAACCCTTGCTTCTCTAATAGAGAAACAGAGAATTCGGCGTCTTCGAGGTGAACGACGACGAGGGGCTGATCACGATCGGAGCGAACCAAGAGAGAGTAGCAGGAGTGGACGTTTGTCTCAGCCTGAAGGAAAACACTGAGACAGTTATGAAGGGACGAGACACCGTCTTTCAACTCGACGACGATCACCTCCAGCATGGAGTGCGCTATGCCGCGTTCTAAAAACTGTTGCATTACAATGTCTGGATCTGTAACGATCAGCCGTGCGAGGGTGACATCGGAAGACTCCGCCAACTTCAGCCCGAGCACCTCAGCGTGACACTCCTGAATGAGCTTGACCACGCCGCTCAGAGCGCCCACACGGCTCTCTAGCATGACGGTGAATTGCAGGACGGGAGAGCCTTTCTTCAAGGAGGGATCAGGCGACATGGCAGTGAGAGCTTAAAGGTGAACGCGATTACTTATTTGTTCATCCATGCTTCAGCGGCTTTGTTCAAGCAAGAATGATCGCGATACAACTTCATAACCCGAGAGAGCTTAAGAGAATCGACGTCGCTGACCCTGGGGATCCTAAGTCAGGAGAAATCCGAGTGAATGTGAGACGCATCGGTGTGTGCGGTACGGATTGGCACTCTTTCGCTGGGAATCAGCCGTTCTTTGAATACCCGCGAATTCTTGGGCATGAACTTGGGGTGGAGGTCGCGGCCATTGGCCCTGACGCAGAGACAAATCTTCAGATCGGAGATCGTTGTTCGGTGGAGCCTTACTTGAATGATTCTCAGAGTCCTGCCTCGCGTTTGGGACGGACAAACTGTTGCGAGTCTCTACGAGTACTCGGCGTGCATATGGATGGCGGCATGTGTCCGCATCTTGTCCTCCCCGCTCACAAGTTGCATCGCTCAGAGTCTTTGGGACTCGATGCACTGGCACTCGTTGAAACCCTGTGCATCGGCGCTCATGGATGTGAGCGAGCCGTTCTGCAGAGTGCAGACAGGGTGCTGGTCATTGGTGCTGGTCCCATTGGACTCAGTGCCTACCAGTTTGCGCAGCTTGAGGCTGACAAGGTTATTCTCGCTGACGTATCGACGGCCCGATTACGGTTTTGCCAGAAGCAGTTAGGCATCGATCAGACCTTACTTCTAAAGCCGGGTGAGGTTGATGCTCAACTTGAGGAGGCGTTCTCAGGTCGGCCGACGGTGATCATGGATGCCACGGGTCATCCTGGGTCCATGGAGCAGTCATTTAAGTTTAGCGGGCATGGAGGGCGGATCGTCTTTTTAGGGATTGTGCAAGGAGACTTGAGCTTCAGTGATCCTGAGTTCCATCGGAAGGAACTGACGGTGATGGCCAGTCGGAACGCGCCTGCGATGACGTTTCACCATGTCATTGCTCAGTTAGAGTCAGGGCGTGTGGATGCTCGGCCTTGGATCACGCATCGGTTAGACCTCGAGGAGGTGCCGGATAAACTTCCTGCGCTCGAAGGGGACCCTGGATTGCTCAAGGCGATGGTCGAGATCAACTAGCGGATGGCAATAAAAACGGGGTGAGCCGAAGCCCACCCCGTTATTCAACGCACCAGAAATTGTTAGAAGGCTAAGGAATGATGAGTTCCTGACCGGGATGGATCGTTGTGTCCGAAATACCGTTGGCCCTGATGATCTCTTGCATGGAGACACCGTATTTCTTTCCTATCCGATAGAGATTGTCGCCCTTCTGCACAGTGTAATTGCGCCCGGAGCTGCTAGGCGTTGTTGCCGGTGCACTGTAACCGCTGCCTGTTGTTGTCGATCCATCATAAGCAGTAGCGCCGCCTCCGCTGTCACCAGGGTAGGTCACGACGTCGCCAGATTCTGAACCGTAACCACTCGGGGGAGTCACGCCGTAGCCGCTTTGAGCAGGCTGTTGGGGTTGAGGCTGGCCGTATATACCGCCTCCATAGGTGCCCTGTGTTGGATTGCCATAGGCATCGACCTGCTGTTGATTAGGGGCGCCGTATCCATTGGTGCCATAGTCATCGTAGTAGCAGCTGCTCAATAGAGCTGCTGTAGCGCCACAGAGGGCTAGATGCTTAGTAAGGTTCATAATTAAGGAAAGTTAACTATTAAGTGCTTTAATTCAAGCACTTTCCACTCCAAGTTAGAAGTTACCCGAAAAGGGTTCGGGGCATGCCTGCGGGGTGATAGTGAGAGAATTCGCGCAATGAAAACCCTTCGCAGTGCATTTTTAGCCCTGTTCGATCATTTCAGGCTCGCGAAGCCCAAACTTCTTGATCGAA
>CALLLI010000444.1 GCA_938082635.1 uncultured Verrucomicrobiales bacterium
GGAAGTCTTCGAGCGGGAGCCGCTGGACGGCTTCGAGGATGAAGTGAACGAGATCGTCTTCTGGCACCCAGTCACGAAGATCGGGTGGCAGGAGCATTGGTGTTTCACGGTCGACATCAACGAAGCGGGCGCTCATGCCCTGTTCCTAACATCTTACTTAGATTTGTAAAGTACGACAGACTCCTAGCCATGGCGATTTGTTGCCGTGGCATGGAGAGTCGCTAGCGCGTGGCCTTGACCATGGGCCTGCGTGACTCTGGCGATGTGTTGGAATGGGCGTCTGCTCAACTCGATGGGCCCATTCTCGATAAGCACTCAACGGGTGGAGTAGGCGATGGTGTGTCGCTTGTATTAGGGCCTATGTTAGCTGCCTGCGGTGCCTATGTGCTGATGATTTCTGGACGCGGACTTGGTCACACCGGTGGAACCCTGGATAAGCTAGAAGCCATTCCCGGTTATACGGTGACGCCTTCACAGGAAGCCTTTCAGCAGACCGTGAAGCGTGCGGGAGAGGCCATCGTAGGACCCATGGCGGCCTTGGCTCCGGCCGATGAGAAACTTTATTCGGTGTGTGATGTCACGGCGACCGTCGAATCACTCGATCTTATCACCGCGTCGATTCTTTCTAAGAAACTCGCTGCGGGGTTCCATGGTCTTGTCATGGATGTGAAAGTGGGGAACGGAGCATTTATGCCAACGGAAACGGCATCGCGTGAGTTGGCGCAGAGTCTCGTGGATGTCGCTTGCGATGCCGGTCTGCCAACGAATGCTCTTCTCACGGACATGAGTTCTTGTCTGAGCGACTCGGCGGGGAATACTCTGGAAGTGTGTGAGGCGATCTGCTTTCTTCGAGGGGAAATCCCTAGCAAACGTTTTAAAGAGGTCGTGATGGCCATGGGCGCAGAGTTACTTGTCTTGGGTGGTATGGAGTCTGGTCAAGAGGCTGCGAGGGTTGCTCTGCAAGCGACGCTTGATTCAGGGACTGCCTTTGAGAGGTTTGATAGAATGGTTCAGGGGCTTGGTGGATGTTCTGATGTTGTCCAGCATTTGCCAGTGGCTCCGGTGACGTTTCCTTGTCCGGATCCCTGCTCGGGTGTCATCGCGCGAGTGGACGTTAAAGCGCTAAGGATGGCCATTGTGGAGCTTGGAGGGGGGCGGCGGCAAGCTTCGGATACCATCGACCACGCAGTCGGTCTCACCGAAGTGGCAGGCATCGGGCGGCAAGTTGCTCGGGGGGAACCTTTGGCAATCATCCATGCGCGATCTCAGGTAGATGCTGAGAGAATCAGCGGTTCTCTTAGCTTTGCTTTTACAATTCCCGATGGGCATGCGGAGCCTCAGGGCCCTGTAGTAGTTGACAGGATCTTTCGTCGATAATCCAGTTAATTAGAATTATGGCCACACCCCACATTGATGCCCAGCCGAGCGATTTCGCGTCCACGGTGCTCATGCCCGGAGACCCACTCCGTGCTCAGTACATCGCTGAGACCTACCTTGAGGATGTTCGCCAAGTGAATACTGTTCGTCATATGCTAGGCTTCACGGGGCTCTATGAGGGCGAGCCGGTCTCCGTGATGGGTAGTGGGATGGGCATTCCTTCTATCTCGATTTATGCAAAGGAACTCTACACAGAATTTGGTGTATGCAATATCGTTAGAGTTGGCAGCTGCGGTGCCATTCATCCTGATCTTCAATTGCGGGATGTCGTGGTGGGCATGGGAGCCTGCACCGATGCTGGTGTGAACCGGACGCGATTTCAAGGGAATGACTTTGCAGCCATTGCCGATTATGATCTTCTGAGAGAGACGATGGAGATTGCACGGGACCGAGCCATACCTGTCCGCGCGGGGAATCTCTTCTCTGCTGATCTCTTCTACATGCCAGATACAGAGATCTTCGCGACGATGAAGAAGATGGGCGTCCTTGCCGTGGAAATGGAAGCGGCGGGTCTCTATGGAGTGGCGGCGGAGTTTGGCAAGCGGGCGCTGGCCGTCTGCGCAGTCTCTGATATCATCGCCACCGGCGAATCTCTCAGCCCGGTCGAGCGTCAAACGACCTTTGATAGTATGATTGCACTGGCGCTCGCATCCGTGAAGCAGTTTCCGAAGGACTAGCCTTTCTACTTCTTTCCGCCACGGATCTGCCATTTGGGATCCGGGCGATGGGCCTCTTCCATAAAGCCGGCAGCTTTCTTCACGAGGTCGGGATGTTTCTCGGCGAGATCATTGGCTTCTCCAATGTCTTTGCTGAGATCATAGAGGGTGACCTTGCCAGTGAGCATCGGCTCGCGGATGGCTTTCCAATCGCCAAATCGCACGGCTTGGCGGCTACCTTGTTCGTAGAATTCCCAGTAAAGGTATTCGTGGTTCTTCTGTCTGTCACTCTGACTGAGAAGCGCAGGTAGGAAACTGATAGACTGTGTGTCTTCTGGCGTAGGTTGCTTTGTTAGGTCACAAGCGGTGGCCATGACATCGCCGAAGTAACCGATGTGAGGTGAGACAGTGCCTTCTTTGACGTGTCCAGGCCACCAAGCGATGGTGGGCACGCGAATGCCGCCTTCGGTTAAGGTTCGTTTTAAGCCCTGCAGTGGGCCATTGGCATCGAAGAACTCGGGATCATTGCCACCTTCGCGGTGAGGGCCATTGTCAGAGGTGAAGATAACTAAGGTATTCTTGGCGATCTTGTGCTCCTTGAGTTTGTCCAGGACGCTGCCGATATCGCGATCCATCCGAGTGATCATCGCTGCCTGGCCTTTGTTAGGACGTGACCAATCTTTGTCCTTATAGATGCCGTAGTCAGGTACGTCTTGGCCGTCACCGGTGCCTCGCGTGCCTTCGTTATTTGCATGAGGGATGGTGTAAGAAAGGTAGAGGAAGAAAGGCTTCGTGTGATTCTCATCGAGCCATTGCTGGGCCTGATTATGAATGAGATCGTGGGTGTAGTCGATGCGTTCGCGTGCCCAGCCTTCGCCGCGTTCTGAGTTCTCCCATTCCGGGACATTGCGTAGGGAGACACGTTCCTTGTTCTTGTAGAGGAAGGAGGGGTAGTAGTTGTGCGCGTGGTGTTGGTTGAGGTAACCATAGCAGATATCGAACCCTTGGTTGTTAGGATGGCCGGGCGAGGTGGCTTCACCGAGGCCCCATTTGCCAAAGAGTGCTGTGGCGTAGCCTGCGTCCTTGAAGACCTCGGTAACGGTCTTGTCTTCGTCGCGTAAGGCTTGGCTCTCAATATTGTCGGCCCCAGCATTGCCGCGTACCCAGCAACGCCCCGTGTGCTTTCCTGTCATGAGCACACAGCGAGAAGGCGCACACACCGTGGTGCCTGCATAAAACTGTGTCAGTTTCATGCCTTCCGCAGCCATTTGGTCCAAACGAGGCGTCTTGATCTTGGTCTGTCCGAAACAGCCGAGATCGCCATAGCCGAGATCATCTGCCATGATGAAGATGACATTGGGCTTGGCCTCCTCGTGATGGTCTGCCAGTGCAAAGCCCGTGCTAAGGAGTAGCAGGGCGAAGGTGCTGAGGAATGAGAGGTATAGTTTCATAGCAATAGGTTAGGAGCGAAGATCGACGTGGTCGCCGACGTAGTGAATGCGGAGGTCATTGGTGAGGCCAGAGCGGCCAAAGGGTTGTCCAGAAACGACGACGATGGGGTCGCTGGTTTGAGCCCAGCCTTTATCCAGGATCAGGTGGTCTACTTCTTTGATGAAGCTGGTGGTGAGTTCGGGGCGCTTAAGAAAGCGAGGCCAGATGCCAAACATGATGGACATGCGGCGGAGAGCTTCCCTGTCCTCGCTAAGGGCGATTATGGGAAGCGGTAGTCGCAATTGTGATAGATAGCTGGCGCCGCCTCCGTGTGACGACCACACGGCAGCAAGAGGGGCATCGAGTTCGCGAAGCACCGCGCCGACTCCACAGGCGAGCGCGGCAGTCCGATACTTCGAAGAGCGTGGCGGTGCCGGTAGGGCGCCTTTGTCAGAAGCGAGTCGTCTCTGAGCGTGGGTGTAGAGACCGACTTCGCGCAGCGTGCGCACGGCTTCGACCGGATACTTCCCCACGGCCGTCTCGCCGGATAGCATGACGGCATCTGCACCATCGAGGATAGCATTGGCGACGTCACTGACTTCGGCACGTGTGGCTGAGGCTGCCGTGATCATGCTCTGTAACATCTGAGTGGCTACAATGACAGGTTTGCCCTGGTTGTTGCATTCGGAAATGATCTTCTTCTGGATCACGGGCACCTGAGCAAGGTCCATTTCCACGCCGAGATCACCTCGAGCGACCATGATGACATCGGTCTCTCGAACAATCTCATCTAGCGCATCGATGGCCTGCGGTTTCTCGATCTTTGAAATGACGGGGATAAAGGCGCCGGAGCCGTAGCTCGCAAAGCTGCTAGTTGCTAGGCCATTGGAGACGCAGGCAGCTTGCGGGCGTGCTCCTAGATCTCGCAGCCGATCTTTGATCTGACGCACATCATCGCCATTCCGAACGAAGCTGAGAGAGACAAAGTCGAAGCCCTGTTCCACGGCGAATTTGAGGCAGGTCACATCGTATTCGGTGAGTGCTGGGAGGGTGAGTGCGGTTTTCGGAAGGTTCATTCCCTTAGCAGAGGTAATGAGGCCTCCCGCTAAGACTTCTGCGGTGACGACGATGCTGTCACCTGCGCCTTTATTCGATACGCAGCGCAAGCGCACGGCCCCATCGTCAAGTAGGATGGGTTCGTTAGGCTTGATTTCGTCGAGTACTTCTGGGCAGGTGGTTGAGAAGGTGATGACTCCTTCGGAGGTTGTTAGGGTGGCGGGTTTGACGAACTGGACCTGCTGACCTTTGACAAGAGTCACTCCGCCTTCCACAACCTTACCGACACGTACCTTGGGACCTGAGAGGTCGCCCATGACTCCGATGTGACGCCCGAGTTCTTTAGAGACTTTGTGTACGAGCTTATGCATCCGCTCAAACTCCTCAAACGTGCCATGAGAGAAGTTGATACGGAAGACACTAACGCCTGTGCGAATGAGGTCGGCCAAAGTGGCTTCGTTTGCTGAGGCTGGCCCCAGAGTGGCGATGATCTTTGTGAGACTGTGAAGGTTGCTGGGAATATCCATGAAAGAAAGAGTTAGCTATCGGAGGCAATTCGTAAGGCATGGGCACCGTGCGCAGGACGAGTGATGAAAGCATCCAATTGGATGCCTGTGTGTTCCTGGTAGTGGTCGCCGTAGTAGGACAGCACAGCCTGTGCTTGAGATGTATTTACGAGAGAAATGGTGCTGCCGCCGAAGCCGCCACCCGTCATGCGAGCACCGTAGACTCCGCCTGAAACACCAAGTTCTCTTGCGATGACGACGACGGTATCGAGTTCAGGGCAACTCACCTCATAATCCTTTGCTAGGGAGTCGTGGCTGGCAAACATGAGTTCGCCTAGTTCCTCCCAGCACTTGTCGGCTATGGCCTCCACGGCGTTCTGTGTCCTCTGAATTTCCGTGACGACATGGCGTGCTCGTTTGTAGAGAACATCGTCTAACAAACCGCTTACTGAAGCCAGATCCTCCTCCCGTAATTCGCGCCAGCTGGTCACTCCCAATTGCGCTTTTGCTTCGTCACAATCCGCCTTGCGCTTCGCGTATTCACTAGAAGCGAGCGAGTGTTTGACATTCGTATTCGCGACCAGGAGACTGACGGAATCGTCGTTCATGGCGATGGGCGTCATCTCTTGTGACTGGCAATCGATCAAGAGAAGGTGATCTTTCCTGCCCATGATGGAGGCAAATTGATCCATGATCCCACAAGGCACGCCTGCGAACTCGTGTTCTGCACGTTGGCAAAGAAGCGCTTTCTCAACCTGTGATAGCGAGAGCCCGGCGGCCTGTTCTAGCGCACTGGAGAAGGCGACTTCAAAAGCGGCGCTAGAACTCAGCCCGCTGCCTAACGGAATGGTGCTTTCGACCCAGACATCAAGGCCTGGAATCTTGGCGCCTCGTTCAAGAAATCCGGCGAGGACTCCCAGAGGATAGCGCATCCATAGCGTGGTCGCCTTATCCGGCGTCGGCGGCGTGTCTAGGCAGAGAACGGCCTCTTCCTCAAAGTGGCTTGAGCGAATGCGGATCTCACGAGAACCGTTTGGAGCGGCCAGGGCGATGAAATACCGATCGATGGCTGCCGGGAGCACGAAGCCGTCATTGTAGTCGATGTGCTCGCCGATGAGATTGACCCGTCCTGGGGCGCTCGCCATCCATAACGGCGCTTGCTGGAACGCCTTGGCGAAGTGGGCCAACGCGCTGGCGGACAGATTCTCGGACGGTGCAGACATCGATGAATTCTGTTCAGCGTGCGCGGTTTAGGGGAGGGGCGCAACGCCTTTGTCCGCCGAATCGATTCGCGACTTGCCAGCCAGTCTCTCGCACGCAATAAGAACAGATGGCAAAGTCAGGTTTGGGCACAGGATTGGGAGCATTGATCGGCTCTCCGGAGAAGCGTGGGGAGGGGGCCGCAAAGTCACCTTTCGCACCGTCACCGCGTGCGCGTACCGCTGAGGAATCTACCAATGGCGATGCGGTGGTTGATGTCGAGATCACGCGAATTCTGGCCAGTACGCTGCAGCCTCGGAAACACTTTCGAGGAGACCAGCTTCAGGAACTTGTCGATTCCATTAAGGAACACGGCATCATCCAGCCCCTGATTGTTCGGCCCGCGAAAGACAATCAGCTGGAGATCATTGCGGGAGAGCGGCGTTACCGTGCCTGCCAACGCATCGGTGGACTAACGAAAATCCCCGTGATCATCCGCGAAGCGAGTGACAAGGATGTCCTGGAAATGGCGCTGATTGAGAACATCCAGCGCGCTGATCTTGATCCGGTGGAGGAAGCTGAAGCCTACGTGCGTCTCTCGAAGGATTTCAGCATGCGCCAAGAGGATATCGCGAAGCGAGTGGGTAAGAACCGAGCGACGGTTGCCAATACGATGCGCTTGTTAGAGCTTGATCCGGAGGTGCAGACCCATCTCGCCCAAGGGCGTCTTTCCGTAGGTCATGCTAAGGTCTTGTTAGGCTTAAAGGAAGATACTTCGCAGAAGAATGCGGCAGACATGGTGGTGAAACAAGGTCTTACGGTGCGCGCGACGGAGCGTCTGCTCCAACAGTTGCAGAATCCGGAAAAAGCTTCTTCGAAGTCAAAGAAGGCCTCACCCAGTCAGGCTGAAGCCGCTCTTTCGCCAGCGTTGCTGCACATTCAGAATTGCCTGCGCGATCACTTAGCCACTAGTGTGAAGCTCACCTCCGGAGACAAGAAGGGCAAATTGGAGGTGGAGTATTACGGTGATGAGGACCTTGAGCGCTTGCTCGAGGTCATGGGCGTGAAGCTGGGAGATCTCTAGTCGATGGAAGGGTACTTACGCTTGAAATGGGGGCTTGTTCTCTTGCTGGGCCTCTGCAGCTGCGGGAAAGAGGAGACGTACCGATACGATGCGGATAGCGCCGTCTACCACAAGTTCTCGGGCGATCTCGCCATGAGTCATGTGGCCAAGCTAGTAGAGTTTGGCTCCCGACCTGCTGGCAGCGAGGCTCTCGAGGCTTCTCGCAAATACCTCGAAGCGGAACTAGACGCCTTGGGATGGAAGACTCAGCGGCAGACGTTTGAAGACCAGACGCCTGCCAACAGCAAGGTAACTTTTGTCAATCTACGGGCGCGGTTCGCCCCGGAGGTAGCCGACGATTTGTGGAAACGCTCTTACGGTGTGCTGATCGGCTCTCACTATGACACGAAGCTTTACGAAGATTTCGAGTTTCTAGGCGCGAATGATAGTGGATCAAGTGCGGGAGCATTGATTGAGATTGCCCGCGTCTTAGCCGAGCGGCCCGTGGTGGCGAAGGCTTGTGAGCTTGTCTTCTTTGATGGGGAAGAAGCTTTCGGTGAGAACATCACGGATGAGGATGGCCTCTATGGCAGTCGCTACTTCGCCAAGCAACTCCGTAAGCAAGATGCCAGTCAGCGTCCCGAGCAAGGGATCATTCTCGACATGATCGGGGACAAGAATCTTAACATTGGTGTCCCGGTGGACAGTCCACGCGCGCTTTACGATAGCCTGACGAAGGCAGCCAAAGATCTTGGACACAGTCAGTACTTTGGCATGCATAATTCTGGAATTATTGACGATCATGTACCGCTGAATGAGATCGGCATTCCCACTATCGACATCATCGATCTCGATTTCACGCTTTGGCACACCGCAGGAGATGTGTTGGGTGCGGTGAGCCCTGATAGTCTCCGCATCGTGGGTTCCACGACGCTGCTCATGATTGAGAAATACCTTCTTGGTGGCGCTTAATCAATCCAGGGACGCGCCTGCTTGATCACTAGTTGCCCATCCTGTTCGAGCTTGAATTCGATCTCCATGGCAAAGTCGCTGTCTCCCTGGTAGAGATCCTGGAAATGACTTTGGACCGTCTCAAGCTGGTCAGCGAGATCTAGGATTTGGGTCTGTGTGAGAATGGGCTCTCCGTTCGTGCGGCGGTTTGATTGGCGCACGTATTGTACTTCGTATTCCAGGTTGTTGATAAGGGTCTGCCGCTAGCAGAGAGACGAGGAACTCTTCTGGAATCGCGTCGGCTGTGGGATTCGTCACGAGGTCTTCGCCCACTTGCGCATTCACATAGTAGCCCATCCAGTTGGGATCGATGAGGTTCTTGCTCACTGCCACCCCATTGGCATACTCGTCCTGATAACTGGGATGGGCGATGACTCCCATGGCGGCTTCTCGATGGCTGATGCGATAGAACGAGCGTTCTTCAAAGGCTCGGTAATTCCACAGACTTGCCCAAACTTGCTTGATTGTCTTGGTCAGTGATCCCTCATCGGGGAAGTGTGTGTATGAATCATAGAGTCCGGCTCCGTTAAACCCTAGTAGATCCTCATTGTTCGTGCTCGAACGACACCGTATCGATGTGCCTAACGGAAACGACGTTTGCAGTGCTTCAATATCTGCGACGAGAGACTCTGGGACTGGTGCATTGCGGAGGCGTTTGCGGAACTTGGTCAATTCGGACTCACGAAGTGCGGAGTCTGAATCGAAGCCGCGAATGGTTAGCAAGCGCTCGAACACCTCGTAGAGCCCATTGGCCTCCATGAAGCGATCATAGAATGAGAAAGGAATCGCATGGCCGCTAGGGGTCATTCCTTTAGGCAAGAGGCGATGTAGCTCGCTTAGGTTTGCCGCTTTCGCCCCGAAGCGATCACTGTGAGAGAACTGGATCGCTAGGAAAGGGCGGATGCGTTTCTCGGCAAGATTGCGCACGGGAACCTGAGGTTCTAGAGGGCGCAGCGATTCGAGGAACGTGGCTACCTCGGTATCGGTGGCTTCTTCCAAGAGAAAGCCATCTGAGGTGACTTCATAGCGCACGTTCTTGCCCAAGAGTGCTTGGATGCGTTCGTCGGTGCTCGCATTTTTTAGGTAGGCGTTTGGCGTGTTGTTCTGCCGAGCCTTGAGGTTCACGTGAGAGAGCGGCGTTTGTGGCACCTCTGTCAGAATGCCAGCGACGTGAGTGAGATCATTGGGAAGATTCCGAAAGATGACAATGTCTCGTGTCGTGAGGGATCCGCCTACGCCTTCTGCGAGCACGAGTCGACCGTAGCTTTCACCAAGATGCATGGCGGTATAGGTGACGCTCCCAAAGAGTTCTTCGGTGTTGATTGACCGAATCAGCGATTTGTCGAAGAGAGCCTTCTCCTCAGCGAGGACGGTGCGCTGAGTCTCTCCAGCTGGATGATATGCGAGATTTCCATCGATGAAGGGCAAGCTCGCTGAGAGCATTTCATAGGCGGTGTTGACGAAGCGAAAGGCCACAGGATCTGTCGGCCAGAATTACATGGTGTAGAGACCGCGTTGACCATCAGGAGCGACGTAGTTGTCGTGGGCCAAGAGACTGCCCGCAAGGTTGCGGCGCCTCGTGTTCGAGAAGTAAGTGCGGAGATTGAATTCACCTCCGCCAATTGGCGGGCGATTAAGAGCGAAGGTGTAAAAATCATAGTGATAGATATATTCCTGCGTGTTAATCAGGTAAAGTTCTGGAGTTGCCGTATCGATGTCGACGAAGAGGAACTTCAATTCTCTTATGCCATCGGCCCCGGGCACGTGGTCCCTTCTTGCGAGGCTCTCGAACAGCTCTCGTGAGGTCACGACCGCTGTTCCAAAGCGAGCGTCCACCACTCCCCTGTTGAGAGGGTGGTGCGTCGCAGGTTCGCGTAACTCTTCGACATCTGTAAGACCATCGCCGTCGGTATCGCGAGACTGGTTCTGTGATAGAGTTTCCACGCGATAATAGGCTGCCTCTTTCATCGGAACCGTGTCTCGCATCGTGCCGGTTGAACCATCACTTCCCAGAACTATGCGAACAGGTCGAGAGATGGCCTCAAGCGAGGTCCCTCGGTAGAGGATATGATAGAGGCTCGGGCCAGTGTCAAAAGTGACGGCAAATTTGCTGCTCTCAGAGTCTTGCCCCCAAGCTCTTGAGCCTAGAATCAGGCAGAGCAGAATCGATTGGAGGAGGGACCGAGTCATGATAGGGACAAGCTACCGAGCCGGAAAGAGCGGTCAATGCGTCCGTTTCACACAACTTTCACACAATGCTCAGCCACGGTTGACGCAAGCTCTAGAAAGCTGTGTCCTGCCTAGGGCACCATGAGACACCGATTACTAAAACTTGCCACTGTGCTTTGTTTGAGAGCGACCATCACAGCCTTTTCCCAGCAGAGCGATTCGTTTGCGCCAGCCGCACCCGGCTCGCCAGTGTCGCCGGCTGATAGCGATTCATTTGCTGAAGCGCCCCCGGGTGCACCCGCGCCGCCAGTCTTGAGCAGTGATCCGTTCATAAGGGATGGGAAGCCTGTCGGTCAACGTGCATCAGTGGGCGAGAGTGGGGATAATGTCAGCCTATTTGTGGAGTTCATTGAAATGGATCCGTTGGCATTCACCGAGCTGATCTCGGATGCTAGTCTAGCACTCAGCAATGGTGATACCGTGAGAATGGCCGCTTCTGAGTTGATGAAGTCTGGCCAGGCGACCTTGGTTGATTCATGCCTACTGACTAGCATGGGAGGGAGGGCCAAACTGCGGTCGGTTGGAGAGATCGTCTACCCGGTTAAGTGGGATCGAGGCACATTATTCGAAGGAAAAGGAGAGGATCGCCGAGAGGTGACGGCAAAGACGATCGATGGGAAAGTTTACTGGCCTTCGATTATGCAGCCTCACCCCACCGTGTTTGAGATGAGGCCTGTTGGGCTAGCCTTAGATTCGTCTTTCAGGACATCTTTGGGATAAATCAGTCCGCCGATTTCGGGAGTCCGCGCAAGCCCAGATTATCCAATAGGTGAAGGAAATTGCTCTCAGCATCGACTAGCCCGCATATCTCATAAGCTTCTATCAATAATGCCTATTCTGGGGCGGTGGCAGGTTTGTGCGTGGGAAGGACGGTGGGCAGGCGGTCTTCGTCGAGTTGGGACATGATTCCGGCGTGGTTTCGCCGTTTGGGGCTG
>CALLLI010000445.1 GCA_938082635.1 uncultured Verrucomicrobiales bacterium
CGATCTTCACGGCATCACTGTGGAAGAAATGTAGTAACGGCTCATAACAGTGTTCGGAAAGGCCAAGAGCCCGCACGAAACTGGTGACGCCGAAAAGATCTTTCCGGACAGCGAACGCAACAAGGACGAGAAGAAACCAGAGAAAAGTCCTGCTCCTGGAGAATGCAGGACGAAAAAGACTAACGATATCCCACCAAGCTAACCAAAGATTCATAGAAACAGTTTGAATCTTCCATACAGTTAGTATATAACAGCTAGTTACTTAATCACAAATCCACCAATTAGAGAAGCGAATCGAGAAACTTTTGGAAAAGTTAGTGAGGGTCAAGCCAATGCGACCAGGGAGCATCAGCAAGCAATACCGAGATCGCGAGAATCAGAAAGGTGTCTACTATCAGCTAAGTTACACGCACAAAATGAGGAGTCGCACTGAGCATGTCTGGCCCGAACATATGAAAGAGTTGGGCTCCGAGAACGCTGAGTATAAGAAGTTCAAACAATTGACAGGCGAGTTGATAGATCTCAGCATCGAGCTGTCGAAAGGGAAGATGGCCCGACTACGAAATCAGTCTACCGGTTCATGAGAACTTCCCACTCACGAGATTTCTAAGACTGCTCGCTGATAGGCGAGGGCGGTATTCAGCCGGTCCGAGCGGAGTTGATACAGCGCCATCATCGAGAGGTGTGTTGCGAGTGGGTTGCGTTCGCTGAAGTGGGACGATTTGGGCTTGGGGCTCTCTTTGGTGAGATTGGTTAGGCCTTTTCGCTGGGCTGCTGCGAGCAGGTCTTGATAGCCTTTAGAGTGTGTTTGATAGAATGTTTCAAGCTTTGCGAGCGCTTCCTGCTCGCTAGCAGTAGTCACTGCTCGGATCTGGTTGGTAGACTCGATGAAACGGATAGGCCTCGGCATATTTCCAGCCTTTGAATCCCTTCGGCGGCTTCATTCCTGGCAGGCTCTGCAGCGGGTCGAGGTTGCGGAGGGTTTTCCGATCCATGATGGTCGCAGCGGCCAGGTTGTCCTCATCTGGGAGTGGCTCCGCGATGAAGTCGCGCCAGTCGAGCGATTCGCCTTGGGCTTCAAGGGCGGATTTGTGGTTCTCCCAATCTCGCTTGGCACTGAAGTATAGCCACCAGAGGCCTAACGCTCCTGCCACACCGATGGTGGTTAGAATGAGGAGGGCCTTTATCCACCAGGAGCGATTCCGCTTCCTAATACCTGCCATCGCTTGCAGTTCAGCGGCGGGAGGAGACCCTTACAAACTTCGTTTTCAGTAAAGAAAGTCCTCGTCATCAGCTGATTGATTCGCTATGTAATGCGCTTCTTACCCCCTCTCTGTTTTATCACATACCCCGCGAGTGAAGGAATACGCTTACATCCACGAAGAGGGCAACTTACCGCCAGTGCTGCGAGACTTGCCGATCATGAAGAATTTCGAAGAGAAGGATCTTAATGTGATCCTCTATTCGAGTTATTTCCTGGAGTGCGATCCTGGTGATTGCTTCATCGAGGAAGGGGCGACGGATTCGCGCATGTATGTGCTGCTGACCGGGACGATTCGGGTGGAGAAGGGTGGAGAAGAGATAGCGCGCACCGATGTGCCGGGTGAGCTCTTTGGCGAGATTGCGGCCTTCAATGAAGAGAGTCGTTCAGCCTCGGTGATGGCGGCGAGTAGGGCGCTTCTGCTGGTCATCGATCAGAAATTTCTCCAGGAGATCAAGCCTGTGCGCGAGAATGGGAGCTTCTATGCGGCGGTTTACGGTTTCCTGGCAAAGATTATGGCGGCTCGCTTGCAGGCAACTTCCGGGGAATTGGCGCGGGTGGAGAAGGAGTTGGAGGAGACGAAAGAGGCTTTGGCGAAGTATCGCGAGGGTGCGGCTTAGAACGGGGCTTGCGAGGTTCTTCTGGCTACCGATAATGCGGGGATGAAACTGATCTTTCTCCTAGTGATTCTGCTCGCTGCGGCGCCGATATCCGTGCTCATGGCTCAGGAAGCTGTGGCTCCTGAAGTAGTTGCGGAAGCGGCGGTTGACGTGGAGCAGCTCTGGCGAGAGGTGGAATTGGCCATGCACATTGTGGCCAATCCGATTGAGCAGCCAGAGTCTCGTGAAGAGGCAGTGGAGGGTTATAAATCCAGGGTGTCGGATTTCGACGGTACCCTGAAGGACTTTGAGCAGGCAGCGCCCAAGGACGTTCGCAATTGGCGTGGCCGCTTGTTTGCCGCGCGATTGTCCAACTCGCGGCCACTGGTCGGTTTGCCTCCTGGTAGGCCGATGATGGAGCTTCTAAATGAGATTATGGAGAGTGATCAAGCTTCGGCGAAAGTGAGGAGCGAGGCAAGCGCCGCCGCTCTCATTGAGTCTGCCAACGACGCGAAAGATACCCCAGAGTCTCGCGAGGCTTGGGTGGCTCGTTTGATCAAGCATGGGGAGGCCTATCCCGAGGAGCCTCTGAATGAGGAACTGCAGGCGATCGCCAATTTGATGAAGCCGCTAGAACTGAAATTCTTGAATCTTGCTGGGGAGCCATTCGATCTGAAGGATCTTCGAGGGAAAGTCGTGCTTCTCGATTTCTGGGCGAGTTGGTGCCAGCCGTGCGTGGATGAATTGCCCAAGCTGGTGGAGACCTACAAGGAGCTAAATCCGAAGGGTTTCGAAATTGTGAGCATTTCGTTAGATAAGCGTCGGGAAGCCATGGAAGCGGTGATCAAGGAACATGAAGTCCCGTGGGTGCAGCAGTTCGAAGGGCGAAAGGAAGACCATCGCTTGGCACGTCGCTTTGGCATTCAGGCTATCCCGGAAATGTGGTTGCTGGACAAGAAAGGCATGGTGGTGGACATGCATGCACGTAACGGTCTCAAGGTGAAGGTGAATCAGCTGCTCGAACAGGAGTAACCAGACGTAACTTTAAATAGAGGCCTTCCTAGTTTCGATTTTATTTCTGACATGAGCACAATTTCTTCCAATACCGTTCCGGACGCGACCGGGCATTTCGGGCCGTATGGCGGCATGTTTGTTCCCGAGACCTTGATGGCGGCGCTGCATGAGCTGACGGATCATTATACCCAGGCGAAGGACGATCCGAGTTTCCAGAAGGAGTTGGATTACTTGTTGCGAGAGTATGTGGGGCGGCCGACACCGCTTTACTTAGCCGAGCGCTGGACGGAGAAACTCGGAGGAGCAAAGATCTACTTGAAGCGTGAGGATCTCTTGCATACAGGTGCGCATAAGATCAACAACGCCATGGGGCAGATCCTGCTGGCTAAGCGGATGGGCAAGACCCGCATCATTGCAGAGACGGGGGCTGGTCAGCACGGGGTGGCCACAGCAACGGTGGCGGCGCGGTTCGGGTTTGAGTGTATCATTTATATGGGTGCGGTGGACATGGAACGCCAGGCACTCAACGTGGCTCGCATGCGCTTTCTGGGAGCGAAGGTTGTGGCTGTGACGGCAGGGCAGGCGACGTTGAAAGAAGCGATCAATGAAGCGATGCGTGATTGGGTGACCAATGTTAGGGAAACGCATTACATTCTTGGGTCAGCGTTAGGCTCGCATCCGTATCCGATGATGGTGCGTGACTTTCACCGGATCATTGGATTGGAGGCACGTCGCCAGATCCTTGAGAAGGAGGAGCGTTTGCCGAATTTGTTAGTGGCTTGTGTGGGTGGTGGTAGCAATGCGATTGGCCTCTTTCATCCGTTTCTGGAAGACAAAGATGTCCGTATGGTCGGCGTGGAGGCTGGGGGCGAACGTATTGAGACTGGCAAGCATGCGGCGCGATTCCAAGGGGGGAAGTTGGGAGTGCTCCAGGGCACGAAGACTTACTTGCTGGCCGACGATGATGGCCAAATTCAGCTGACGCATTCCGTGTCTGCTGGATTGGATTATGCGGCTATCGGGCCGGAACATGCGTTCTATCGTGATCAGGGGCGCACCGAGTATGCCTACGCCATGGATAAAGAAGCGCTGGACGCTTTCCAAGAGGTGTCCGAGGTCGAGGGCATCATTCCTGCGTTGGAGACTGCCCATGGGCTCGCGTATGTCTCGAAGGAAGCCCCGAAGATGGCGAAGGAAGAGATCATTGTGGTGAATTGCTCCGGCCGAGGGGACAAGGATGTTGAGCAGGCGGCGAAGCACATCTTTGGGGATGTTTCTTCGACCCAGGCCTAACATTTCGAGAGAAATCTTGAAACTTTGGGGGCTACTCCTATCGTTCTAGCGTATTAGACTTTACTATGCGCCAGATTCTGCTCCTTGCCCTTAGCTTACTCGTAGCGATCACCTCGTGGGGGATTGCTGTGGAGCCTGTGAATTCCTATGTGGTGATCGATCACAACACGGGGAAGATTCTGACTCAGAAGAACGCCGATCAGAAGCTTCCAGTGGCGAGTCTTACTAAGATTGCCACGGGCTGTGTGGTCTTGGATTGGGCGAAGGCGACCCAGACAAATCTTGGTCAAATCATCGCCGTTCCTCCGCATGCCCCGGCTATGGGAGGTGCGAATCCATTGAATTTACAGAATGGTGATCAGATGTC
Organism: uncultured Verrucomicrobiales bacterium; assembly: GCA_938082635.1. Lineage (GTDB taxonomy): Bacteria > Verrucomicrobiota > Verrucomicrobiia > Verrucomicrobiales > DEV007 > JAACDM01. The sequence goes on from CALLLI010000445.1 coordinate 4,535, forward strand.
TCTACGTGATGGCTTGTATGCCTCGCTGATGTCTTCAGACAATGTGGCAGCCGAGACGCTGGCGTATCATGTGGGCATCGATTTACTGAGGCGGCGTGGCAAACGGGGCGATCCCATGACGGAGTTCATTCGGGAATTGAATGCCCTTGCGGGAAAGTTGGACATGAATAAGACGAAGTTTGTCAATGCTCACGGCCTTGATCACGACGTCAGGAAGCGTCCGTACTCCACGGCGAAAGACATGGCTCGGCTGTCTCGCTATGCCATGGATAAGGGTGATTTCCGTTTCTATGTCTCGCAGCAGTCTCGCAAGGTAGCGGTCTCCCGTTCGGGGCAGCGTCGCTCGTTTGGTTTGAAAAATACCAACAGTCTTGTAGGGCAATCGAGAATTGACGGTGTGAAGACGGGCCAGACGACCTATTCTGGTCCATGTCTCATCGTTTCGTCGACGAAATCGAATCAGGTCACGAAGCAGGCTGATGGAAGTAGTCGGGTCCAGAAGCGTCGTGTGACTGCCGTGGTGCTGGCTGCTCAGGATCGTTTCCGCACTGGCAAGCTGCTTCTCGATTGGGGCTGGCGTGAGTATGACGGCTGGAATCGGGCTGGCCGCCCGATGAATGATAGAAATGGCGCATTATAGTAATTCGTAATTTCGATTGCGAACCTGAGGAATGGTTTAGGGTGGAAGTTACCACGAAGCCATGAATCAACTCCTGGAACTATTACAGAAGAATGCCCGCCAGACGGATGCAGAGCTCGCTGAACTGTTAGGGCGAGAAGCGACCGACGTCACAACAGAGCTAGCGGCCCTGGAGAAGGATGGCACGATCATGGGCTACTCGGCCATTCTGGATCAGGAGCGTTATGCACCTAACAATGCAACGGCGATGATCGAGGTCAGGCTGAGGCCCGAGCGTGGTGGCGGTTTTGATAGACTGGCCAATCGAGTGGCGTCGTTTCCTCAGGTGAAGAGCTGCTTCCTCATGAGCGGTGCCTACGATCTGCTCGTGATTGTCGAGGGCGATGACATCCGAGAAATTGCTAGATTTGTTTCGGAGACGCTCTCCACCATGAATGGGATTCTGTCCACGGCGACTCATTTCCAGCTTAAGACCTATAAGGCGAATGGGCTTCGCCAGTCCGTCCCGGGTGAACTCGAACGTCTACCGGTATCGCCTTAGCAGGCTTTTAATCCTATGAGTCTTGATCCCCAGCGTCACCTGGCCCAGCAGATCCAGAAGATCCCTCGGTCTGGTATCCGCGATTTCTTTGAGCTTGTACTTGGGCGGGATGACGTCATCTCGCTTGGTGTTGGTGAGCCCGATTTCTCCTCACCTTGGCACATTCGAGAAGCTGCTATCTATTCGCTTGAGCGTGGTGAAACGAGCTACACCTCTAACTTAGGATTGCTCAGTCTTCGTGAAGCGATTGCCGGCTACGTCTCAGAGACTTTTGATCTGCGGTATGATCCCAAGTCCGAGATCCTCATTACGGTTGGGGTGTCTGAGGCTATCGACCTAGCCTTTCGGGCGTTGCTAGATCCTGGTGATGAGGTGATCTATCACGAACCGTGCTACGTCTCCTACAATCCCAGCATTGCCCTGGCTTATGGTGTCCCTGTAGCGGTGGCTACAAAGCCGGAGAATGATTTCTCCCTCAAAGCGGCGGATGTCGCTGCCGCGGTCACGCCAAAGACACGCGCTATCATTCTGAACTTCCCGACGAATCCGACGGGAGCGATCATCGATCGTAAAGAGTTAGAAGCCATTGCAAAGCTCGCTGTGGAACATGATATTGTGGTGCTGTCAGACGAGATTTATAGTGAGCTACGATACGAAGGCGCGGAGCACACGTCGATTGCGACTCTCCCTGGCATGAAGGAGCGGACGATCTTTCTCCACGGATTCTCAAAGGCCTTCGCGATGACGGGTTTTCGTATCGGCTATGCGTGTGCCCCTCAGGTGCTGACGGAGGCAATGATGAAGATCCACCAGTATTCCATGCTCTGCGCACCAATAACGAGTCAAGTGGCGGCGATTGAAGCCTTGCGGCATGGTGCAGGACCAGCAGAGGAAATGCGGCAGGCTTACGCCAATCGCCGCAATCTGCTGCTGACGCGGTTTGCGGATGCGGGCATCCCATGTTTCGCTCCGGGCGGTGCCTTTTATGCGTTTCCCGACATTCGTGCGACGGGAATGTCGAGTCAGGACTTTGCTAGGGAGCTGCTCGATGAGGAATCTGTGGCTTGTGTGCCAGGTGATGCCTTTGGTCCCTCGGGTGATGGATTTCTTCGCTGTTGTTATGCTGCTAGTACAGACTCGCTACGAGAAGCTATGACGCGGATTGGTCGATTCTATCGGAAGCATATTTCGTAGATCTTTATGAGTAAGCTCAAGGAGTGGCAGAGTAGTCGGACCCTTGCTTATGTGGTGCCACTGGTCGCCTTCATGCTGTTCTTGGGCTTGCCTGATCGTCTTGCCATCAGGAATTCTGTTCTTTCCTGGTGGCGACATTCTCCGGAGCACTGGATCTACCCGGTTCAGTGTCTTGTCTGCGGAGCACTTCTGATCTTCTGGCGGAAGCACTATGACTTCCGACCATTCCGCGGGTTCGGTATCGCGACTGTCGCAGCCTTGTTAGGCATTGTCGCCTGGATCCTGCCTACCTACCTCTTTGATCTTTGGCAATGGAATGAAGAGACCACACCGAAGTGGCTCCATTTGTTAGGCTTTCAGGAACGTGAAGATTCTGGATTTGATCCTTCCTTTATCCAAAATTCGTTCTGGTATGGCCTGACAGTGGCGGCCCGGTTCTTTCGAATGGTGGTGATTGTCGCATTAGTCGAAGAGATTTTCTGGCGTGGCTTCCTCATGCGCTACCTCGTCGATATTGATGGTGATTTCTGGAAGGTGAAATTCGGCACCTACTCTCACCTATCCTTTGGAGCGACGTTGCTGCTCTTCATGCTGATTCATAGCCCGGCGGACTATTTAGGAGCCCTCATTTATGGTAGTCTCGCAGGCTGGGTTGCCATTCGGACAAAGAGCTTGGCTGCCTGTGTCTGGATGCATGCCTTGGCAAACCTTCTCCTGGGAATCTTCATCATGGCGACAAAGAACTGGGGGCTATGGTAGGCTCTACTGCTTGCACTGGCGTCGTCGCGATTGCGTCAGCGAACTTGCTCCAAGCAGGGAAGTGCTTGGCTCCGGGACGATATCCAGCTCGAACCCGGTTGCGATAACGGCGACTTCACTGTCGTAGGCAGTCCCTGCGTGCCAATCAAGCTTCACCGCGGTAATCTTGGTGAAATCGATTGGGGCAAACTCAGGATAACTCCCCTAATTTCGTTCCTGGTGTGGTTAAGTCCACTCCAAGATCGTTCCCGACATCTCTTGAAACAACGTTGCCGTCGATATCAGAAAACGTAACGATGAGCCCGGAATCTCGATTGTCTGTCGAGACCAAGTCGATGATCACATGTGTTGTATTCACCGCCGCATTGACAGACTCTCCGAGCGGTGAGAAATCATATTCTGTGGTCAGCGTTCCTGCAGTTTGGAAGTCAGCTATCCTTATCCAAGCCTCGAAATTGGCTCCGTTTCGACCAGCCACCTCAGTTTCTTCGTGGGGATTCGAAGGTGCCCGAGACATTCAAGCACCGGATGGCGCGTTGGTGTTAGTGGAGTCTGATTCTGGTGAGCCTCTGGTTTACATTGCCCGTGAGAAAGACCGGTGACGTCCAGTAGGTCGTTAAAAAGAGATGGTGGATGGTTGGCGCTCACCCTGCGGGGATGGGCACCAAATAATCGAAACCAACCATCCAACCATGACCATCCAACCACTACGCGAGTTGCTTCTCCAGTCTGATTCCGAAGGAACGGCAACAATCTTCAACGAATTTCTCCGAGGAGCGGCTCGGCTTGCTCTGTTCGATCTCATGCAGGAAGAGGTCGATCGCCTCTGCGGCCCCTCCCATGATCGTGCACTGCCCCGTCCGGCAAACCGAAGAGCAGGCAACGAGAAAGGCATCTGCTACATCGAAGGCGGCAAAGAAGGCATCCAGCGCCCTCGAGTTCGTCGAGATCGTGGCGACGGCAGCGAAGAGGAAGTCAACCTCGCCTCATACAAAGCAGCCCAGCAGGTCGACAACATCCAAGAACAACGTCACCAAGCTCCTCCTCGAAGGCGTCAGTACCCGTGGCACCAGTCGTCTGGGGGGCTCCACGGTATGCAAGAGCACCATTTCCGAACAATGGATCGAGAGATCGGCCGAGAAACTCGAAGAGTTCCGGTCACGCCCCCTTGCCGAAGATGGCTATGTGGCACTTATGATAGACGGAGTCTTCCTAAGCAAAGATCAAACTGCCATGGTCGCGCTAGGTATCCGCGAGGACGGCAGCAAAGAAATGCTCGATTTCAAAGTAGGCAGCAGCGAGAGCACCGAACTCGCCAAAGCACTCATCGGAAGCCTCGTGAAACGTGGATTCAAATGCGTCGCCAAACGACTTATGGCAGTGTTAGATGGTTCCGATGCCCTAGAAAACGCAGTCCTCGCCTACTACCCGACAGCCATCATCCAACGATGCCTAGTGCACAAAGAACGCAACCTCCAGAGCGACCTATCAAAGCGTCGTCACGGAGAACTCGCGAGGCTTCTCAAACGCCTACGTCGAGCCGAAGGCAAAAACGCCGCCAAAGAAGCCTACGACGAGCTCTACGGATTCCTCGAAGAGCACAATGCCGCCGCCCTGGAAAGCCTAAAGGAAGCCGGCAAAACCATCACAGCCCTGCAAGATATTGG
>CALLLI010000446.1 GCA_938082635.1 uncultured Verrucomicrobiales bacterium
TCGTAGTGCTTCTCCTCAGGCTCATTGACGAGTCCGTCAGTGTGGGTATCAATCGTCAGGATAGCCGTTCTATGCCCCATTTGCGTCCCTGTTGTGACGATCCCTGTCTGGAGTCCAAAGGGCTGAGATCACGCGAGATTAGAACGAGCATTGGCTTGTTGGACTTTGGGTGCCGCCACCTGCGCTGCGTGAATTGTCGGAAGACACAGGTGCCGTTGGTTAACTTCCTCAAGTTGGATCGCTATCAGAAGAAGACCGTGGAGCTTGAGTAGATTGTCAGTGAGGTCATCACCGATCAGAGCTATCGACGCACGAGCCAGCACTTGAAGATCATTGGCAACATTGAGATTCCGAAGAGCACGGCTCACGATTGGATCAAAGCAACTCCTGCTGGTCTTGCTTATTCTTACTCGGCAGACAGGTGGAGCTTGATGGGCAAGGCACTTCTGTTTGGCGATAATAAAGATGCAGCCGGGGACCTCCTAGTTACCAGTATCCAGCTTCGGAACTACAAGATGAGCGCCGCGGAAGTGGCCGCCCTCGGTAGTGCATCGGCTGCAGGAATCCCTGATGATGCCATGACTTTTTCGTCCGAGTGGACTGACGGCCCGGGCCTGGATACGAGCAGCGACTTTGAGCGCATGGTTCCGGATCTTCTCAAAAACCAGTTTAAACTATCGTGGAATCCGATCTACCAGCTCCAGCAAAGTGATTCCCCTGGAGGCCCCTGGGTCGACGTGCCAACCACTGAAGGTACCAAGTTCTTCAACACGGAGGGGATACCCCGAAAGTTTTTCCAGCTTCGGTCACGCTAGGTGCCGCCTTTTATGGCCCCTTGGGATTCAGGTCAATTTCTCGGTCCTGTGCTCATGGTACACGATCTATCACCCGCGCTACATCGTGCGACATTGATGCCTACGCCTATTTGGTTTTACTGAATAGCCAAGGCTAAGGCGAGCACCCGCTTTTCGATCAACCGCCTTGAACCGGCGGCATGATGGCCAGTTCTTGACCATCCACGACCTCGGCATCCCGATTCACATAAGCCTGATCGAGCGCGAGGAGGACTTGACCATCCCACTCCCTTAGCTTTGGTATCTGCTCGTAGAGCATTGCTAGCACATCTCTGACCAAAACAGGGCCATCGCCATTCAGCGTGAGGATCATCTCCTCACGCCCCGTCGCCTCGCGAAGCGTGGAGAAGAAAATTACATTGAGCTTCAGCTTCATCATGAGGGTAGGTTGGCGGCGTTGAGCACTCCGATGTAGGGCAAATTGCGATAGCGTCCTTGATAGTCCAATCCGTAGCCTACTACGAACTCATCCTTGATGTGAAATCCAACATAGTCCGCCGCCACCTCTTCAGACAATTCCTTACGCTTCTGTAAAAGCACACAAACCCGCGTGCTTGCTGGCTTGGCCTCCTCATCGAGACGTTTGCGGATAGCATGCAAGGTGCGCCCAGTATCCAGAATATCATCCAGGATCAAGACATGCTTACCGGCAAGATCTGGCAGCTCCTGATGAAAGGTCACTGTTCCGCTAGACTCGGTGCCTCCGTGGTAACTCGACACATTGAGAGACTCCATCTGCAGAGGCAGAGGAATACGCCTCAGCAGATCCGCCATGAAAATGATGCCACCATGCAGCACCGCCAAGGCCGTGATCTCCTTGCCCCGGTAGTCCTCCGTGATCTCACGAGCAAGGTCGTCCAAACGAGAATAGATGGTCGTTTCGTGATACAGAACGGACTCCACACCGGTTCCAAGATAGTCGCTAGGGTGATTCATGGAAACCGTAGGCTAGAGCCGCGATGCTAGCAATTCGCGCTGAAACACCATCTCCTTGGGCATGTGATCGTAGAGATTGAGATAGAGTTCACCCTGTCCCAATAGCTCGGGGCGCCATTCCTCACCTCGAATAGCCATCACTTCTTCGAAATGCTCCCGGGTGAAGCCATCGATGCCATTGGTGTTTAACTCACCCCAATGCGGGATCCAACCGATCTTGGTTTCGTGACCCGCCGCGCGTCCATGGCAGCGGTTGATGATCCACTCTAACACCCGCATATTTTCACCAAAACCAGGCCAAAGAAACTCGCCATCGGCATTCGTGCGAAACCAGTTCACATGGAAAATCCTTGGAAGATCGCGGATCTTCGAACACATCTCTAACCAATGATGAAAGTAGTCCCCCATGTTATAACCACAGAAAGGCAACATGGCCATGGGATCACGCCGAACTTCACCGACGGCACCCGACGCTGCGGCGGTACGTTCCGAGCCCATGGTAGCACCGATGTAGACGCCGTGCGTCCAGTTAAACGATTGGAAGACAAGCGGCATGGTCGTGGCGCGTCGACCACCAAAGATGATCGCACTGATGGGCACACCTTCCGGATCTTCCCAGGCAGGATCAATGAGAGGATTCTGCGAAGCCGGAGCCGTGAAGCGTGAATTCGGATGCGCCGCTGGAGTACCGCTATCGGGTGTCCAGGCCTTGCCTTTCCAATCAATGAGCCCCTCGGGTGGCGTCTTTGTCAGGCCCTCCCACCAGACATCTCCATCGGGCGTCATCGCGACATTGGTAAAGATGGCATTTGCCGCAGCCGATGCTAATGCATTGGCATTCGATTTCTCTGAGGTTCCAGGTGCCACGCCAAAGTAGCCCATCTCAGGATTAATCGCCCGTAGCTTGCCATCCTCGCCCGGCCAGAGCCAGGCGATATCATCTCCCACCGTGGTCACCTTCCAGCCTTCATACTCCTTCGGCGGCACCAGCATGGCAAAGTTCGTCTTGCCACAAGCGCTCGGAAAAGCTGCGGCCACATAAGACTTCTCACCCTTAGGCGATTCCACCCCCAGAATGAGCATGTGTTCCGCCATCCAGCCATCTTGGAACGCCATCCAACTCGCGATCCGCAGAGCCAAGCATTTTTTGCCTAACAAAGCGTTTCCACCATAGCCACTGCCATAAGACCAGATGGCTCGCTCTTCAGGGAAATGGACAATATATTTGCTAGGATTACATGGCCAAGGCACATCTTGCTCACCCTCAGTAAGTGGTTTCCCCACACTGTGAAGACAAGGCACATACTTTCCGTCCTCACCTAACTGATCCCAAAGAAAGTTCCCCATGCGCGTCATGATACGCATGTTCACCACGACGTAGGGAGAGTCAGACACCTGAACGCCAATCTGGGCCAAGGGCGACTCTGGAGGTCCCATGCAGAATGGGATCACATACATCGTGCGCCCCTTCATTGATCCTACGAAGTGTTCGCGTAGGACAGCCTTCATCTCCTCTGGCTCTCGCCAGTTGTTGTTCGGCCCCGCATCGATCTCCCTCTTCGTGCAGATAAAAGTCGACTCCTCCACGCGGGCGACATCGTCAGGATCTGACCTTGCCAAGAAACTGTTGGGCCGCTTCCCAGGATCTAGCTGAATAAACGTCCCCGCATCGACCATCTCTTGAGACAACCGCGCACTCTCTTCCTCTGAACCATCGCACCAATGCACATCCTTAGGTTGACACTGACGCACCATCTCAACCACCCAGGCCTTCACTCCCGCGTGTTGGACCTCGCTCGGAATCCTCAGCAAATCTTGCATGCGACAGTCAACCCCCGAGCTGCTGCTTGTCCAGTCCTAGCTTGCACTTCAGTCTCGCAAAGGGAAATAGACCACCGTCTCCAGAGACTCTTCGGCAACTTCCTCCGGGTCATTCACATAGACCTCGAAAGGCGGGATCGACTTGCTCTGACGGAAGACTTTATTGCGCGCTCGATTGATTCCCGCGGACCACGCATTGCCCAAGTGACTGTACGAACCGGTGTGCTTGACCGGAAAGGCTTGGCACGCCGGCCGCTCTGCTGAGACAAATCCTTCGGGTGGCGAATCAACTACACTTTCTAGCGGGAACGCCAAGGTATAAGCCGTCGTGCTTTTGGTAGGATTCCACTGATGATAAATGCTAAATGGATAGCCAACTACCTCCACACCGCTACTGGCAATCCAGTCCCGTAGTTTCTTGATATCTAGTGCCATAGCGCCACTCATCTCATCGATACTAGCCAACGACCGGATGCCCAGAAAGGCCTGAGCAGGCACGGCACCTTCACCCGGAAACTCTAACTTGGATCCGGCCTGTCCCGTTTCCAGGTAGTCCTTCAACATGCGCAAGCCCCGCGCGTAATCCATCCCGATCACTGCCGTCATCATGGGGCGCATGAAGAATAGGAAGAATGGCAACGAACTATCCATGGTCCAAACGACTTCGGTCTTGCTCCCTTTCTTCTCAAAATTCATCGCCACGCCCGCCTGAGATTTGAATGGCCTCAAGAAGGTAAGTTGGTAAGTGATCTCCTTCGAGTGCTCTTCTGTCAGTATCTCCATCTCCCCTGCCCCACCACGTCGCCTTCCCAGGCATACTGGCGCCCCTCATCCCCATAGGTGACCTTGCATTCGGGCTCAGTGATGAGCCAAGGAGACCAGATAGGCCACTGCTTGAAGTCCCTCACAGACTCATACACGGTCTTAAGCGAGGCCTTGATGACAATGGATTTGCGAACAGATACTTTAGGCATAATTGGGTCTCCCCCTTTGATAGATCGTAGCAGCTCTCTAACGGGGACTCAAGATCACGCTCCGCAGATCAGCCAGAAACCCGTCGATGCGGCCTGAGGACCGAGCGACCAACTGATGCTCGCCCTTCGCCAATTCGAATTCACCAGCCGCCGTTGCTCGAAAGCCATTCCAGTTTCCCGTTCCGGTCACTTCGTGCACTTGGCGCTGTTTCCCTAGCTGAAGAGCTATCGCACCACCTGCATCATCGTCGGCACAGGAGTAATCGAGCGTCACGGCATAGCGCCCCGGTTGATCACATCTAAAGGTCCATACTGCTTGGTCCTGAACATGACACCAGTTTTCCAAATGCAAATAGCGACTCCCGAACGTTAGTGATGGTCCATGCACAGAAGCTTTCGTAGCGGCCAAGACGATTGCATTGCTCGAATCTGGAGTCACAAGAGCAGGTTCATTAAACTCGAACGACTTTCGCGGAGGTTTCGCGGCGCGCACATAAGCGATGAGGTCAGCAATCTCTTGAGGCGACTTCCCTGCCTCTAGACCTTCTGGCATCAGTGAGCGTCCGGTCGAAGCCACTTTGAAAACATCGCTTCGTAGGAGATCCTGCCGTTCGCCATTGGCCAATCGAAACCGGAGCGACATTCCCGACTCCCCTTCTAGCAATCCAATTGTAGCGGAACCGTCGTGGGTCTCCGCCGTGTAGGCGAGGTACTTGTCTTCCACCGCTTGGTTAGGATCAAGGATTGCTTCTAACAAAAACGAGGCGGAGGGATTCGTCAGCGTGGCCAAGTCAGGACCAATGGCATTACCCTCTCCATTCAATTCATGACAGATCGCGCAGCTCTCAGTGAACATCATCTGGCCACGCTTGCTTTCTCCTTCCAAGGCCAACACACGTTCCACCAGTGCCTGCCTATCAATATCCTCAACCGATCCCACCAATGTTCGAATCACTTCGCGCACACCCTCGGCCGGATGTTGTCCAAGTGAACGTTGCAGATCCGGAACAGCTTGATTGGTAAGCTGCGTGGCCACCGCCAGAGCAACGTTAGTCCGGCTACTCAGCCAACTGGTGACCTCTCGGCGCAAGGAAGGCTCGAGGCTAGGCCACGTGGGGATCAGCCATGCGGGCATCGCATCAGGAAAGTAGGCTCCTATCATGCGCACGACCGTCAATTGAAAGGCCACAGGCTCAGCAGGTTTGCAGAGCCTCGCTAGCTTTTTCACACCTTGGACCTCCGCTTCCGATGCACAGACGAACTCAAGCGCCACCGAACGCAAGCCTGAATCAGCGTTAGGGTCGCGCACCGCTGCCCAAGCCACATCGAGCATCGGTTTCACCTCGTCTCTCAGCTCAGGCAAGGCTTTGGCAATCAACTTCATCCTCCAAGCCTCCAGATCACCGCCCTCAACCAAATGCCGAGCGATTCGAGCTTTGCCGGCAGTCGCCATGACCCAGCCTAAGAGCTGAGCATGACTCTCCTCAAAGGTAGCTTCAGTCAGTCGATCAAGAAATCCCTCGGTGTCCGCCAACATAGAACTGACACACGCGGCGCGAATATACTGGTCGTCGGAACTCAAGGCTAGTTCCGCCAAGACGCTTCCCTGACCTTTTAGCTCACCCAACGTGATCGCCTTCTCTAGCAGTACCTTTGAGTCAGTCTCGTCCTCCGGAAACTGCCAGTCGCCCTTAAGCTTACCAGCCAGACGTAGTCCTAAACGCCTAACAGCCGGATGGGTATCCGTCAGCACCTTAGCGACCACTGAACGGGAGACTTGTCCTAGGCCATCCAAAGTGGCCAACGCATGAAGACGATAACGCCAATCCGAAGCCTCGCAAGCAGCCACTAACAGCCCCTCAGCACCTTCGGGTTTGCGTTCTGTCAAAAATTGCTGTGCCAAATCACGTACAGTTCCACTAGGATCGCCTAACTTGGCAACGAGGTCCGCCAGCGACAACTTCGTCAGATCTGGGGCAGGCAATGGTGCATGCCCCTTGGGCGCCACGCGATAGAGCCGACCACGCTCATGGCCTGCCCGGAGATCCAGTTGAGTTTCCCAATCGTGGGGAATCCACTCCGGATGCTCGATCACATGCCGATACATGTCGACGACCCAGAGTGATCCGTCCGGAGCCGTGCGAACCGACACCGGGCGACACCACGGATCGGTCGATGTTAAGAACTCGGAGTTCTGCTCGTTTTGAGCACGCTGGCTCGTAAACGTCACTCCATTCCCCGACACGACTTGGCGGTGCACCATGTTGTGTACCGGCTCCGAGATAAAGGCGTCGCCTCGATAAGCTTCGCCTAACAATTCCCCTCGATAGATGATAGCGGAACACGCTGAAGTGATGCAATTCGCCGTGTGGAAATCGTTGAAGCGTTCATGCGTAACGCTCGTAGGAAAGACCGGGGCATTTCCAGGCACCTCCGGCAGGTGCACGATCGGGCTCGGAGGACTGAACCGAGGGTTCCTCGCTAGCACGGATTGATCGAGCACGTAGTGCCATAGAGGAGCCGAGTTATTATTACCAAACCAATCTCCCGCGTCATTGCGATTCCGGCCATGTTGTGTCGTGCCCGAAACCAACTCTAGCAAGCCTTCACCCGGGCGAATACGCAGATCATAAGACCCTAACGTCAACGTTTGCCCCGTCTTGGTGGAACGAACCTCACCTCCACTATCCCCATTGGCGAGGTAGATCCAATTCTCCAGGCCCCAACGAAAACTATTCACGCGATGTTGCTGATTCCCCTCAGCGAACCCCGTGTAGAGCACCTCGCGTGTATCCGCCTTTCCATCGCCATCGGTATCCTCAGCATAGAATAGGTCTGGCGCCGACAACACCAACGCCCCGTTTCGCCAAGGCATGATTCCTGTCGGAAACGGAATCCCTTCAAGGAATAGATTGGAAACTTCGTATCTCCCATCTTGATCACGATCCTCCAAGAAACGCACACGGCCGCCCTCATCACCTTCTGGATAGTCCGCCATTTCTAGAACCCACAGTTTGCCGTCTGCGCCCCAGGCAATGTCGATTGGGTCCATAACCTCTGGCTCATGTACCATCAGCTGCACCTCCAAATCCTTCTTCACCTTCATGCTGGCCAAGCCTTCTTCTGGCGACAAGGGCTTCAAGGAAAGTAAGTTCTTGTCTGCTTCTGCAGCCAAGACATCGGTAAACTTGACGCGGCGAATCACATTCGGCTCCCCACTTGTGTCCTCATTCTGGATGATAAAGGTCTTTTCGTCCATCCAGACGCCATTGTTAGATCCATCTGCACGGTAGAACGGCGGCGGTCCATTCTTCGAAGACTCATGCTTCCCTTCTCGCAGCAGTTTCCAATCCGCCTTATCTCTTAGATAGACAGCAAAACGCTCACCATCCGAATAGATCACGTCAAGATCACCATCCGTATCGAGGTCCCACCACCGAAGCGCTTCATCCAAAGGAAAGTCCCCCTCGGGTTTGGAGTGCTTCGCCTCAATTAGATTGGAGAAGAAGCGTGATGCCCATGTCCGCGATTCCGGCTGCCAGATTCTCGCCTCTCCCGAATGGAATCTAACATCCATGTAGCCATCTCCGTTCACATCGACGACCCGAACCCCGGAGCCCTTTCCGCTCTCTTGGTCTCTCACCGGCATCGAGGCTAACATATTTTCATCAATCCGCTCCTGAACCTCACGCATGTTGAGAAACTTCACCTTGGAGCCATAGGTAGCGTGTGCATAATCGACTAATTCGACGACTTGTGCGTTCTCAATCCAACCGTGCGGGTGAAAGACAAAGACGAACAAGCCTTGCTTCGCCACGGTGGCATCCAGAGCAGCTTTGAGATCCTCCAGGGTCCGAGGATTGTTCTTTCCCTGCAAATACTGCGCTTCCCAATCCGACGGCACGGCGCAGGGAAACTGCCAATGCTGTTTCCCAATCAAGTAAGGATACGGATAGTTCTCTATCGTATTCACAAAGTCTTTCCCCAAAGGCAGGTAACGCTCAAACCGCTTCTCATTGCCATTGGCAAAGAGTTCCCGTGGCAACTCAGGGTCGTCCGCTGTGAAGATCTGGAACACGGAGGAATCACTGCTCAGGAAATTTCCCGTCGGCGTGAGTGGATCCATGATGTCGTCGTAGAATCGAGGACTCACAGAGTTCATCGAATCACAGCATGGCATCCGATAAGTCACTGGACGCATGTTAGGAATGCCCGCCAAGAGGTCCACACACTGGTGCACGGTCTTCCTAGATTGATCGAAATCTCCGTCCTTGAGCAAAGGGCACGGATGATCGATCGTATGCACCTCAATACTCACGCCCCGTTTGCGCCAACGTTGAAGCTGGGGCTCATTAGGATCGATTTGGTTTGTAAAGATGCTAAGAGGAGCCCGACCATCGATGGATTCCAGCCGCTGCAGGATAGGTTCGATGAATGACAGATAGGGTTCGACACCGCGCATGTCATCAATCGAAAGCACGGCAACCGCCTCCACGCCTGCCTCTCCTATCCATTGAGGCGTGGTCAGCTTCGGGGTATCGATCGTCGGCCAGTAAGGATTGGTAAAGGCATCTCGATAGCTATGCTCATAAACCGTCACCTCCAGTCCCTCGTTCTTAGAACGCCAGAACAGAGCAGTGAAAACTAACATTATAGTAATACTAAGTGGGAGAAGAATTCTAGGCATCATCACAGGTGGATTTACCCGCAAGTCTGCCGAAGTGCCCGGCTTCGGTCAATAGTCCGAATCGCCTTAGAGAGCCCGCCTGTGCAAGCAACTTTGGAAAGTTACTCTACGCCAGTCCGCTTTCGTAGATACGGTCTAGCAGCACCTGGAAGACACGCAAAGTCGGAGGACTCACATGGTGTTCCCTCCCTACCACCTCTCGGTTGATGTCTAAATCGTCCAAACCGAAGAGCCGGCCAGAGAACTTGGATGAACTAAATTTCCATCAACGGCAGGTAGGTCAAGCGCGTCTTCGAGTGTTCCGAATCACAACGCTTTGGCCGCTGGCCTCGACAAGCTCAGCCTGGATACGACTCCACGCCGTTGGCGGAAAGAGACCAGAGTGAGGTTCGTCTGACAGAGACATCTGTTAAAAACAGCTCAACTTTCGTGGATACGGTCCACGACCTTCTCGACAAGCTTGGGACGGCGTTGCAACTCTTCTACCAGCACTTGGAAGACGCGCAGCGTTGGGGAACTCACATGATGCTCCATCCCTTCCACGTCTCGGTGAATGTCCAACTCGTCTAAGCCGAAGAGCCGCAGGAACTGTGAGAGAGCTTCGTGCCGTTGGATGATCGCTTGGGCGACCTTCTCCCCTTCTGGAGTAAGGGCCATGCCACGATACTTCTCGTAAGTGACCAAGCCTTCACTGGCCAATCGCTGCACCATGTTGCTCACGCTGGCTTGCGAAATGCCCAGATTGGTGGCGATATCGATCACGCGAGCGTAGCCTTTCTCCGTCATCAGATTGAGAATCTGTTCCAAATAATCCTCGGACGCCACTGACGTAGAGGGATTGAGATCAATGGCAGTTTTAAGTTCAGTCACGGGTATAGAAATTAGCCTGTTGACACAGTATTAGCCTCACCTAATATTCATAGTCAAGTATGAAAGCATCTCTGACCCTCAGTCTCTTGCTGGGGCTACTCCTAACTTCTTGCACCAAATCTACCCGCACGGAATCGCCAGATGTCATCGCGACGACCACCATGATCGCAGACATGGTGCGTGTGATTTCTGGAGATGATGTCAGTGTCGGTGCGCTCATGCGACCAGGTGTGGATCCGCATCTCTACAAGGCCTCCCCTGCTGACGTCTCCAAGCTGAACCAAGCCAAAGTGATCTTTTACAACGGGCTTTTGTTAGAAGGAAAGATGGAAGACCTCTTTGAACGTCTAGCCACAGATGGCAAGGCCGTTCATGCCGTTTCCGACGCCGTGCCTAGAGAGAATCGCCTCGCGCCCAAGAACAGTGAGGGTCATCCTGATCCTCACATCTGGGGAGATGCCCGTCTATGGGCCTCTACCGTCGACGCCGTCGTCGAGCAACTATCAACCAGCTTTCCCGATCACACAGAAGACTTCCAAGGACGCGGGGAAGGATACAAAGTCGCGTTGGAATCGCTTCATCGATGGGCGACCAAAAGAGTCACAGAGATCCCGGCTAACCGCCGCAAGCTCGTGACGAGTCACGATGCCTTTGCCTACTTTGGAAAAGCCTATGGTCTTGACGTCATCGGCGTTCAAGGGATCTCCACGGCCTCCGATCCAAGCGTCGCCGATCGGACCCGGATGGTGGACTTCATCAAAGACAATGGGATCACTGCGATCTTCGTCGAAAGCAGCGTGAACAAGACACTCATCGAACAAATCGCTGCCGATGCCAACGTCAGTGTTGGTGGCGAACTCTTCTCAGACGCCATGGGAGAGCCGGGCGATATGCGCACGGTGAATGGCGATACCTACGACGCGGGCACCTACATTGGCATGCTCAAACACAATGTGAATGCCATTGTCGAAGCTCTGAGATAACTATGAGCGATCAAACAAGTCCCTCTCAAGAGATCATTCTCGAAACGCACGATCTCACCGTAGCCTACGATAAGAAGCCGGTTCTTTACGGGATCGATGTCAGTATCGCGCCAGGACAGCTGGTGGGCATCATGGGCCCCAACGGTGCAGGCAAGTCCACTTTGATTAAAGCGATCATGGGTTTGTTAGAACCGATCGGTGGATGGATCAAGATCTTTGGGGAGCCTAACAAATCGCAGAGGAAGCGCGTGGCCTATGTCCCCCAAAGACGTGAAGTCGATTGGGACTTTCCCGTTACCGTGATGGACGTTGTTCTCATGGGGCGCTACGGCCATCTCGGCCTCTTCAAGCGCCCCGGGAAGCGTGATCGAGACATCGCAATGGAAGCCTTGGAGAAAGTGAACATGATTCCCTACGCGGGAAGGCAGATTTCCAATCTCAGTGGAGGCCAACAGCAGCGGGTCTTCCTCGCCCGAGCCCTAGCTCAAGAGAGTGATCTCTACCTGATGGACGAGCCCTTCGTTGGCGTGGATGCTGCCACGGAATCGACCATCATCGATCTACTCCAAGAGCTTCGTTCCCAAGGGAAGACGATCCTTGTGGTGCATCACGACTTGCCCACCGCACGCCGCTACTTCGACTCTCTCATTCTCCTGAATTTGCGCCTCATTGCCTACGGCCCTGTTGAAGAAGTCTTCAAGGAAGAACTACTCCAACGCGCCTACGGCGGACGCTTAACGATTCTCAGTGAGGTAGCAGATGCCACGGGAGAGAAGTCAAAGGTCGATCTCTCAGCGAAGCGATGACGCGTGTTTTACGATATGGTCAGCCGTTTCTGATTCTGCTGATCTTGGCGTTCGTGCTCCCTTCTGAGGCGCATGCCGCCAAGATATCAGAACTCGTCGAGGTCGATCTTGGAGACCAGTTCTTTCGCTTCTTTAGCCTCCAAGACGCGGCCATCCGCCACATCCTGCTTGGTTGCCTCTTCATGGGCATCAATTTCGGCTTGTTAGGCTCGTTCGTCGTCGTGCGGCGCATGGCCTTGGTCGGTGACACCCTTTCCCATGCGGTGCTTCCCGGTGTCGCGATCGGTTTCCTCTTCACCATGAGCAAGGAACCTTGGGCAATCATGTTAGGTGCGACGTTAGCTGGCCTCCTTGGTGCCGCCACCGTTTCCTGGATTCAGCGAAGTACTAAGCTGAAACAAGACGCAGCTTTGGGCATGGTGTTAGCCTCTTTCTTTGCGGTGGGCATTTGCCTCATCAAGATGATCGAGCGCATTCCCTCAGTAAATAAGAGCGGGCTTGACCATTTCTTCTACGGACAAGCCGCAGCCTTAGGACGTTCCGATCTCTGGATGATGGGTGGCACTGCCGTCCTCTCGACGGTCATCGTCATCCTTCTCTACCGTCCCCTACTCGCGACCAGTTTTGATCAAGTATTTGCCCGTTCCATCGGACTCCCAGAACGCCTACTCTTTCACTTACTCATGTTTCTGCTAGCGCTCGCTACCGTGGTCGCCTTGCAAGCCGTTGGAGCGCTCATGGTCAGCGCCATGCTCATCACTCCGGCAACAACAGCGTTTCTTCTAACCAAGCGGATGCATCTCATGCTGATCCTTGCCACTGGACTCGCTATCGCCGCCGGCATGTTAGGTGCCTTTCTTTCCTTCGTCGGTGAAGGGCTCGTTTCCCACGCCCTGCCTACAGGTCCTTCCATGGCTCTGTCTGCAGGCGGCTTCTTTCTCCTCGTCTTCCTCTTCAGCCCCCATCATGGCATGGTCTTTCGCTACCGTCGACGCCTCTCACAGACTCGCCAGATCACCGTTGAGAACACGTTGAAAGCGATCTACCGCACCATGGAGTCGGACAAGTTCCAAGAAGAAGGCATTTCCGTACGCCGCTTGGCCGGCGACGCTCGGGAGACCTTTGAAGAAACCATGAAGCGCCTACGGCTGCTCGTGCGCGATGGCCTCGCCACCTTCGCCACCACTCGTGGTGAAGTCATCTACCTAACACCAGATGGACTCCAACATGCTTCACGCGTGGTTCGAAATCACCGCTTGTGGGAGCTGTATCTTACCAATGAAGCAGACTACGATGCCGATCACGTGCACGCTGATGCTGAGAAAGTAGAGCACATCCTCGGTGAGGATCAGGTCATGGAGCTCGAGCGCTACCTCGACTACCCAGAACAAGACCCGCACGGCAAACGCATCCCATCATTGCGCGACACCCAACGCCTACCCTTGCGAGACCTTGCCGTGAAAGAAAAGGAGGTGGATTCATGAACCATCTCATCCCAGCATTCGATGCCTACCGCGTCTTCGTCGAACCGTGGACGATCAATCTAGCACAGACACTGCTCATGACGAGCATCGCGCTCATTGTGGCCCTCTCGGCTGCGCTCATCGGCAACTACTTGGTCCTGCGCCGCATGTCGATGTTAGGTGATGCTATTAGTCACAGTGCCTTGCCTGGTATTGTCATCGCCTTCCTAGTCTCAGGAAGTCGTGATTCCTTCGCTCTCACCATTGGTGCGCTCGTCGCAGGAATCGTCACCACTGTTCTGATCGAGTTCATTCATCGCCGGTCGATCGTTAAGGTAGATGCCGCAATCGGCATCGTCTTCTCCATGCTCTTTGCCTTGGGCGTGCTTCTGCTAGAACTCGCCCCTCACACCGATCTCGATCCCGATTGCGTGCTCTTCGGGCAACTCGAATGGCTCGGTGTGCATGCCAGTTCAGATCCCATGAAAGCCCTCTTCGCGTCGAAGCAATTCCAACTTCTTCTGGGTGTCTTCATCACGACTGCTGCTCTGAATATCACCTTCTTTAAGGAACTTCTCGTGACCTCGTTCGACCCGCTCTTGGCAGGAGCCCAGGGATTTCGGCCGACGTTCATTCACTATGCCATGATGTGCATGCTTTCACTCGTGGTGGTCAGCGCCTTCGAAGCCGTCGGTGCCATCCTAGTCATTGCCATGCTCATCCTCCCTGCGGCCACCGCTTATCTACTGACCAACCGACTCCGAACGATGATCACCTTGAGCCTCACGCACGCCGTGATCAGCACGATTGGAGGAATTCATCTCGCCGTCTGGTTAGACTGCCCTGCTTCGGCTTGCATGGTCATCATGGGCTCCTTCTTCTTCTGCATCGCTTGGTTCATTCACACCCAGCCGTCTCAGCAAATGAACGACACGCATGAGGAGGAAGCGGAAACTCTAACAAGATCCGTTTCATCCTAACTCATCGCCCTGAAGCGACACCGTCAAACGGTTACAAAGTGACCACCTGCGCTATGGCTTCGTCCTTGGTGCAGGATTCAATGGATTTCCGAGACAGCGCGCCCAGAAGGCTACCACCGGGATGAAGGTGGTGCGCGCCAAATGGGAGAAAGTGACGTCTGGGCGGGCTGTCTCGGAAATCGCCAGCACAGTAATCTGATTTACGGATGAGACGCAACTTTTTTCTGAGAGTACATTTCTGAAAACGCGCAGGATCAGAACACCGGACCTGCCCCTTAGCCTATCCTATTCACGATGTCTCAATGTAAGAATTCCCTTGAGTAGATGGCTGCTTGTTAGTCGTGCATTGGTGCATCGGTGCATTGGTGCATCGGGGCATCGGGGCATCG
>CALLLI010000447.1 GCA_938082635.1 uncultured Verrucomicrobiales bacterium
TTATACCAAGCGCCGTCACTAATTTCCAGCCCAATACTAACGTAGTCGCGTTGACTGGTTGGTGGTGGTGACTTTTAGTCGCCACAGTATCGAACCCAAGCATTCCGCGGTGACTAAAAGAACCAGCCACTGGATCTCAACGAATAGAAATTTATGATGGCGCTTGGTATAGGAGCGTCGCGGAGGGCGATCGTGCTCCGTGGCAGGTCCTTTGGAAAACGTACCTTGCCTTCTACAAGGCCGATCTCGCGCCAGAGATTACCGAGGATGTGTGGCGTCGCGTGCTAGATCCAGGGGAATCTGTTCAAGGTTTGGTCGCTGTGGGTGATGGGGGCACTCTCCATGGATTCACTCACTATCACTTTCAGCCAGTCACTTGGGCGGTGACTGAGCGCTGCTACCTTGAGGATCTCTTCGTCGCGGAAGACGCCCGTGGCAAAGGCGCTGCCCGAGCGTTAATAGACGCCGTGAAACAGGCAGCGAAAGCGCATGGGTCCGACCAAGTCTTCTGGGTGACTCAGGAATCGAATTACCGAGCCCGCACGCTCTATGATCGCGTGACCAAGAACGCCGGCTTGGTGCATTATACGATTCCGCTATCGGATTGAATCGTTTCCTCCGACGCCCAGACTGGGCTAAGGTCCTGGCATGAATCTCGCCACGACACTGCTTCTACTAGGGACGATTGGCTTAGCCCAGGCAGGTGAATCAGATTGGGGACAATGGCGCGGGCCGCTGGGCACAGGCGTGTCTCTCTCAGCCGACCCGCCACTGGTCTGGAGTGAAACAGAGAACATCCTCTGGAAGACGCCGATTCCTGGCGTTGGTCACGCCTCGCCCATCGTCTGGGGAAATCGCGTCTATCTGACCACAGCCATCCCATTCGGCAAATCACGCCTCCCCGTCTTCGACAACGCCCCAGGGTCTCACGACAACCTACCCGTAACGAAAGCGCACCGTTTTGTCGTGCTCGCCATTGATCGAGCCAATGGCAAGATCGTGTGGGAAACGACGGTAAACGAAGCCTTTCCCCACCACGGCGGTCACAAGTCGGGCACCTTGGCGTCCAACTCTCCAGTGACCGATGGCGAGATCATCATCGCCTTCTTCGGCTCACACGGGCTTCATGGTCTGGACCCTAACGGAAAGATCCTGTGGCAGAAAG
Organism: uncultured Verrucomicrobiales bacterium; assembly: GCA_938082635.1. Classification (GTDB taxonomy): domain Bacteria; phylum Verrucomicrobiota; class Verrucomicrobiia; order Verrucomicrobiales; family DEV007; genus JAACDM01. The sequence goes on from CALLLI010000447.1 coordinate 1,166, forward strand.
ACCTCGGCAAGATGCAGACCAAGCACGCCCATGGCGAAGGTGCCTCACCCGTCTTACACGAGAACACCGTCGTGGTTAACTGGGACCACGAAGACGACTCGTTTCTCCACGCCTTCGACAAACAAACAGGCACTGAGAAATGGAAAGTCGCGCGCGACGAGAAGACCTCCTGGGCAACACCCATCATAGTTGAGCACGAGAAGGCCTTTCAGGTCATTGTCAGTGCCACCAAACGCATCCGCAGCTACGACCTAGAAACCGGTGCGCTGATCTGGGAATGCGGCGGCTTGTCTAACAACGTCGTGGCTTCTCCAGTCTCCGCAAACGGCATCGTCATCGCAGGCTCAAGTTACGAGAAGAAAGCCATGGTAGCGATCAAACTCCAAGGGGCCAAAGGCGACGTCACGGACACCAATCACGTGCTTTGGCAGACCACCCAACGCACGCCCTACGTCCCCTCGCCCCTGCTCTACGACAACACCCTCTATTTCCTCAATCACTATCAAGGAATCCTCTCCTGCCTCCACGCCGCCACCGGTGAGAAACGAGCCGGCCCCTTTCGGTTAGGCGCCCTGTCAAATCTCTACGCCTCCCCCGTCGCCGCCGCCGACCGAATCTATCTAACAGATCGCGATGGTTCCACCATGGTTCTCAAACATGGCGATTCACCAGAACCGATCGGTGTGAATCAGTTAGACGAGCCCATCAGCGCCTCCGCCGCCTTGTCCGGCAAAGACCTCTTTCTCCGTGGAGACAATCACCTCTACGCCATCCGAGAGTAGCCTACTCCTAAAGTAGCAGGAGCATCTTTCTCCTGACTCACGGATTAACACTATCACTCAATTTACTAACAATACCCACATCTGGACTGACGCGCTGCCACGTGCGACGAAAGGCAACACTGCCGCAACGCCACTGAGGATCGAAGGGATTGAGAAGAAATAGGCGACAATACCAATAAACGCTTACGTGCAAACGTATAAGATACGCAGAGCGAGGGCTACCTTCGCGCCCCACTTCTCTTCCGCTCAAGAAGTTTGAGCCTACCGCGGCAACATACAAGAGCCCCACCGTGCAGGAGGAAACTGCTCTTCATATGTACACGTTAGTTTATTGAAATAGTCGAGCGTTAAGTGATTGCGTCCGACAGGTGATGCATGGCCAGCGAAATGAATCTTCTTTGTGAAGTAGTCCAAATAGAAACAATCGAATTGCAGTGCGACCGGCCTGCCACTGTCCAAAGACTCCGCAACATTTCGCCACGCCTTCGCCACAGAAGCGGTCTCCCGCTCTTTCATCTGAATATTCAGATGGGTGCAGATATTCGGAGCCAATGCCTTCGTTCTTCCGCCCAGAAAGGGCAGCGGCATCGCTTTCATCTTCCAGTAGATAAAACCAAGACCAGCTCTAATAACGAACAGCATGGGCTCCGAAAATTCCAATTCTTGATCCTTAAAAAGAGGCTCTCCGTCAGATTGGCTGGGTGAAATCCTGACCGAATGAGACGATTTGGCATTGCTTGCATTCACATTACTGACTCACAATAAACGGTTTACGGAGCAGGCCTAGAGGCTTCGGACTCCAAGGCTTCGTTCGCCATACTTTGAGCCCAGTCGTAGCCGGGATTCGGTGAGGCAGGGATTTTCTAGAGAACCAGAAAGAGCCTTCTCCTGTAGGCTGAAACTGGTTCCTGTTGGCCCAGCCGCCCTTTCAATGACCTGAAACCATCCAGCCAATCTGACGGAGAGCCGTAAATATATGGATCCTGAGTTACGAAAAATCATTGGTATCTAGCCATGAATATTTAACATGACAAATCAATGAAAATGCAGAACAAGTCGCAGTAGCCAACCTCAGACGGCGCTACTCTAGTTAAGTTTTCACACAAA
>CALLLI010000448.1 GCA_938082635.1 uncultured Verrucomicrobiales bacterium
CGACTTCGGAAGGCTTGGTGTCCCCGAAGTTGATTTCAGTTTACAGGGGTAGGCTCTTTCGATTCAGCCACGGATCTCAAGGCCAACCGATTTCCTGCGCAATCTTGCACCAAGGATCAACAGCATAAATTCCGCCCAAATTAGACTCTGCCCTGTCTACGTAAACGACTTGCTATCAGGGGATAGCGTGATTTCGATTGTGTTCGAAGATCATCGATTCACATGATTTCCATCCAGCCAATCTGACGGAGAGCCATATCTATTGATCATATCGATTCCTGTTAGGGTTTCTCGTTGACATACTCGTCTCGCTTGATCACCCCAAAGTATGTAGAATCTGTTGCGCAGATGGTTCGGCGTCAGTTCGCTCGTATTAATTATACTAGCCCTACTGAACACAGAAGCAGTCACGTTGAATCTGGGAACGAAGACGGGCGCGGAGCTGTTTGACTTCAAGATCGCTATGCCTAGCGGTAACTACAATCATTACTCGTTGACGACAGATTGGTCGGACCCCGGTTTCAACTTCAGCGCTAGGGGCATCCTCTGGGACATAGGCGACGATAGTTTCACGGACCCTAGCGTCCCGACCGCCCCATTCATTCTGGAGTCCATCGAGGGTCCCGCGTACGGAGCTACGATCGTCGGGCCGGCGACTCTGAACTGGAGCGGCTTCTTTGATGTGCCTTTCGAAAGTCCGGCTCTCTCGGAAATCGTTTTCATTCACAATGGAGCCCTACTCGGTCCAGACACCTCCATCTGGGCGAATACGGTGCTAGAGCTTACCAATGTCGTCCCACCGACCGCTCCAACGGTCGATATTGATCTTGGTGTCATCGGTGAACCAAACGGATCCTTGCTCGGCTCTGCCGTTACTCGAAGTGGCTTAAAGGGGGCATTGTATGGCGCAGCTGGAGACCTCATTGGTGAGGTGGATGAGGGAGACTTCGGTGGCAATCGACCAATTCCCCATGGCGACTACTACTTTGCGGTTGTTAGTGACGATGGCCACTTAGACGATCGGTTTGGTATTGTTGAGGGATCGGGCAGTGGCGATGTCTTACTTGATTGGGGGTTCGACGATCCTGATCCCGCTCTCTCCCTTATTGAAGTCAACCACACCCTCGCCGCGAGAGAAAGTCTCGTCGTGAAATTCACTCTGGGCCCGGCAGTGTCTTCAGCCGTTCCTGAGCCAACTGGATTCGCTGGATTCGCTTTCCTCGCAAGCGTCGGTTGTTTGATACACTGTCACCGCCGCTAGCGCTCGCGTGGTGTGATGGAAATTTGTCGTGGCGCTTGGTATACCGTGTGACTGCCAGATCTCGATCTCGCGTTCGTGATCGGGTTTCAAATTGCCGTCTGTTTGTGGTAGCCAGACTAACCATGCCCAACTTGGTCATCGACGACGTCCGCGTTAACAAATCGCCTCTGGATTCAGCGTTTCTTCACATACAGCCCTCACGGCTCAGGCGGTGAGGGCTGTTTGCGTTTGGGAATAGCCTTTAATCGAGCACCGCTACCGCCTACAGTAGCTTAGGCGGATTCAAGTTGCTAACGCACAAGACGAGCAAAGAGGTGGCTAGTGGATTTACGCCGCAGTTAGACGATTGAGGTAGAGCATTGGACAAGCGTATTCAAGGAGTTTGCGAGGGCGCTCATTGATTTCCTCTTCAACCCACCTGAGAGAATCCTCGTTGATTCCTTCGAAGCTTCCGCCCTTCGAATAGTATTGCCGCAAGAGGCCGTTGTGATTCTCGACCAAACCCTTCTCCCACGCATGATAGGGAGCGCAGAAATAGCTTTTCGCTCCAAGTTTTCGGCCAACTTCAAGGTGCTTGGCGCACTCAAGCCCATTGTCGTAAGTAAACGACCGTGTCTTGAATCCTCGGACCCGACGAATCATCGCTTCGGCGACTGTCGAGGCCTTCTTGTCTGCTAGCTTCTCAAAGAGGTTATAGCGGCTCTTGCGTTCGACCATGCTGAGAATGAATCCTGTCCCTTTCTTTCCTTCTACGAGGTCAATCTCCCCGTCGCCGTAGTAGGTTCGTGCCTCTACCGATGATGGTCTTTCGGTGATGTCAACCCGGCCTGGGATCTTGCTCCGAGGCATCTTCGACCGTCGCCGGTAACGCCTCTTGCCGTTAATTCTTAGGCAAGCATAGAGGTCTCCTCCCGCCTGCTTGTCGCGGTTAATGTAGCCATAAATAGCCTCGTGACTGGGAGCTTCCCAACCATCTTTGCGCATCGCTCCACAGATTTGCTCAGGGCTGTGAAGCAGGTGAAGACGAGCTTCGACCTCAATGGCTAGAAGGCCAATGATCGTTCGTTTCCGGCGCTGCATGGCCTTGCGCGCAGTAGCAAAGCGCCCGGCCTGCTTAGGGCGATACCCACGGCCTCCGGTGTTTCGTTTTAGCTCTTTGCTGATCGCGCTGGGGCTGAACCCAATGAACTCTGCAATCTCAGTTTGGCTGCGCCCTTGTTGACGCAGTCTGTGGATGATATCACGGTCTCCTTGGCAGAGACGTCGGTAGGTAGGTGGCATTGTGTGGTTTAGTAGTTGAGCGATCCTCTACCACATGACCGCGTCTCTGCCGAATACCCTGTGCGCTAGCAGTTTTAATCCAGGACCGAGGAAGTTCGCACCATGGCCACATCTGATGAAGAGGAACCTCCCAACGAGAGCATCGAATTGGCAGCAGAGGAATTGCCAGATGAGTCCGAGCCTATTTCTGCGCCGGAAGGGCCGAAGCGCGAGGTTAGATTATCTCCCGATGGACTCTCCTCTTCTGATGGAAGTGCACTCGAGCCAGTCCAGCACAACGATACTGGAAGCTACTGGGTGGTGAGTGGCATGGTGGTATTTGGCGTTACCTATGAAGAGGGTATTCGGCTTCATGCAAATCTTTCCGAGGAGGCTTGGCAACAGCATTTGGACGAATGGTCGAGCGCTGGCATTGAAGTGGTTCTGATAGAGCCGATTGCACTTCGTCAGCCTGACAATGCCATCATGGAAATCATGCGCTCTTCGACAGAAACGGATTCGTGGAAGGTGCACTCACTGCACCTCAATCGACGAGACTTCAGCATGCGAGAGAATCCTGCAGTTTCAGGTACAGATGGGGTGAGGTTGTGGATACGGATGGAAGAGGGAAAACCACAGTGTGTGGTGGGCCTTGATCAATGGAAGAATGGTCGGCCAGATAATTCTGGAGATCTTGGCAGGATTAAGGCCGGTGGTGGTATCGCTCGAAAGCAATTCCAGTGGCACAGCACGAATCACCGAGTGCTACTTACACTTGAAAAGGTCTCTCAAGAGAACTTGGAAGGTGCCGTGGCTGAATCCGCGAAGTAGTTAGACGGATTCCGACACCAGCCATTTTGCAGCTAGAACTTGATTGACTTGGCGTGTGGGAGAGCGGAATAGGATTGTGAATGGAACCTAGCATTGTTGAGTCGCCTCAATCTGTCTGGGGGACTCTGTGGGCGCGCAATGTGGCGGCTGCGAAGGCGAATCTCTTGCCTGGGCTGATCTTGCAGGCGGTTGGCTTGCTGGTGGTGCTGCTTTATTATTACTTCGAGCCGGCCAAGAGCTTCTTCATGAGTGTGGCGCAGCTCAAGGAGCAGCATGGCTACGTTTACTCCGGAATTGCGACGGCGGTCTTCGGTGGTTTGATTCCCTATGTGGTGCATTTGCTAACTGGTCAGGTGCCCAACGGAATGATTCGCGCATATGCGCTATTCTCGATCTTCTTCTGGCTTTGGCGCGGGATTGAGGTGGATGCCTTTTACCGGTTACAAGCCGAGCTGTTCGGAAGCGAGGCTTCTATTGTGGTGGTGATTAAGAAGGTGTTAGCCGATCAGTTTATCTATTGTGTGCTGTGGGCGTCGCCTATTTGCGCGTTCTTCTACAGTTGGCGAGACCACCGCTTCTCGTGGCGATCTTACTGCGCAGCGAACGATCTGAAGTCGTTTCTCATCGAGGTGATGAGTTTCCTCGTGGCCACCTGGATGGTGTGGATCCCAGCAACGGCGATCATCTATTCGCTGCCGTCGCCTTTGCAGATTCCGTTGTTCAATCTAGCGTTGTGCTTCTTTGTATTGCTTATGAGTGTGCTTGGAAACCGGAATCAAAATCAGGAGAGCTGCTAGCGATACCAAGTTGATCCCGCAAACTTGTCAGTTCAGCCTGTAGCGTAGCGACGGTCTCTTCGAGCGCTAATATACGCTCTTCGGTGATCGTGTCAGGAATGGAAGGGGCCGAGGATTCGTAACCGCTAGGCATGGATGGAAGCTTGGGCTCGCCTGCAAGTAGGTGGGCGTAGCGGCGCTCCTTCTGGCCTGGGCCTGGAGGGAGAAGGACGACGAGGGCGCCTTCTTCTCGCTGAATGAGCTCATCAAGATGCTCGGTCACTGCTTGAAGGGAATCGAAACGCGCCATGCGTTCGGTGCGGGTGCGAAGTTCTCCAGCTGTCTGGGGGCCACGAAGCATGAGAACCCCTAACAGAGCCTGCAGCTTGCCATTGAGGCCATGCTGGTATGCGAAGTTGTGCTTGTACTTTCCAGAGCGTGAGCTGCCGGGGAAGACCGCCTCAACCAGATGCTTATCACGCAGGCTATCGAGAGCGTTGTTGGCAGTTGCGTCATCATAGCTGACGACGGGAAAGCGATTGCTCTTCTGATTGCACGCAGTGATGACGCTATTCAGGGTAAGTGGGTAGGACATCGGAGTGGTCATTTCCTTCTCAATGAGCGCGCCGAGAACGCGGACTTCGGTATCGGTAAGTTGATGTTCCATGGGTAAGGCTAGTATTTCCGTGTCATACTGGTTGGCAAGATGTTATGCATACTGGGATCTATTCTCAGGAATGGAATCAGCTTGCAAACGGTTAGAATTTCCGCCGCATGTTGCTTGGCAGGATATTTAGTTCTTTCCGATACTTGGACACGGTTCGGCGTGCGATAGGGATGCCTTGTTCTTTGAGAAGCTCGACGAGTTCGAGGTCGCTGTAGGCTTTGCCCATGGGTTCTTCTTTCACGAGAGTAAGGAGCGCATTCTTGACGCTGGTGTTGCTTAGAGATTCGCCGTCCTTGGTCTGATAGCCGGTGGTGAAGAAGTACTTAAGCTCGAAGACGCCTTGTGGTGTGTTCGCATACTTGCCATTCACTGCTCGCGAAACGGTGGTCTCGTGGACTCCGATGGCGTCGGCCACGGTTGCCATGTTGAGTGGGCGCAGGTATGCGGGGCCGTTGAGGAAGAAGTCCTCCTGATTTTTGATGATCTCTCGAGCGATCTTCTCGATGGTTTCCTGGCGTTGGTAGATGCTGCGAATGAGGAACTTGCCGCTGCGAATCTTCTCTCGAATGTAGCGGCGCGTTTCCGTATTGCTTCCGCCGTCCGACATCGCGTCTTTGTAAGTATTGCTGATGCGGAGTTGAGGAATGTGCGTGTTGTTGAGGGTGATGACCCATTCACCTAGGTCCCTGCGGATGGTAACATCGGGTTCGACGTAAGTGTTCTGATCGGGGCGAAACTGATTTCCCGGCCAAGGATTGAGCGTGCTGATGAAGTCCGCTGCGTGAACAAGTTGCTCGATGCTGACGCTAAGCTTCTTCGAGAGCATGGGGTAGCGCTTCTTGGCCAAGTCATCAAGATGATGGTCAATGATGCGAGACTCGAGCGAAGGAATCTTATGCAAACGCTCTAACTGAATCATGAGGCAGTCGCGCAGGTCATACGCGCCGACGCCTACAGGATCGAAAGACTGGAGGTGCGCTAGAGCGTTGTCTAGGGGATCGAGCGGGAGCCGCTCGACCAGCGCGATGTCCTCGATCGTGGTGGAAAGAAAGCCGCGATCATCGACCATCCCGATGAGTAGCTCGGTGGCATCACGCACGTCGTCTGGTACGCTGGAGACACCTAACTGTTGCATGAGATGTTCCTGCAGCGTTTCAGGCGCGGTGATGGACTCTAGCATGTGTGCGTGCTTCTCGTCATCTTCTGGCGAACCTGTGGACGTGCGCTGTGTCTGGATCATCTGATCCCGCCAGTCATCGTCTAGCCGTGCGAGTTCGTCGAATTCCTCAGCGAATTCACGGTCTTCCCGCTCGCGATCTTCTTCGGTATCGGGCGTGATCTCTTCCGCTGGCTCATCTTCCTCTGAGGCAGGTTCGAGCTGGTCTTCTTCTAAAACAGGATTCTCAAGCATCTCTTGCTCGACGAGCTGCTGCAAATCGAGGGCCGCTACCTGCAGGATCTGCAGACTTTGCTGCATCTGCGGCGTGATCGTCTGCTGCTGCGATAAATTCTGAGACTGCTGTAGACCGACGTCAGGCATGTTTGGATTAAGTTGTCGCCCTCGTCGAGGGGAGGGCAAGCAGTTTGCGGGCCATTCGCACAGGTAAGTGAGCCGATGTCACTTGGCTGATAGCAGCCTGCTGTCAATCGCATCATTGGATTAGGCCAGAGCACCTCAGCGGTGAGCTGAGAGGATTTCGAGGTGGTGGATCTTGCTGCGCAACTCACCGCTGCGAAGACTCGCATAATTTGGTGTCAGCGAACGAACGGGGTAGTGTATATGAGGACTTTTTTATGATAATAAATAGTAAAGCTGGTAAATATGATTTATGGTAAAATGTGGCTTCACCCGTTTTATCTAGTGTTTGTGCGTTATGTCAGTTTGCGACGTTGGCTCAGTTGACGCGTCCGGAACTGAATGCCCCTCCAGTGATCGAGGCGTTCACTGGGCCTGCTGTGGCTGTCGCCCGTGGGGCTGAGGAGACCTATGAAGTCACCGCGACGGATAGGGACAATGACCCTCTGACCTTTGAGTGGACGTTCTCGAATGGTGATTTCTTCGTCACGGCGGAGCCTTCACTTACCTATACATGGCCAGCTGGAGGTGACTACACAGTCACCGTAGTGGTCGACGACATGGAGCCTTTCCATGAGGTCTCTTCTGATCCGGTGGCGACCGCAGTGACAGATGCCCTTACCAGTTTCACGGGATACGTGTTGCAGGACAATGAAGATTTCGAAGTTCCCTTTCACTATCATGAGTATGTCTTGGATCGCTTCTTTCTCAGTGGGAAAGAAGGGGAGACCGAGGGGCAGCTCTATAGCTCCTGGGATGGATTGATCTGGAAAGGCGCAGTGTTAGTAAGTGAACGGCTTGAGGTGAAGAAGCTGCTATGGGACGGGGGCCGCTTTGTTCTCGTGGCGATGGAGTGGGATGCTGATCGTGAATCCATTGTGGGTGTGATATATACCTCGTCTGGAGGCAATCTTTGGACGAGGGTATGGCGGAGTGAAACGACTGACACGTTTCACAGTGCGGTCTGGGATGGCTCTCAATTGGTCATTGGCATGCAGGACGGGAAGCTGCTGGTTTCGCAAGATCTTCTCAGCTTTTCGGAAGTAATTCTGCCAGATATGCTAACGAAAGGAGCGCCGGGAGATTGTTTGGAAATGATTCTGCTAGAAGATCACATATTCGTGCTGACAGGCAATGCGATCTACAAGCTTGACCAAGGCGAGTGGAGTCTATCCGCAGAGTTTCCGGAGATGCGTACGCAAATGATCGCTGTCGGCGATGAGAGTGTGGTTCTAGCCGGGGATGGGCCGCGGGTGTGGAAGACATCCGACGGCAGCACATGGACTGAAGAGGCTTTTTATGGTGGTGGCGCGGAGCCCGCGGGGGGGGGTGGAAAAGTGACAGAGCTGATTGACGTTGCTGGCGTGCTTTGGGCGCGCTTTCGCCCCGATGGAGGCGAGGTGGTGGATCAGTGGTATCTCAAGCACGCTATGACTGAGCGGTGGACTCGAATACAGGCAGCTGACTTGCCGAACGGCGGTATGAATGCGTATGGGGCGGGGCGGCTTGTTTCCGCTCAAGGAGTGGCTGGTTTGGTTCGTGTGTCTGGCTCTCTCTATCCAAACAATACAGCTCCTTCCGGAGATCTTATCGGGTTTAATGAAATTAATGCTAGGATAGGGGAGTCGTTTGGCGTCGATTTGCAAGGTCTCCAGGAGGATGTGTTCTCCCACTGGTGGGACCAGGGGCCTGGCTTGCCGTGGGTGAGAGGTGCGTCAGCAACTCTAGCCTGGAGCACTGGTGGTAGTAAGACCCTGACCCACTGGGTGACGGATATGAGAGGCGGTCTAACGATGTTAGAGCACACGGTGGTGGTCGAGGATCCACTCGATTCTTGGACGGAAGCAGAGAGTCCTTCGCAAGAACACCTGGCTTCGATTGCGTTAGGTTCCAACGGGCGCCTGGTGGCCGTTGGGAGCAGCAGTGTGGTCATACGATCCGACAATGCAGAAGCTTGGACGGAAGGAGCTGTAGATGTGGCGGACATACTCTTCCGTTCCGTTGTCTACACGGGAACCCATTTCCTGGCGGTAGGGGGCAAGGATCGCTTTGGGTATATTTTCCGTTCAGTGAATGGTGCGTTCTGGGATAATGTATGGGTTGGATTTGAAGAGGCGACAGATCTTCGTGACATCACGATGGTCGGGGGAGCAGCCTTAGTAATCGGCGATGGCGGTCTGATTCTTCGGTCGACGGATGACGGGCTAACCTGGGCTAGGGTGGCGCAGGAGGTGACGACGGATTTGCTTCGCCGCATTTCTTTCGGGGGAGGCAAGATCGTGATCGCCCACTGGGCGGGCACGATGGTGTCTACCGACGGGCTTAATTGGGCAGATGGAAATGCTCCAGGTTATGGCTGGAGTCACCTGGACTGGGTTAAGGATCGATTCATAAACACGGGTTGGCGGCTTTCTGAGGGATTATGGACTTCCGCTGATGGCGTAAACTGGGATCGGCCGATCGTGGTGCCACAGGAGTCGTATGAGATGCCGGTCTTAATCGGAGTGGGAGATCTCTATTACGCTATGGGGGATTATAGCCAGGGGCCTAATCAAGTTGCGATATCTGTCGATGGTGTTCGCTGGTTTGCTAGAGAAGCGCCCCGAGGGTGGTCTAGACGCACGGCTGGATTGATCTATGAAGACACCATTGTGACGGTAGGAAATAATGGACAGATATGGCGAAGTAGCGGGTTGAGTTCGCAAGAGACCAAAGTTGTCACCTTTAAGAACTGGCGGGAGTCTCATCCACTCGAGGGTCGCAATGGGCCCAATGATGATCCTGATGGTGATGGTTGGTCGAATCTCATAGAGTTTGCTCTCTGGATGAAAGCGGATGACAGCGACTTACTGGCTGAGGATGGGGTGACAGCCAACCAAGGTGTGCGTGTATTCTTTAACGAAGAGACAGGAGAGATCGATCTAGAGTATCTGAAGCCTCAATTGGTTGAGCGACTAACCTATCAGTTGCGCTACACGCTTGACTTTGAGACGTGGCATGATGTTGAGCTGATTCCAGAAGAAGTTGTTCTGGGTAACGGAGGTTCACGCGTGTGCTATCGAGATCTAGAGCAGTTGTCAGGTGTCTCGGACGGGCGCTGTTTCTTCGAGGTCTTGGTAACAAATCTTGGCAGCAACTTAGGCTTTTAAAATGCCGGCTGCTTTGTGCAGCGTCTCTTCATACTCTGCCTCCGGATCAGAATCGGCGACGATGCCGGCGCCTACGTGAAAATGCCAGTGATCTCGTTCTCCAACGAGCGTGCGGATGGCGATATTGAATTGGCTTTCGCCATTCCAGCCTAAGTAGCCGATGGCTCCGGTATACAGCCCTCGAGGACTTGTCTCTAGGGTGTCGATGATTTCGCGAGCCCGTTTCTTTGGCGCTCCAGTGATGCTTCCACCAGGGGAGCATCGCGTGAGGGCTTCTACATGGTCCACATCTGAGCGCAGTGTGCCGTTCACAGTCGATACCAAATGAAAGACTTGAGCGAAACGTTGAAGAGCGAGGATGTCTCGCGCTTCAACACTACCATACTCACACACTTGCCCAAGATCATTTCGTTCAAGATCGGTGATCATGACAAGCTCGGACACTTCCTTTGCTGAAGTGATCAGATCGTAGGCTGATTGTTCGTCCAAGAGGGGATCAGAAAAGCGAGGTCGGGTGCCTTTGATCGGGCGCGTGCTAATACTCTGCCCGCTCATTTTTAGGAAGCACTCAGGAGAGGTGGAGAGCACTTGTTGCCCCTCAATATTTAGAAAGGCGCTGAAAGGAGCTGGTGAGATGTTGCGCAAGCGTTCATAGCGATCAAAGGCAGACTCCTTTGCCTCGCGTGGGGCTCGAAAGCATTGTGCCAGATTCACTTGGTAGATATCGCCTGCAGCGATCCATTCTTGGGCGCGTTCGACAATGGCAATGAAGTCCTCTTGCGACATTTCAGACCGAAAGTCTAATTTTGGTAATAGTGTTAGATTTAGAGGTTCTTGCTCGGGCTCTACGAGTCGATCAAGGTAGGAGGGGTGGCCGACAACGTGCCAGCTATCTTCGTGATGATGATAGACCAATAAGTCGGCATACTCGCCAAACAGGTAGTCTCCATCATAGCTAACATGGCCTAACAAGCCGCCGAGAGGATAACCGCAATCGATTGGGGCCTTTGGGGCGTGGGCTACAAGAATATCGCGCAATGGCGATGCGTCTCGATGCAGATTTCCGCGGTGTAGATGCGAGGGTTCTGCCGCGAGGATGGACAGCTTGGGGGAACCCGATCCCAGATCAGAACTGTCGAGAAAGACGCAACTTGACAACGTGCTCAATCTGCGTGCCGCTTCGCAGGGCGATAAAGAGAGATCGATTCGCTTGGCCGGGGCGAGAGTCATGGGAGGGGCTGAGATGGAGTTTCGGTCAGTTAATGAACGAGACGAGCAGGCCCGATTTAATATTCATCAGCCAGCCGTATTGCTAGCGAGAGCTTTTAAGTAGTCAAAGGCGTAGAGGCCTGTCCGATGGCCGTCGCTAAATTCAAATTGGATTGCGTAGCCGCCTACTGGTTGCCATCCCGTGACGAGAACTCCTGGATAGGATGTCTGGTCGGTGCCCCCATGGAGTTGGCCAGTGAGATCGCGTTCTCCAACATTCTCGGCACTCGGAGAGCGGGCACGAAGGTGCTCCATTTTGTAAAAGTCTTCACTTCCGTTGGACCAGCGGACAGCTACTTCATCGCCGATCAACTGGATTTCCTGAGGGGCCAGCATTGCTAGAGCTTCTCGTAGACACCCTTGTCCCGTCGCTCCATTACCGTGAAGCCAGCCTTCTTTGCATCAGAGATGGAGAGTGGCTTGGTCAGTCTGGGCGTGTTCACTCGGGTGATGAGCTTCCTCACCTTGCCCTTGCAAAGTGGGCAGCACTCTAGAGGAGGCCGACTTAGAGGTCGGTTCAATTCAAAGCCTCGCTTGCAGATCCCGCACTGCTTCTCGGGATCGTCGTTGATGTATTCGTAGAGGGGCATGACAGGGAGATAAAGCTCCCTTGAATCTAAACTACCAGCTCGACTTTGTCACACCTGGAATCAGGCCATGACAAGCGAGTTCGCGAAAGGCGATTCTGGAAAGCTTGAAGCGGCGGATGTAAGCGCGTCTTCTACCTGTTACGAGGCAACGGTTCACTAGGCGCGTAGGACTGGCATCACGTGGCAACATCTGAAGTCCTAGGTGATCCCCAGCCTTCTTTAGCTCAGCACGTTTCTCAGCGAAACGGGCTACCGTGCGCTCTTTGCGTTTGTTTCTTTCAATCCAGCTCTTTTTAGCCATAGCAGGGGCGCAGTCTCCACAAGTTCTGCCCACTCGCAAGTGCTTTTCTAATGGAAATTAGTGGTGATAAACATAGAGATTTCAGGTTTATTCTATTCCATTTGTCCCTTATCCTAAATGTATGAATACTTTAGACAAACGAGGCAATATGAGCACGCAGGCCTTGGGGGCACTCGCCGTTGGCGTGGCTGCTGGGATGGTTGTGGCAGATCGCCTTGGACGTCCGGCTCGTGAGATCGCGTCGCTGGCGTTGCTTAGTGTGGGGCTTGTTGCCACGGTTCCTTTCCTGAAAAGCTATGTGAGCCGCCAGATTAACGGACCGACCAATCGTTTTGGTAGTCGAAAGACCCTTAGTGGAATTCGGCAATCAGGTGTTTCTGATTTCTCGGCAGAAGCTACTGGGGGAAACAACCGTGAGCTTGCTTCTGCTTAGAATTTTCATAATTTATAAAAATATATAGATTTTTAAGAATTTAGAGTTATGGTTCTCTGACAGCCTAGGGCTGCAGGTGAATCATGGAAGTCTCTCCCTCCTCTTCTCTCAACGTTACCCCTCGACGATCGAGCGTTCCGCTTTCAGATCTAGCCGTCCATTTAGCTGAGCAGCATCGTGCTGTTATGCGTCATACTCTGTTTTGGCTCCAGAATCAGACGTATTATCGGCAACGTTGGCATAGAGTTTTGGACGAGTGCTGCGTCTTTGAGGTCGTCGGTCTCGCCGAAATTCAGAAGCTGATCGTCGAAGTGACAGATGCTCTTGAGCAGTTTCCCTACGGGTTCTCTCCTACTGAAGCGCAAGGGGCCCAGCGCCTCCGCAGTCGTCTTCGTATGTTTATTCAAGAGCTCGTATATCTTCAGAAGCTCTGCGGTGCCCACGTCGCACGAACGGCCTGAGCTTGAATTGCCACGCACACGAGTTACGGTGTTCATCGTTCTCTTCTGCCAGAGCTTGCGGTTCTTTGTGAAATCGACCATGAGCATCGCATGAATGAGACAACTGCGATTGGTGTTATTGGAGGTAGTGGCCTCTATCAGCTCGAAGGTTTAGAGGATACCACGGAGCACGTGATCGAGACGCCCTTTGGGCCGCCGTCGGATGCGATCTTCGGCGGTACTTTTGTTGAACGGAAAGTCTACTTTCTCCCTAGGCACGGCCGAGGGCACCGACTTCTTCCCACAGAGCTCAACCATCGAGCTAACATATGGGCGTTGCGCTCTCTGGGGGTGCGATGGGCGCTCTCTGCGACAGCCGTCGGCAGCCTCCAGGAGGACTATTCGCCCAGGGACCTCGTTATCCCAGATCAGTTCTTTGACCGGACCAGCAATCGTGCAGCGAACACATTCTTCGGAGACGGAATTGTCGCTCACGTAGCCTTTGGAGACCCCACCTCGGCACTGCTTCGCCAGATTATTGCACAAGCCGCTGTTGCCGAAGGCGTTCCTTATCACGAAGGCGGTGTCTATGTGAACATGGACGGCCCAGCGTTCTCTACGCGCGCCGAATCCGAAACTAATCGCCGCCTCGGTTTCGATGTCATTGGAATGACCAATCTCCCAGAGGCGAAGCTCGCGCGAGAAGCCGAAATCGCCTTCGCTACGCTCGCCTTCATCACGGACTATGATTGTTGGAAAGTTGAAGAAGAGCCTGTCACTGCCGAGACAGTTATCGGTCATCTCGTTGCCAATGCGGGCACTGCTAAACGGCTCCTGCAGCAGGTCATTCCCAACATTCCGTTGGCAGCTACTGAACCGGAGCATCGGGCGCTCGACGCAGCATTGGTCACGCGGCCAGAAGCATGGCCAACCAGTACCGCCGAGAAACTCCGCCCGCTTCTCTCGCGATTTCTCTAGGAGCTTCGCCGGAAACAGGCTTGTAGAAATCGTCGCCCACTCTAGGGTCTCGCCGTAGCGCTAGTTGACCATGCCTTCTCATAAGACCCTTATCCTCCTCAGTCTGTTAGCTCCAGCGTGTCTCACCGCATGCACCAGTGTTGATCGGCAGATGCCATGGGAAAGGGCCCCTCACCGAGGAGGGCAGTCGATGCAGGTTCACCCGCAGCAAGCGCCGTCACCAGGCGGTGCCTGGGCCCAATCTACACTGCGACCTTACCAGACGCCTGCCCTAAAGCCTCCGAAGAACCGTTACTTCAGCGTCAAAGGCCACGGACCTGTAATTGCCATGACCTTTGATGACGGTCCGCGGCCCTGGACCATGGACCTGCTTGATGCCCTTCGTCAGCGCAATATTAAAGCCACCTTCTTCGTCGTCGGCAAAGCAGTCGCGACCTATCCCGAAGTGGCCCAGCGTATTGTCGCTGATGGCCATGAGATCGCCAATCACACGTGGAGCCACCCTAAGAACATGGCCCGTATTCCTCAGCGTGTGGTAAGGAAAGAACTCCAAGCCTGCCACGACATTATTGTGAAATACACAGGCATTGTCCCCCGCATCTTTCGGCCTCCTGGTGGAAGTTTCACCAGCGCCCAAAGTCAGTGGATCTACGACGAATGGGACTACGTGAACATCATGTGGTCGGTCGACCCGCTTGACTGGAAGCGTCCAGGTACTGACGTCATCAGGGATCGCGTAGTCCAAGGGGCCCATGGCGGTGCGATCATCCTCGCTCACGATCTCCATCAGCCCACCGTTCGAGCCATGCCGGCGACGCTTGATGCCCTCCTTGCGGAAGGTTATCACTTTCTCCGCGTCAGTGAACTTCTCGCATTAGATAGGCCTGAGGCCCAGCTCATGGTCATGCCTGCAAGGATTACGACGCAACCCCAACCCGCTGCTGACGTTCAAATTGAAACGAGCGGAATCTCTGTCGTCCCGGCACGAGTTATCGCGCCAGTGGAATGAAATCCCTCCTCATCTGGGCCCTTATCATGGGCACCATCAACAATGTTGCCGCCGATGGCGCGCTAGGTACTCGTTTGCCATGGGAAAAAGTAATCGATCATCAAGAGTGGAGCCAAGCCACTCTCAGGGCACTTCCCACGCCTATCTATAAGCCCTCCCAAACGCGGTATGAAAGTGTTCGAGGAAAGGGCCCCTACATCGCCTTCACATTTGACGACGGCCCCCGTCCCTGGACAAATCAGGTCCTCGACGCGTTAAAAGAGCGCAATCTCAAGGCCACCTTCTACGTCGTGGGTAAAGAAGCCCTCTACTACCCCAAGATCATAAAGCGCATTGCTGACGAAGGTCACGAGTTCGGCAATCACACCTTTAACCACATTCTGCTCAATCGGGATGCTGGACCCACAGCGCTCAAAATCGTCGAGCACGAAATTCGTCTCGCCCACGAAACCATTCTCAAACTCTCAGGTATCGCTCCCCTTACTCTCCGTCCGCCTGGCGGTCGTTTCACCAGGGAGCAAGACCGTTGGCTCCAAGACACCTTCGGTTACGCCAACATTCTCTGGAGTGTGGATCCAGGCGATGGGCGTAGCGTCAAACCCAGTCCAGCCACTTTCAAAAAACGCGTCATGAGCCAGGTGCACAATGGGGCCATCATCCTCTCGCACGACCTCTGGAAGTCAACAGTCGCAGCAGTGCCTTCCACGCTCGATGCTCTCCTCGCTCGAGGCTATGAATTCCTGACCGTCAGTGAATTACTGGCTCTCGATGACCCCTACGAGGTCGTACAGTTCACCGACGAAGATTTCAAAGCCCTTCAGCAAGACGCCGCCGCAGGCAAATAACTATAAAGGTGCATGGCCAAGGGCTACAATCAAAATCAAGAACGCGTCCAACTCCTCGGTCTTCTAGGAAAACCCCTCGCTCGCCGCGCTGGACGTCGTTGCGAACTCTGCGAAACCTCAGGTGAACTTCGGCCATTCGAAATACCACCAGAGCCTGCTGAGCCTGATCTCGATCAACTACTTCTCCTCTGCCAAACTTGTGCAGAGCAAATCAGAGACCCACGAAAGATTCAGCCAGAACGCTGGCGCTGTCTCGAAACGGCCATCTGGAGCACCCAACCCGCGACACAAGTAGTCGCCGTCCGGCTTCTCCGTAGGCTTGTCCCACTCACTCCCTGGGCCGGTGAAGTACTCGAAATGATCGATCTCGACCCAGAAATCGAAAACTGGGCATCCAAACAGAATTAATTTCGCGCGTCAGTTCACCCTCAGAACGCTCCAAAAAACCCAGTAATATGATGGCTTTTATGGAAAACCGCCTCCCGTGAAATGCCGGTTCGCCCTAGGCTCAGATTCGAAGTGAAAATCTCATCCAAAGACATAAAAGCCACTTGCATCTCCTCTGCGGCCACCTAGAGTCGTCGTCCCGTCCGAAGCGACGGGGCTCCAACCGGAGAGCGAGTCAACTACGCCACTAGGCGGAAAAGCTTTCTACCAAAGGAGAGACGATCTTTGAGAGAGACTATTGGTTAGGAAATAACGAGAAGCGAAGGCTACGAGGTGTGCTGTGTGAACAACTTTTTTAAGTGAAAAAGTTGAGATGCAGCGGCGCCTCAAAGCTTAGTAAATCGGAAGCTTTGGGGAACCGAAACAATTTCAAAAAAGAGATCCTAAAGTGCTTATAGCTTAAGGATCAGACAAACCGATTTTTTAACGGAGAGTTTGATTCTGG
>CALLLI010000449.1 GCA_938082635.1 uncultured Verrucomicrobiales bacterium
AAGCGCCATCACTAATTTCCAGCCCAATACTAACGTAGTCGCGTTGACTGGTTGGTGGTGGTGACTTTTAGTCGCCACAGTATCGAACCCAAGCATTCCGCGGTGACTAAAAGTCCCAGCCACTGGATCTCAACGAATAGAAATTTATGATGGCGCTTGGTATATGGTGGGGAGGTTTCGCGAGCAGTGCTGGAGCATTCGGAAACGCGTCTGCTCCCAGAGATGCGTTGGCAGACAGAGGCAAGAAAGAGTGAGGACCAGACAGCCGCCCTCAAGAGCACACTGAATGTCTTTCGACGGCACCTGAAGGAGCGCCGCCAGTTTGTGTTGGACCAAGAAGAGATTCGTGAGCTTCCTTGAGCATGATGATGACTCTATACCGATTGCTTGGTCTGACGCTGATGACGTGTGTGATCGTCGCGGCTCAAGAGGTGGAGCCTTTGCTACCTGCTAAGCCTTCGTGGACGCTTTCTAAGCTTGGGGGCCTCGTTGCGTCAGCGTTTGAGTTGACCATGGCCTGTGATCTTGCTGAGGCGACTTTGCTTTACACGGATGACGGAAGTGCGCCAACTCTAGAAAGTGCTGAATGGTCGGTGAGTTATCACGTGGAGCAGACGATCATGCTGCGTTGGGTGGCTGTGGTGGATAATGCTATCGTGGCGCGGCACGGGGCGGGCTATCTCTTCGTGGAGCCTGCGTTTTCTGAGTTTAGTTCAGATTTGCCGATTGTGGTGGTGGACTCCTTTGGAGTGGATATTGATAGCGAAGGTCTGGCGGATTCGCGCGGGCCCAAGCGACCTGTCTGGTCCGTCTTTTTGGAACCTGATGCCTCTAGCAAGCGCGCCTCCATGCAGAGTGCGGTGAACTTCTCGGGGCGTGCAGGGATGCGGGTGCGCGGTCAGAGCTCGACCATGTTTCCCAAGAAACAGTACACGCTTGAGCTATGGGATGAGGAAGATGATGACTATGATGCGAGTTTGCTAGGCTTTCCGGAGGAATCGGATTGGATCCTACACGCGCCTTTCTCTGACAAGACCCTCATGCGCAATGTCCTGGCCTACAGTTGGTTTCGAGAAATTGGGCACTATGCGGTGAAGACACAGTATGTGGAACTCTTCCATAACCGTGACGACGGGGAACCGCTTTCTCTGGAGGACTATGCGGGAGTGTATGTTCTAATGGAGAAGATCAAGCGTGATCCGAAGCGCGTGGCCATTGCGAAGCTTGAGGAGACTGTCAGTGAGCTTCCGGAAGTCAGTGGAGGTTATCTCTTTAAGAAAGACAAGGGTACGCAGGATGACGTGAATTTCAGCACTCCGGACGGGCATCGGTTTGGCTTTGTCGAACCAGATGAACCGACGGAGGCGCAGTTCAACTACTTGAGTGATCATTTGGCAGAGTTTGAGAATGCGCTTTACGGGCGCGACTTCAGGGATCCGGAGAAGGGCTACGCGGCTTTTATCGACGTGGCTTCGTTCATCGATGTGCACCTTCACGTAGAGATCTGTCGGAACATCGATGGCATTCGTCTAAGCACCTACTATCACAAAGACCGCGAGGGGAAGATCCACATGGGGCCAGTGTGGGACTACAATCTCTCGCTCGGAAACACAACGATGCGTGACGGGCAGTTTCCGGAGGGGTGGTATCACGAGACGATTTATGATCGTGAGTATACTTACTTCGGGCGGCTCTTTGAAAATCCAAACTTTGAGGTGAAACATTGGGACCGTTACTATCAGCTTCGTCAAACGGTCTTCTCCAAGGCCAAGCTCACGCTGCAGATCGACGCCATTGCCAACGAACTCAGTGAGGCTCAAGCGCGCAATTTCCAGAAATGGCAGGTTCTCGGGGTCCCGATATGGCAGAATCCCGAGGGTGTGTGGGAACGTCAGAGTCATGCCGATGAAGTCGCTTGGCTGAAAGATTGGCTCTTCAGGCGCCTCGAGTGGTTGGACACGCAGTTCACACCTCCGCCCGTCATCCAGCCCAGCGCGAGTCCCCTGCCGCCGGGCGGAAAAGTCACGGTCTCTCTGCAGAGCTTGGGCAGGAGGCTTTTCAACCCGCAACTCTTATACACCCTGGATGGGAGTGATCCATGCGATTCCAATAACCGCCCGTCGGCTCAGGCGAGTGTCCTGGCCGCAGGAGCAGCGTTCGTCGTGGCGGACAGTGCGACGGTCCTGGCCCGGGCCTACGATGGCACCCGCTGGGGAGCCATAGGGCAGGCTGATGTGGTGGTGGATGCCTCTTTGCCAGCAATAGAGCCGAGTGGCGGAAAGTTCTGGAACCCCTGGTTGATCGCCCTGGTCATTGGAGGCGCTTTGGTGATTGGCGTTGGTTGGAAACGCGCGAGCGCTTTGTAAAGCGGCCTCATTTGACACTAGGTGGCAATGCCGCCAGTTTACACGTTATGAGAACTGTGCTATCGATTGTTGTCGTCGCCCTTACTACTGGAGTTGGAGGATTCCTGATGGGCTACAGTCCTAGTGATTCAGAGGGGACCTCAGATTCTGGGCTAAATGTGGAAGTTGGGAGTCTACTTGGCTCTGATATTCCTTTGAATGTGTTGTCTTCGGCTGAGTTACGAGATGCTCGGCAGCGGTTGCTTACGGCGCGGCAGGTCGACCCTGAGTACACGGATGAAGATTTCCAGGCGGACTTGCGCCGTATAGGTAGAAGTGCAAGTCCGATTGAGCGCTATGATAGTTTAACCCGCATGTTAGAAAATCTCAGCCCGGAGAATCTTTCTCAAGCGCTCAAGGCGTTTGAGAAACTGCCGCCTACTTCTGAGAATGTGAATGAGTATCAAATGCTACTTCACGCGTGGACCAAGTTTGATCGTTCTGGAGCGATCAAGTTTGTTGAGAATCTCGTGAGTGAAGGTGCTGGAGGCGAACTCAGTCTGAGTCAGGAAGAGCTCCTGAAACCGATTCTTTCCTCATGGGCGAGTGAGAATCCTCAGAAAGCGTTGGAGTGGTTCAAGTACCTTCCAGAGGATCAGCAAACGCATCATATGGAAATGAGTCTTTTGGAAGGATGGGCTGCAAATGATACTAGCACTGCTGCGGAATACCTCCAAAGTAAGAAGCCGGGCCAGAAGCGAGAGTATTTGATTGGCCAAGTCGTTTCGCAGCTCTTCCGAGAAAGCCCTCAAAGCGCCGTGCGATGGGCAGAGTCCTCGGGGGGAGATTGGAAGTTCAAAGAGCAGGTGTTTGAGGAGTTAGCCGAAGATTGGGTTAGCCGAGATCCTCAGGGATTGGCGGACATGCTAAGCAAGCATGTGAACGAGCGTTATGCCTGGGAAGCGATGGAAGACTTGGGGCGCGGCTGGGTGGCGACGGATTCAGATGCAGCGACGACGTATTTCGAAGGTCTCCCTGACGGTCCGGCGAAACAGAAGGGCATCGAGAAGATGGCCCAGAGCTGGGCTGAGAATGATCTAGCCTCCATGGGAGAATGGCTCAATTCCTTGCCAGATTCACAAACAACGGACCGGGGCGTCAAAGCTTACTCTGAGCGGCTTGCTCAGCAGTCGCCAGATCTGGCTTTGGATTCTGCCATGGGCATCCGAGACGACGGCGTTCGCAATGACACGGTGCAAGATATTGCTCAGAGCTGGTTTGCCAAAGACGCAGACGCAGCGATTGATTGGGCAGGTTCTAACAACTACCCTGAGGAGAGTCTTGGGCGGACGCTAGAAACCTATGCCGACATGAACTCGAAGCAATTGCGTGAGGTTACGAAACAGATCAATCGAGACCAACTACCGCCCGAGCAAATGATCGAGCTGACGGCCACGAAAGTAATGCTAGAGCGGCAAGCGCAGCAGCTACAGGAAGCGATGCCTCAGTAGGAAGGCAGGCAGCGAGACAGCAAAGAATGGCTGTCTTTCATGGATATGGCGAGGCGGTTCTTAAGGTCGCATGGCCTTCCAGGCCTTACTTCGCCCTAGAGGGCTTCGGGCTTCTGTAAGAGATCACTGATTCTTGACAGGAGTCTGCCAGCGGCACCGCCGTCTAGGACGCGGTGGTCGAAGCTTAATGTGAGGGCGGCTCCGGTGACGGGAACGAACGTGTTCTTTTCGTCATCCCAGACAGGCTGCTTTCGTCCGCGGCCGAGTCCGAGAACGAGGTTCTGTTCTGGCAAAGGAATGGGAGTGGCCCAGGCGATGCCAAATGTACCGAAGTTGGTCACGGTGGCGATGCCAGTTCCCACCGCGTCCGGCGGCAGGCGACGGTCACGGGCTTGGGCGACGAGGCGATCATAGATGGGAACGAGCTTGCCCAGTGGTTTCTGATCGACGTCCCGAATAACGGGCACGAGCACGCCGTCTTCGACTTCCACAGCAAAGCCAATATCGACCGCGCGCGGGTGTACAATCTGGGACCCAACTAGTCGTCCGGCGACGGCCGTGTTCTCAGCGAGGGCGAGAGAGAGGGCGCGTATCAAGTAGAGCGCGGGACCAGCCTTCTGTTGGGCGGTGCGCCTATGATCTAACAAAGCGTCTAGTTCGATCGGGGACCCTACGGTGGCCAATGGGCGAGACCAACTGCGTCTCATGGAATCTGCCACGGCGATCCGCATGGGGGACGCTGGCGTCATCTTGTTCTGCTCGATTTCGGCGACAAAGCTCTCGAAATCTTCCACGGTAACACGCCCGCCGGAACCACTACCGGCAACTCCCGCAAGGTCTGACTTGTTCAAGCCCAGCTCGACCATGCGCGCCTTCAGGCGTGGAGAGAGGTAGCTGGCGCCAGTAGCCTTCGCTGGCACGGGAAGCCCTTCGATCGTGGGTTTCACAGTCGGTTGATCTTCTTTGTGCTGAGGTTGCTCCGTAGCTGCTTGCGGTACGGCGTCGTCCTCTACTTTGAAATGGACGCCCGCCGTGTCGTCGCTCTCACCGGTCACCGAAGAATTTTCGGGGCCGCCGAGGCCGAGCTGTTTCGCGGCTTCGTCACTTACTGTCAGGTAGCCTAACGTTGCGCCTACTGCATAGCTCACGTCTTTCTCGGCAGTGACACTGCCAATGACACCATTGCAAGGTGTGGTCACACTCATGACTGCCTTGTTGGTTTCCACCTCCATGATTTCCTGATCTGCAGTCACGGTATCGCCAGTCTGTACCTGGATATCGACGACGGTGGCTTCTGCGATGGATTCGCCCAGTTGGGGCATGATAATCGGAATTTGAGGCATGATGAGAGGTCCCTAGCAGCGTCCGAGAATTGACCCGTTGGTCAATCATTAAGTTGCTGAGGCGAGCGTTGTCAGCTTAAGCGAGACGTGCCAGCATGCGACATGCTTCGTATTGCTCTATTTCCTTTGCTCTTGGTCACTGCCGTTGCTCAGACTGAGCCCACGCTCTCGGTCGGGCAGGCGTTTCAGAAATGGCTAGATAGTCCTGAGGCTGATCGAGCGGTGCTCGAGGGGCAGAGCTTCGCCACGGCTGAGTTGTTAAAGAAGCAGGCGATGACTGCTCATGCCCTGCTGTGGAAAGATCACGTCGCTACCGTTGGTCCGAAACGCGCGGCTGAGATGGCCAAGAAGGCGATCACGATAGGCGAACACACCTTGAAGTTCGAGTATAAGACCTTTGGTCAGAAACCGGATGGTGGCCGCAGCTTGTATATCTCGATGCATGGAGGGGGCAATACCCGGGCTAAGGTGAATGACAAGCAGTGGGAGAATCAGATCGGACTCTACGAACCCAAAGAAGGCATCTACCTGGCACCACGCGCGCCCTCAGATACATGGAATCTTTGGCATCGCTCTCACATTGACCCGCTCTTTGATCGGTTGATCGAGAATCTTGTGCTTCTAGAGGACGTTAATCCTAACAAGGTGTATTTCATGGGTTACTCTGCTGGTGGGGATGGGGTCTACCAGCTGGCTCCCCGCATGGCAGACCGCTTGGCTGCGGCTGCGATGATGGCCGGGCATCCTAACGAAACGAAGCCAGATGGACTTCGGAATATTGGGTTCACGCTGCACATGGGCGCGGAAGATGGCGCGTACAAACGCAACCAGATTGCGGCCGAATGGAAGGCAAAGCTGAATGAACTCCATGAGGAAGATCCTGGTGGGTATGTTCACGAGGTCACGATTCACAAGGGGAAGGGGCATTGGATGGAGAAGGAGGACGCAGTGGCGTTGCCTTGGATGGCGAAGTTTACGCGTGATCCGCATCCTAACAAAGTGGTTTGGTTGCAAGATGATGTTGCCCATACGCGTTTCTACTGGCTTTCGCTTGCTCCAGAGGATGTGAAGTCGGGGCAGCGGATTGTCGCTTCTATCAAAGGTCAAACGATCACCATTGAAGAGGTGCGTGAGTGTTCGAGGCTCACTTTGCTTCTAACGGATGCCTTGGTTGATCTCGATCAAGACGTGCAGGTCATCCTCGATGGTAAGAGGCTGTTTCAGGGTAAAGTCAAACGCACCATTCGAGACCTAGCAGCAAGTTTGAAAGAGCGCCCTGATCCGCAGCAGCTTTATTGGGCTAGATTGCCGATTGATCTAGGCGCTTGATCTTGCGGTGACTTTTTTACACAGTTTTGATATGAAACTCATCCCTTGGGCGATCCTTCTCTTTCCGCTAACGTTGCAAGCAGATTGGCCGCAATGGCGTGGCCCAGGTGGTCAAGGGCATGCGGATGGCAAGCTGCCGCTCTCGTGGAGTGAAACCGAGAATGTGGCCTGGAAAACGCCTATTCCAGGGCGTGGATGGTCATCTCCGGTGATCTTAGAGGGGCAGGTTTGGTTGACCACGGCCTTCGAAGAGAAGGGCAACTCTGAGGATAAGGCGCCAAAGACTGATCCTAACGGTAAGGTTATACCCACGCCGATTCCCAAGGTGGATCTTCATGCTGTTTGTTTGGACATTGCTACGGGCAAGGTGCTGCACAACGTGCCCGTCTTCTCGGTAAAAGAGCCGCAGATGATTCACAAGCAGAATAGTTACGCGTCGCCTGCGGCAGTGATCGAGAAAGGCCGCGTCTACACCCACTTTGGTGCTTACGGTACGGCCTGCCTTGATACGGTCAGTGGAGATGTGCTTTGGAAGAACAGTGAACTCGTGGTTCAGCATGAGAATGGTCCTGGAAGCTGCCCTATTCTTCAGGGCGACCATCTGATCTTTCACATGGACGGCAGTGATCTGCAATACATCGTGGCTTTGGACAAGGCGACTGGAAAGGTTGCTTGGAAAACGGATAGAACGGGTGAGTTGAATGAGAATTATCAGCTTCAGAAAGCGTATGGTACGCCTTTAAGTGTGATGTTAGGTGGGCATGAGCAGTTGCTTTCCACTGCGGCTGATTGGCTCTATAGTTATGAGCCGAGCACTGGTAAAGAGCTTTGGAAGATGTCCTATGGCCGACTGGGTTTTTCCAACGTGGCTCGGCCAGTAATCGGACATGGTCTCATCTTTATGCCGACGGGGTTCTCCAAGTCACAGATGTTTGCCGTTCGTGCAGATGGCAAAGGTGAGGTTGAGATTGAGTGGACTTACAAACGTAACGTGCCAACCGGCCCGTCTCCAATCTTGGTGGGCGATGAGTTGTACTTTGTGAGTGATCAGGGAGGCCTCGTATCCTGTCTCGATGCGAAAAGTGGAGAACTCGTTTGGAAAGAACGCCTTACGGGTGGCAACTACTGGGCATCGCCGGTCTTTGGAGACGGCAAGCTCTACTTCTACGCGGAGCAGGGGGTGACCTCAGTGCTCAAGCCAGGAAAGACATTTGAGAAACTCGCCGATAATCAACTCAACGGTCTTATCATGGGCTCAGCGGCGGTTTCTGAGAATTCGTTCTTTATCCGGACGGATAAGGCGCTCTATCGGATTAGCGAATTGTAGGGTAGATCGGGCTCGCATAGGGGGACAGCCAGGAATGGCCATCCTATATAAAGCACTCAGTTCGGATGGCCATTCCTGGCCGTCCGACAGTTAGCGATGCTGGCGTTGTTAGCTTTCATTCCAGTAGATGATCACGTTCTTAGTCGCGCGACCGGAAGCGATGAGGTCGAGTTTGCCGTCGCCGTTGAGATCAGCGGCTTTGATGTCTTCGCAGGCCATCGTGTCGTCATCGAGGGTGTGCGTGGTCCAAGCATCGTTCTCCCAGAGGTACATGCGAATGCCGACCTTGCCTTCGGAGTTCTTGTCTCGCCAGCCGGCGACGACTTGCTGACGAGGCCCCGGGACGAATTGCCCGCAGACGAGGGCGTGGCCTTGCTTTAGGTCTTTGTCGAGTACGGTGCGGTTCTTGTTAGGATTGTAAACGACGACTTCGTTTCCATGCAGAGGCTCGATCGTGGCGAAGGTGCGATGATCCTCGGAGCCGTGGTGGTTTGGGTAGGGGCCCCAGCGGACTTCTCCGATGCCGCCGGAGGGAAAGGCTTTGCCAGGCTCCCCGAGCCAATGATCGGTCAAAGTAGCGTGGGTTGTGTGAAGAATCTTGAGGCCTTCGGCGCCACCCACGGCGATTTCTGGACCGAAGGAGTCCAGGTTGTGGGTCTTGTGAAGGGATTCATCTAATAATGTAAGTTTCCAGTTGCTCGCGGTCCCTACCTCGCTCTCGGGCATTCTGTAAGAGAAGATGCGCACGCCGTTGTCGCCTTCGCCACCCTGGTTGCCACTGCCATGCAAGGGTAAGACGACGAGTTCGGGTTGGCCTTGTTTTGGCAAAATCCATTGCATGCGGTGCACGGTGGGTTCGTTAGGGAGTCGAACGGACGGCCAACGTTGGGTGCGATCCTCTGGAGCGATGAGGTAATGCACGGACCCTGATTCGCGACGCGATATGGTATTGCTAGGATTCCAATTAGCTCCTACAGCGACTTCCACTTTGCCGTCACCGTCGAGATCGCGGGCGGTGATGCAGACGTTGTCTTTGAGAGTGAGTTTGCTTGCGAAGACATGCCTTGTCCATGTCGGGTTCTCGTACCAGACGATGTCGAACTTATCTGCCATGAGAATATCGACCTTGCCGTCTCCATTCACATCGCCGATGGCGAGGCCATAGCCGATCTGAATGTTAGGGTCGATCGTTTCCGCGCGAAACTTGGGAGTGGCAGCGATGCTTGTCCCGAGGGAGGTGAGGAGTGTGGCGAAAAGGGGCGTCCATTTCATATCTCCAGGCTAAGGGCTCGCATGTGCCAGCGGCAAGCGAGGTGTGGACGAATGTGGAAACCCTACGACGAGTCTTCGAATTTTCTTGTGAGCCTCTGATCCAGGTATTTCCGGAGGTGCGTCAGCCGGGCGCTGAGGCAGGCGGTTTCCAGAAGAACGTGGCGTTCCTCTGGCGTGTCGACGAAATGGTAGCCAATGAGATCTCCTAGCATCTCAGGATCCTCCAGTCTGCAGACCTGCTCTTGAATTTGGCTAGAGGCGTCTTTCTCATCGATGGCAATGAGTTCCATGGCTTGTGCGCGCACGTCTTCCGTGAGCTCGGAAATTTTTTCTGGGTCATCGTCCATCGTCGTTTTTACCGGTGTGATGGCAGCGGTCACGTAGGGGCGATCCGTTTTGAAATCGCTCAAGCGAACCCGATAAAGCCCTTGAAGGAGGAGATTCGAGCAGCCGTCCGGTTGGGCCACACAGGCACGGATGAAGCCGACAGTGGATGCCGTATGGACGCAATCTGCGGGTTCAAAGGTCTCCTCAGACCCTTGTAGCGTGCCGATGCAGAACATGCGGTCCCCCTGAAGGGCTTCTTCCAGCATCATCCGGTAGCGCGGCTCGAAGAGGTGAAGGGGAAGCAATCCGTGAGGAAACAGATTGCAGCCCGACAGGATCATGATGGGGAGGCGTTGGGGAATAGAGAGGCGTTCGGGCATGAAAGAGAGGTCTGGTAAAAAGAACGTTTCTCGCGCTGTTTGGGATGAATCTGGGAAGTCGAGCTTTTCAGGTTGCTACGTGGGCAGAATATGATTGTATTCTCCGCCCCGGACTTAGGGTTTTTCCGAGTTTCGGTGCGACTATTTAGGCAAATAAATGAGTGAACTAAGCATCAACCTTTCTGACTTCAAGGTCCATGAGACGGACACCGGAAGTTCCAGCGTGCAAATCGCCCGTCTTACGGAGCGCATTAACCATCTGACCGAGCATTTGGCCACCCACAAGAAGGATGTTTCTTCTCGTCGTGGTCTTCTGATGCTGGTGGCTCAGCGCCGGAAGCTACTCGATTACACGAAGCGCACTGACGAGGATCGCTACAAGGGGCTTCTGAAGTCTCTTGAGCTTCGCCGCTAATTCTGCGGTCTCGCCTTGCCCCTCAAACCCGCCGATGCCTCTCGCGACCCTGTCTTTTGACACCATACGAGTAGGTCCTGCGGCACCAATTTTAAACTCAGCCCTGGGCCTTTGTGGCCCGGTGCTGAGTTTTCCTATTCCCAGATGCGTGTGATGTCTGCTGGCAGGTAAACTTCGATTTCCAAGGGCGTCATGTCTGGGAGATCGAAGTTTGCAGGCCGGTGGAGGTCGTTCGATGACGGGAAATCATCAAACAACCCAACTCAAACGACTACCAACTTATGAGTATTGAAAGCGTATCGGGCCAGATCGGCTCGGGCACCATTAAGATAGAGACCGGCAAGATGGCCAGAATGGCCGACGGAGCCGTGACCGTGCAACTCGGTGACACCATCGTCATCGTGACAGCTGTTTCTCAAACGAAGATTCGTGAGGGTCAGGACTGGTTCCCGCTCAGCGTGGAATACAAGGAGAAGGCTTCTGCAGCAGGCCGTTTCCCAGGTGGCTACTTCAAGCGTGAAGGCCGCCCTACTGAGAAAGAGATCCTTACTTGCCGGATGACGGACCGCCCACTGCGTCCGCTCTTTCCTAAAGGCTACCTTTATGACACGCAGATCGTGTCTCTCCTCCTCAGTGCGGACGGAGAGAACGACGCGGACATCCTAGGCATGAATGGCGCTTCGGCCGCCCTTTGTGTGTCGGACATTCCTTTCGCAGGACCTATCGGCGCTGTTCGTGTGGGTCATGTCGATGGCAAATTCATCGCCAACCCTACTCACGCTGAACGTGAAGAGAGTGATCTCGATCTCGTCTATGTGGGAAACAAGTCTGACGTCATCATGATCGAAGGCGCGGCGAACGAGCTCGACGAAGATGAGTTTATCAAGGCCCTGCACTTTGCTCAAGAGCAGGTCACGAAACTCGTCATCATGCAGGAAGAGCTCGTTGTCAAAGCTGGCAAAGAGAAGCGCGAAGTCGAGCTCTCTGTCGCTAAGCAAGAATTGTTAGACATCGCCTATGAAGTGGCTGGCGATCGCATCGAAGAAGCGATTTACACGAAGGGCAAGGTTCCTCGTGGCAAAGCTGTCGAAGCGCTGCGCAAAGAAGTGACCGAAGCGATTACGGCGAAGTTCGAAGAAGCGGGTGATTCCGAGATCAATCAAGCCTTTGATTACCTCCAGAAGAAAGCCTTCCGAGTTTCCATCATGGGAACTGGCAAGCGCTGTGATGGTCGTGGCACCAACGAGCTGCGTCCTCTCTCTGCTGAGGCTGACCTCATCCCACGCACTCACGGTTCTGCTTTGTTTGCTCGCGGTGAAACACAGGCTCTTGGCTTGTGCACCTTGGCGACGATGGATGACCAGCAGTACTTTGATAACTACACCGGTGGTGTGGATTCGAAGCGCTTCTTGCTTCATTACAACTTCCCTCCTTTTAGTGTCGGTGAAACTGGCCGCATGGGTGGCATCAATCGCCGCGAGATCGGTCATGGTGCTCTTGCTGAGCGCTCCATCGAGCCTGCACTGCCTGATCCAGAGGACTTCCCATACGCTATCCGTATCTCAAGTGAGGTGATGGAATCTAACGGTTCCACCTCCATGGCAACGGTTTGTTCTGGTTCCATGGCCTTGTATGACGCTGGTGTGCCTCTCAAACGTCCCGTCGCTGGTATCTCTGTCGGACTCGTGTCCGAGAGTGACGATGCTGGTAACATGACCAAGTATCACACGTTGCTCGATATCATCGGCTCCGAAGACTTCTTCGGTGACATGGACTTCAAACTCTGTGGCACGGAGAAAGGCGTCACGGGTTATCAGTTAGACCTCAAGCTTCCTGGTCTGCCGATGAAGATCCTCGAAGAGGCGATCAAACAAGCCAAAGAGGCTCGTGGTAAAATCCTCGATGTCATGAATGAGGTGATCAGCGGTCCTGCCGAGTTGAGCCAATTTGCACCGCGCATTGAGTCTATCAAAGTGCCGCAAGATCGTATCGGAGAACTCATCGGACCTGGCGGCAAAGTCATCCGTGGCATCCAAGCCGAAAGCGGCGCGGAAATTAACATCGAAGACGATGGCACCGTGCACATCTACGCGATCAAGCTAGAAGGCCTCGAGCGTGCCACGAAGATGATTAAGAACATCTTCGCTGAAATCGAAGTCGGCGCCCTCTATGAAGGCAAGATTGTTTCCACGACCAAGTTTGGTGCCTTCATGGCAGTCTTGCCAGGCAAGGACGGCATGATTCACATCTCCGAGCTCGCGGACTTCCGCGTGAAGGAAGTGGAAGACGTTGTCAAGGTCGGCGACATGGTCACGGCCAAGTGCATCGGCGTTGACGAGAAAGGTCGCGTCAAGATGAGCCGCAAAGCCGCTCTGAAAGACAAGAGTGATGCTGCAGGTGGTGATGAGCCACCAGAAGTCGCTGACGCTGAAGAAGTCGAAGCGTAATCCACTTCATACCGCTTTAAAATGTAGGCTCCTCAGCAATGAGGAGCCTACTTGCGTTCCAGGTGGTTGAATCTTGAAGCTCTTTCGGATTTCCGATAAACCCTCCCTATCCCAACCTAATCTTTCGATCATGAATCTATCCAAACGACTCGCCTGTTTCTCCACGCTCCCTTTCCTGCTAACTCCCGTTATCGCGGACGGCCCGTTCTATGGTGACCCGCCTGATGCGAGTCATCCCTGGGGCGTCCACGATCACAATCGTCCACAGCCAGCCATCGTGGCTCCCGGGACGTTTAGTTCTCAGGCGGTGCCAGGCAAGCCTCCGGGCGATGCCGTGGTGCTCTTTGACGGCACGGAAGCGACCATGAAGAATTGGGTGCCTGCTGGCAAACCCAAGAATGACAAACGTTGGGCCCTAACAAATGGTGCCTTGCAATGTACTCCAGGTGCTGGTGATGTGAAGACCACCGCAGAGTTCGGTGACTGTCAGTTGCACATTGAATGGACAGCCCCAACTGAGGTGAAGGGCAACAGCCAAGGTCGTGGAAACAGTGGTGTCTTCTTCCTTGGTGGAGCCATCGAGGTTCAAGTGCTAGATAATTACAACAACCCATCTTACGCCGATGGCATGGCTGGCTCCGTCTATGGTGTGAACCCACCCATGGCCAACTCCCTACGCAAGCCGGGCGAATGGCAGATGTATGACATCATCTTCCGCCGCCCAGTCTACAAAGACGGCATGGAAGTCGATCCTGGTCGTGTCACCGTCATGATTAATGGCGTTGTCGTGCAAGACAGCACGCCACTCGAAGGTGGTGGGGGGCATCGTAGCCGTTCCAAGTCCAGGCCGTTCCCAGAGTCAGGCCCGCTTAAGTTGCAAGATCACGGAAATACCACGGCTTTCCGCAATATCTGGTACCGCCCACTCTCGCCCCGCTCGGTTGAGGGTGGCACCAATGGTCGCCTCACGAAAGAAGCTGCTATGGAAAAGCGTCAGGAAATCGCTGCCGGTATCCGTGAAAATGCCGCAACGAAGACGGGCAAAGAGCAAATGTATCTCCTGTTTGAGTCCCTCTGCTACGCTCTGCATGCCGAAACCCTCGCAGCAGCAACAGCCATGAGCGGCACCTACGTCGCCGAACTTAAGGCGAATGAAAAAGAAGCTTTAGAAAAGCGTAAGGGTGAAGTCATGCAAGCTCGCCAAGCCTTCAATTACCTCGTGAAGCATGAGTTTGTGCCTTCCGACTTCGCTGGCAAAGAGGACGTCGAAACCATCATCGAAGCTCAAGGCTGGAACAAGAAAAAATAGTCGTGGATCACTAAGTGATCCCACTCTCCATTAGACGGGCTATCGTCTAGCAGGACACTCAGGTCGGTTAGCCCAGCGTTTTAACCGCTGGTGCTAGCTGATGGACCGTGGCCTAGTTGTCATCTGCTTTGAATCGGATGATAATCAACGATAATGATAGGATTGTGTTCAGCATTGGTCGTAGAACGGTTCCAGGTCGCTGCGGATGAATTCCCATTCATTCCTCTCTCGCCGTCACCCACGGCACCTGAGGCTCTCCAAGATGGTTGCATGAGTGTCATCTGACAAAGCTGCTCGATTCCACCACGCTGAGGCTGCTTGTTCATCTCGCTTGAACCACTCTTTCACAGAGGTGGTCACGATTTGCATCCGCATGTCAGCCTGATCGATCGTGCCCGCATAAGGCCATGATGACTTCCGGGTCTTCACGCACGATACGACGTGCAAAGCCACTCACTGCGGTGTTCTTCAAAGGCGATTCTAAATAGCGGCTGGAACGCTTATCGCGCTGTTCCACAAACTGCATGACATCGGTCGCTGTTTTACCAACGTCATTTACCAACGTCATGATCCGCCATTCCTTCTGCAGACTGATTCCGATAGCGTTCTTGATTACTTTTGCCCTCCAATACACCTGCCACAAGCGGCGGTGTCGTCGGGTGATTTGCTCGCCCATCTCGTAATGGTGAATTCTTTAGTAAACTAAGGTTCAGCTCTGGAGGGACTGAAGTGTCTTGTTGGCCTTATCATATTTGAGGTGTTGAAAGACTAGGAATGGACTGGATTTCTAGTGTAGTGTTTTCTCATTCATCCTCTGTTAATCGAATTCCGATGACGCTAATATACCTACATGAAACCTCTGGTAGATGGTGGCGGTTTTTTGCTGTGGCTGTGTTACTTTGGTCGCTGGATCATGTCTACGCCGACTGGCCTCAGTTCATGGGGCCTAATCGGAATGGCGTGAGCACGGATCGGGTCGTCCTCGCAGAGGCTTTGCCTGAGGATGGTCTTGCGCAAGAGTGGTCGCATAAGCTTGGCGATGGTTTTGCAGGTCCTGTCGTTTCGGGAGAGCGCTGTCTCATCTTTCACCGTGAGGGCGACTCCGCTCGTCTTGAATCTCTTGATACGAAGACTGGAAAGGTCGAGTGGATCTTTGACTATCAAACTAATTATGTGGATCAGTTCGGATTTGATCCTGGTCCTCGTTCCACTCCGACTGTCGTGGACGGACGGGTCTTTATTCATGGCGTGGAAGGTGTGCTCCATGCGGTCGATCTTGAGACTGGGAGGGCGCTTTGGAAGCACGATCTCGCAAAGGACTTCAAGTCACCCGCAGGGTTCTTTGGCCGCTCGACTTCGCCGCTGGTTGTAGGTGATAAAGTTATGGTTGATATTGGAGGCACCTACGAAGGCAAGCCCGCCAACCTCGTCGCCTTTGATGTGAAGACGGGTGACGTCTCGTGGATGGCGGGTGAAGGTGAGGCCGACTATGGGGCGCCGATGCTCCTTCAAGCGCCTGGAGATTTGCTAACGGCTTTGTTTTTTGTTAGAGATGGTTTCTTCGGTGTTGATCCAGGAAACGGGGAAGTTCGTTTTCAAGAACGTTTTCGTTCACGCATTCACGCCTCTGTCAATGCGGCGAGCCCGGTGGTGGTGGGACAGCGTTTCTTCCTTTCCTCCTGCTACGACGTGGGTGCGGGTGTTTGGGAATGGGGCGATGGGAAACTGCGCTCTGTTTACAAGAAGCAGGAGGCTCTCGATTGTCATTTTAACACGCCTGTTCACTTCGAAGGGCATCTTTACGGCTTTCATGGTCGGCAGGAAACGGGTCAGGAGCTTCGATGCCTCGATTTGAATACGGGTGAGGTGAAGTGGAAAGCGGCACTGCCAGCAGGCTCCGTCACTATTGCCGATGGAAAGCTCCTTGTGCTGACCGAGCGTGGCGAGCTTCTCGTCGGAAAAGCATCGCCTAATGCCTGGGAGATTCACTATCGTGCTCAAGTCGGAGGTGCTGAAACGCGAGCGCTTCCAGCCATCGATGGAAAGTATTTCTATGCTAGAGATAAACGCAAACTTAGCTGTGTCCAGTTGCCCTAAAAGACGAAATCACTTGGGGATACTCCTTAGTTTATGGCTCTGTGTCCCTGTGTTGAGTGGTGCTGAAGAGTTGTCGCCGATCAATAAACTCGTGTTGTGGGCGGTGGATACCATGCCGTCAAATGTTGGCTACGATGCTAGTCAGCGGGCCGTGGATCGTTTGGCTGAAAGTGTTACGATAAGCAAGGATGGGAAGACGATTGAACAGGATCTTTCTGTGGCCAAGGCTAACTTCTGCTCAGGTGCTACTTACCTGGTGTTCTTGAAAGTCGTTGAGGAACTTCGCAAGAATGGAAGCCTGAATCTTTCTTCTAAGGTATTGGCGCGATATGCTAATCTAAGCGTGGTCGACGGTGAGGAGATCTTCGGACGATGGAATGCAAACGGTCCAGGAACGGCTAAGCTCTTTGCCGAATTGCGATGTGGAATCAACTTCACCTCATACGCGAAGGCGAGGCCGGGCGATTTTATGAAGATCTGGTGGAACACTGAGATTGGTTCTAAGGAGAAAGGGCATCTCGTGGTCTATCTCGGCACGACGATGCTAGCAGGTAAAGAAGCGATCCGTTTCTGGTCTTCGAATATACCGGATGGTTATGGAGTGAAGGCTGTTCCCAAGACCAAGATCAAACGTGTTCTCTTCAGCCGTCTAGACAAGTTTAAGCGCCTTAAGGATGCGGGAAAGCTTTCACCCAAGAGTGTCTTTTTAGCCGACATGCAGAGAAAGCGATTCACCTGGGATCGGGTGGTGAAGGAATGCGGCGTGTCTCAGGAATAGCGTTTCGCTGAGGACATTGACACTCTTGCCCGTCGTGGCTTACAAGAATTGCATGAAACGACGTGACTTTCTCCAAACAGGTGGGGCTGCAGGCCTTGCACTCTCCGCATCCCAGTGGTCTGCATACGCTCAGGCTGAGCTCGATGCTAAACCCAAGCGTGTTGGGCTCATTGGAACTGGATGGTATGGGAAGATTGACTTACTTCGTTTGATTCAAGTCTCCCCAGTGGAGGTCGTTTCGCTTTGCGACGTGGATCGCAAGATGCTCAAGGAAGCAGGAGAGATTGTCGCCTCTCGGCAGAAGTCTGGCAAGACGCCGCGCCTCTATCATGACTACCGCAAGATGCTTGCAGAGAAAGATCTCGATATAGTTCTCATCGCCACGCCGGATCACTGGCATGCCTTGCCAATGATCGAGGCGGTCGAAGCTGGTGCGGATGTGTACGTGCAGAAGCCCACGGGCGTCGATGTTGTGGAGAGCCAGGCCATGGTTGCTGCGGCACGGAAACACGGCCGAGTCGTTCAAGTGGGCACACAGCGACGCAGCACGCCACATTTGATCGAAGCGATGAATGAAGTCGTCAAGGCCGGCAAGTTAGGCAATATCGCGCACGCAGAGATCTGTTGTTATTATCACATGCGCAATCGGAGCAACCATGCGGATAGCGCACCTCCCGAGAATCTGGATTTTGACATGTGGACCGGCCCAGCGCCCTTGCGTCCTTACAATCAAATTATGCACCCACGTGGCTGGCGCGCCTTTATGGAGTATTCCAATGGGATTGTCGGTGATATGTGCGTCCACATGTTAGATGCGGTGCGTTGGATGCTTGATCTTGGGTGGCCAACCCATGTCAGCAGCACAGGCGGTATCCTCGTGCAGAAGAATGCCAAGGCAAATACCACGGACACGCAATCTGCTAGTTTCGATTTTGGTGACATCACGGTGGATTGGAACCACCGTTCATGGGGAGCGGCTCCAGATCCAGAGTACCCTTGGGCTTTATTCATTTACGGTGACAAGGGCACGCTTAAAGCCAGTGTGAACAAGTATGAGTTCATTCCTCGTGGCAAAGGTGCCAAGCCGATGAGCGGTAAAGCGGTCATCGAGTTCGACAAGTATCCTGAAGATGAGAAGGAGAAGGACATCGAAACCCATGTCGCTTCGGCTGTGCGGGGGCACATGACGGATTTCCTCGCCCGCGTCGCAGACCGTGGCCGCCCTGTTGCTGATATTGAGCAAGGTCACATTTCCTCGGCTTCTTCTATTCTCGCCAACATCGCCCTCGATCTTGGGCGGACGTTAGAATGGGACCCAGTTGCGGGTAGAGTCATCGGAGATCCCGAGGCGAACAGGCGCCTAGCCCGACCCTATCGCGCTCCTTGGGAACATCCCGATCCAAAGAAATACGCCTAGAGCCCATGGCCCTACCAAGGTGCAGGCACTGGCGCGAGGCTGTAGAAGCGTCGTATCAAGCCTTGGAGGCTTGCCATGAACCCAATTCATCTGTTTCTCATAGGCAATACTTGGCATAAATCCGCGACCGCCTACACAACATGGTGTAGGCGTTGACGTTGCTCAATCTCGACTGCGAGGTAATTGATACGGTTGTGGATCATACCCGAACAGAAATCGATAGGGACCACTGTTTCTATAGTGTCCGGTTGTTGGGAGATTGACTACTCAAGTGCCGAGGCGCTAGGCCAATCCAAACACGCGATTCATATTGGTAGATACCTCTTTTAGTCTCGCGATGTCTCCTCCGCCAACTTCCGCGGCACACCAGCCGTGGAAATTGATCTCAATTAGAGCTTGGCGGACATCGGCAAAGTCGAGATCGCCTTCACCAATCTTAGTGAATTTGTTGGCTTTGCGGGAGAATCCTTTGACGTCGAGTTTGATGACGCGTTTGCACTAGCGTGCGAATCCAGTCACCCATGGATCCATATTTCCAGTGATTCCCGATATCAAACTGCATGCCGACCCAGGGTGAATTGAATTCGTCGATATAGCGGACAAACTTCTCGACATCCTGATCGGCAGCGCCTTCGTGATCGTGACAGAAGTGATTCCAGACATTCTCAATGGCGATCGCGACATCCAGCTCGGCAGCCAAGGGAACGGCTTTGGCAATGTTTTCAATCGAGCGCGGCTAGATCTCTTTCTCGGGTCTATTTTTTCTGTGGCCAACCACTAACAACAGCGTGTGACCGCCTACCGCTTTGGTCTGGCGAAGCCCGTCTTTCAATGCTTCTAGCGCTTTTGTGCGAATAGCGGCGTCTGGATCGGTGTGTCGGACGTTCCAAGGTCCCGAATTGACCGAGCCATCAACCGGAAGGCCGGACTCTACGGTTGCTCTCTTGGTTTCCTCGATATCAATACCCGGCGCATTCATTTCAATGCCGTCGAAGCCCGCATCTTTGGCGACTTTGAATTTCTCGGTTAACGTTCCTGTCCCTTTCACCATGCCAATCTTCAGTGTCTTGAGCAGGCTTCCTTTCAGCGGGAAAGAGGGCTCAGCGCCAAAGGCGCAGAAGGGAGTTGCTGCCAAGGCTGCAGTGGTGTGAAGGAATCGGCGACGATTGTAGCGATCTGTTCTCATGAGATCTAAGCTCCCCGATCGGCTACTATCAAGTTAAGGCCCAACCGAAAGAGCCTGCTAGGCGAGGATGTCGTGCACCACCTTGCCGTGGACATCCGTGAGACGGAAATCGCGTCCTTGGAAGCGAAAGGTGAGTTGCTCGTGATCAATGCCTAACTGATGAAGAATGGTGGCCTGCAGATCATGAACGTGTACGGGATTCTCAACAGCGCCGAAGCCTAACTCATCGGTTGCTCCATAGGAAATGCCTGGCTTGAACCCTCCACCGGCGACCCACATGGTGTAGGCGCTGACGTGATGATCGCGGCCCGTGGGTTTGCGTAGTTCGCCCACCGGCGTCCTGCCAAATTCACCGCCCCACACAACGATGGTGTTCTCTAACAAACCACGCTGTTTGAGATCTTTGATCAGCGCGGCAGAGGCTTGGTCGACCTGCTTGGCTCGCAGTGGAAGTTCCTTTTCTAGGGATTCACCGCCGCCATGCTGGTCCCAACTGGTGTGATAGAGTTGGACGAAACGCGTGCCGCGTTCTACCAGCCGTCGGGCTAGGAGGCAGTTGTTGGCAAAGGAGGGTTCCCCGGGCTTGGCACCGTACATCTCTAAGGTGGACTTTGACTCGGACTCGACGTCCATCAGCTCGGGGGCACTGCTTTGCATGCGATAAGCCATCTCGTAAGCCGTGATGCGGGTGGCGATCTCGGGATCACCCACGAGATCGAGGCGTTGTTGATTGAGATCTGATAACACATCGACGAAATCTCCTTGGCGTCGATGATCGATGCCGGGAGGGTTCGCGAGATGCAAGATAGGATCGCCACTGCCTCGAAAGGGAACGCCCTGATAGGTCGAGGGGAGAAACCCGCTCGACCAGAGCGTGCCGCCTGCTCTTGGTCCGCGTGGTCCAGACTGTAGCACGACGAAACCTGGAAGATTGTCAGATTCGCTGCCAAGCCCATAGGTGACCCAACTGCCCATGGACGGCCGACCGGGCTGTGGGGAGCCCGTGTTGACGAAGAGTTTGGCGGGGCCGTGATTAAACACATCGGTGGACATGCCTTTGATGAAACAGACATCGTCCACAATCGACCGGTGATGAGGAAGGAGCTCGCTCAGCGTGGCACCGCTCTGGCCGTAAGTGCTAAACTCTCGCTGAGGACCTAGCAAACGCTCAGTCCCTTTCAGAAAGGCGAAGCGTTTCCCCTTCATGGCTTCCGCTGGCGGTTTCTGGCCGGAGTATTTGGCTAGGAGAGGCTTGTGATCAAAGAGTTCGAGCTGGCTCGGGCCGCCTGCCATGAAGAGGTAGATGACGTTCTTGGCCTTTCCCTTGGCCGGAGAAACCTTTGGCTCCATGGGATTGAGTCCTGCAGAAGCTGTCGGGCCTAGTAAGGAAGCTAGAGCTACGGAACCTAAGCCCACACGGCAATCCTCGAAGAAATGTCGTCGGGTCTGCGTCCTAAGATGGTTTTGATAGGTGTGATTCATGGCAGGGCAATTAGTCGCGGGTGACGAATTCATCCAGGTTGACGACGACCCGTACCACCCCGATCCAGCCTTTGGCGGCATCGTTATGGGTCTGGAAATACTTGAGTAGGCGACTCGATTCTTCTTTCGAAGGTGGACGGCAGAGGCAGAGGTGGAAACATCGCTCGATTCGTTGCGAGTCGGTTAGGGAAGTTTCTTTTTGCAGGCGTTTGGCCAAGGCATGAACGAATTCCATTTGAGCGGGATCGTTGGCCAAGGTGAGTGATTGCAAGGGCGTGTTCGATCGTTCCCTCTGAGTGCAGGTGGTATTGAAATCTGGCGTGTCGAATGTGCTCAGCATGGGGTGGGGTGCGCTTCGGTAGAAGAAGGTGTACAACCCGCGCCGATAGCGATCCGCTCCCTCCACGGTCTTCCAAGATTTCTTATTCTGTGTGAAGGCATAGACACCGGCAGGCTGCGGAGGATAAACGCTCGGTCCTCCGATTCGTTTGGATAGCAAGCCGCTCGCAGCCAAGGTGAGGTCGCGTAAAACCTCGGCTTCAACACGAAACCGCGTCTGTCTTCCTAACAAACGGTTCAGAGGATCGGCTTGAATAAGGTCGGCTCGGTGATGAGAGCTTTGGCGATAGGTGGCGCTCGTGAGGATGGTGCGATGCAGCGCCTTGAGCGACCACCCATTGTCCATCAGTTCAGAGGCCAACCAATCGAGAAGTGCGGGGTGAGTCGGCGGCGTGCCTTGCATGCCGAAGTCATTCTCTGTCTCTACCAAGCCGCGTCCGAAGAAGCGGATCCAGACACGATTGACCAATACCCGGGAAGTAAGCGGATGATCAGGGCGCACCAGCCATTCTGCGAGGTCGAGGCGATTTTTCAGCCTGTCCGATTCTGCCAAGGGTGGCAGGCAGGCAGGGACGTCGGGACTCACTACATTGCCTTCGCGCAAGAAGTCGCCTCGGATGTGAATGTGTGTGGGACGCGCTTTCTCCAGTTCGCGCATGACCATGGTCTGCGGGTAACGTTGATCCCAATCTCGCAGAGCCTGCTCGGCTATCTTTAGATCTGCTTTAATCCTCTTGTCATCTTTCTGTTTCTTTAGCGCCTCTCTCCCTTCTTTCACCCGCTTGTCGAGGAGCTCCCGTTCTTTCAGTTTGGCCTTAGGAGCGAGACGTAGTTGGGGATTGCGACTGTTCTTGTCTTGGCCAGAGTTAAAGAATGCGAACAACTGATAGTATTCGGCGTGCGAAATCGGGTCATACTTGTGGGTGTGGCATTGCGCACATCCTACTGAGAGGCCTAACCAAACTTGGCCGGTGGTGTTGATTCGGTCCACGGCTGATTCATTGCGAAACTGCTCAGGATCAGAGCCGCCCTCGGTGTTGATCAACGTGTTGCGATGGAATCCCGTGGCGACGAGTTGTGCTTGTGTTGGTTTGGGTAAGAGGTCGCCGGCCAGCTGCTCGACGGTGAAGCTGTCGAAGGGTTTGTCGGCATTGAGAGCCCCAATGACCCAATCTCGATAGGGCCACATGACCCGAGCTCCGTCGGGAGCGTAACCATCGGAGTCGGCATACCGCGCTTGGTCTAACCAGTGCCGCCCCCAGCGTTCTCCATAATGAGGATCTGCTAGTAATCGATCCAAATACCGTTCGTCGGCATTGGAGTGGTCATCGCTTTCAAAGGCAGCCACCGTCTCAGGGCTTGGCAAGATCCCGGTGAGATCCAGGTGCAGGCGTCTTGCAAGAGTCGAGCGAGGCGCTTCCTGCGAGGGGCTGAGGCGTTGAGATTCCAGTGGTCCGAGAATGAAGGGGTCCAGTTGATGGCGTGTCCACTCTGAGTCCTTCACCTCCGGTGGGGCCTCGCGTTCTACCGGGAGAAAGGCCCAGTGCGGCTCATAGGGCGCTCCTTGAGCGATCCAGTGCTCTAACAAAGCGATTTGAGGCTCTGTCAGAGGCTTCTTCGCCTCTGGAGGCGGCATGAGTTCATCCACATCGTGGGTTCGGAGGCGAGCGACCAAGGGGCTCTCATCCGGCATGCCGGGGACGATGGCGTCGATGATGGCTGCCTCTCGAAGATCCAGACGCAGGTCCGCCTTGCGCGACTTCTCATCGGGGCCGTGGCAAGAGAAACAGTGGTTGGAAAGCAGACCTCGGATCTCTCGATTGAAACTGACAGGCGTTTCCTCCGCGGTGACGACACGAGACAGGAAAGTCAGAACGATGAGCCAACGGAGGGGTCGCATGATGAGAACGTTGCCGCTGTTTCCATCGGGGTCGAGCGAGGAGTCTATTGGCAGTGCTCGTTTTCATTGGTACTGGAAAACAGATGGCACGGCTGTCTGCGATGGAGGGTAGGGCTCTACGGCATTGGTGTTCAACGTCTTGAACGCCTCTTCGATTTCTCAGCGATGGAATCTCCGACTCTTGCCGGTCGTCGTCACTCGGGGTGCCGTTCGGCGTGAAGCTAGACAGCCTAATGGTAACACTGCTCGCTGTGTTCTCCGCCCTAGCTAGAACGTATCCGAAAAGGATTCGGGGCATGCCTGCGGGGTGATAGTGAGGGAATTCGCGCAACGAAAACCCTTCGCAGTGCATTTTTAGCCCTGTTCGATCATTTTAGGCTCGCGAAGCCCAAACTTCTTGATCGAAAGGCGCATTTCTCCGCCGTTTCGAGGTGGCATGGAAGGGATCGATCCCTCTTAGGCAGCCTTCTTCTTCCTCCGCTTCAGCGACTCGTCGCGTTCTGCCCGAGCTTTCTCCGCCCGGAGCCACACTAGTTTCCGTAGATTGAAGGCTAATGCTTTCCTTAATCACTCATGGCTAACCATTGCACAAGTTATTTGTTTTACGCTCACTAGAACCACCAAATCTAATTGAGGCCTCACCCACCACATGACCGCGTCTCTGCCGATTCCCCTGTGCGCTAGCAGTTTGAATCCAGGTACTGCGTGAAGATTAGATTTGCCAAGAAGGGGACAAGAGGATTTAGAGAGGGAAGGCGGGATCGCTACACAAGGCTTGTTTAGCCAGGTGGCAGAGGTTAAATCGAAACTCAATTTCACGACATCATGATTCACATTGCCATTAGTCGCAACCCCTCGATGGAGAGTGATTGTCTCACTGTCATATTCGCTAAATTGGGGCGCTTTCTCAGCGGTGACGGCAAAAGTTCCATACTGGCTTGGGTATGCTTGTTTTTGATACCACTGCAAGCGCTTAAGGCTGTCGA
>CALLLI010000450.1 GCA_938082635.1 uncultured Verrucomicrobiales bacterium
TGCGCGGGGAGGTCGCCGCACTCGTTGTAGGCGTCCCAGGTGAGGCGATGCAGGGTGGTGTAGCCACTGGTAACGCCGATGGATATGTTGGCGCCGTAATCGGTCTTGGCCTGAGCTTTGCCGCGCACGATGGGGCGTACCCAGGGCTGGCCCAGGCTGACGATACGGTCGGGGGTGCTGCGTGTTTTTTGCTGCCACATCTGGTGTTACTGCCGGTAGATTTCGGTGGCAACGAGCAGGCTGCGGTAGTCGCAGGCACCCTGCATGCCGAGGTCGGAGCGGGCGGCAACGAGGTCCCCGACGTGATGCGGGACGCGGCGGATGTCGCGCAGCTGTTTGCCGAGGGATTTGCGGATCTTGCGGATCCCGGCACGCTTGAGCTTGGTGACAGCTAGGTAGTCGCGGCGGGCGCGTTTGCGGTAGGTGCGGGGTTTGGGCCGGGTGCCGGTGTGGGCTCGGTGCAGTTCGTCGATGATGTGCTCGAGTTTTTCGCGGGCGGCGTTGAGGAGCTTGAGGTCGAGGGGATAGGTTTCCCGCCAAAGGGGAGGTAGAAATCGACGAATTCGGGCTGGATCGCGGGTATCATCGCGCGCAAGATGCACGCTTTTTGCAGGGTGGGAGGAGAAACCTATGCTCGTGGACAATCCCATTTTCAGCCAGCTCCCGTCGATGCGGCATTCGTTGTTTATTCAGGAAGCCCTAACTAACCCATCTAACCACGCAATCACTCTAACTAGGGCCTCACGGGACCCGCTGAAGTGGCTCGCCCTGCTTTAGATGATAGCGCCGACCGGATTTAACGTTTTCAAATCGCTGCACAGTTTGATCAGGCCACGTGACGGCGACGCTCACCAATTTGGAGGTGCCCACGCCGAAATGTTGCGCCTTGGGATGGACCGAGAGGTAGCCAATGGTGCTGTGTACTTCCCTCCAGATGCGCTTTAGATTGCTCTCAGGATGACCCACCACTTCGATCTTGGCGCCGATCGCATCGCGGGTCGCTCCCGCCGTGGGATCTCCCTCTAACTGAATTTCCAGCCACTGTCTGGCTCGACCAGTGGTGCCCTGATTTCGGAAGAGCATGACGGGCCCATGATAGTTGTTTATCGCGATGTCGAGCAACCCATCGCCGTCGAAGTCGAGATAGGCCGCGCTGCGGGCATTGCTCACAAAATCGAGCCCGCTTCCAGCAGAACGCTCCTGAAGTCGGCCTCCCTCATTGACGAAGAAAACATTCTTCTCTGCGTTCGCCTGGGCAAACTGAACGACGCTATCTTCGTCCCTCAGAGGGTCCGTGTTGTAGGAACTTTCGCGACCGTAGATATTGAACTCGTTCATGCCGTTGAGGACGTAGAGGTCGTCATCTCCGTCATTGTCGGAGTCAAAAAAGTCCGCGTCCCACGACCAACCGGTCGCCGAGTACCCTCGTTCCACGAGCTCGCTGTTCTCGTAGGCCGGCAGGCGGTCTGTTGCCTCTTCTCGTCGACTAGAAAGAAACAGGTCATTACCTTCGATCACTCTCATATTGGCCAATTTGTCAGGATCGAATGTTTGAGGCGTATCTTTGTTGGGCAACACGTACTTCTGATCCTTGTTCATCGTGACGATGTTGGAAATGTAGAGATCAGGATAGCGATCACGGTTCAAATCAGCGATACCAATGCCCATGGTATAAGAGGGCTTGTCTGTTCCCAAAGTAGCGGACACTTCTCGGAACTTCCCGTTCTTCAGGTTCAGATAATAACCATTTACTCCAAAGTCATTTCCGACGATGAGATCCTGCCAGCCATCCCCGTTCAAGTCTGTGTGTCCAGCTGCCTGACCCCAGCCCCGATCCTCGACCCCTGCTCCGGCGACCTCTTCGAAACGCATT
The DNA here is from genome assembly GCA_938082635.1 of uncultured Verrucomicrobiales bacterium. Taxonomy (GTDB): domain Bacteria; phylum Verrucomicrobiota; class Verrucomicrobiia; order Verrucomicrobiales; family DEV007; genus JAACDM01. Next base: position 1,874 of record CALLLI010000450.1, read on the forward strand.
CCCCCCACATTCCGAAAGAGTTTATCCGGCAAGCCATTTTCATTGCGCCGCGCCAGAGTTGGCAACACGCCGTTCACATAGTTCCCAAAGTAGCCAACGAAGATGTCCAACTTGCCGTCGCGGTCGAAGTCGAGTGCTGTCGCGGGCCCTCCCACGAGCCCGGCTCCTCCAAGTCGGCACCCATCGGTGACATCGTCAAAGGTACCGTCACCATGGCCCCGGTAAAGTCGATGGTTGTCGTCGACATAGGTGATCAAGAGATCCTGATGCCCATCGTTGTCAAAGTCGGCGATGATCGGCTGGCGCGGTTCGCCCGGTGTGTTGTCTTGGCTGCGGGTCCAGAAAATTCCAGAGTCTTTCGTAATGTCCCGGAAGGAGTTACCAGCTTCGTTTAGGTAGAGTCGGTTGCCGAGTCCGCTGAGAATGAGCAAATCAGGCCAACCATCATGGTTGACGTCCTCAGCTGCAATCCCAGAGCCACCAAAAGCGGGAGGAATCGTGATGTTACCAGTCTCAGGGCCGGTTCTGAGGTAACTACGCATCTGACGATTTAGCCAATCGGAGGACCGATGGTTGAAGACGATGCCCATTTCAGCCGATACCTCGCTAAACAGTTCCTTATCTGATGGACTAGATGGAATCGTCGTGGCGGCTGCGCTGGTAATGGCTTCGTTGCCACCAACCTGGGGCTTCGCCTTCCCATGAGCAAGAATCCGCTCCTGAAGGTGGCGTAATCCAGCGTCGATATGGCGGACGGCCAAGCGGTCGTCGCCCTGCCGAATAGCATGTTGCCCGGCGAGCCTGAGCATGAGAACACCAAATTGCGCGATATTCTCGGCCAACAGCTCCCCGGCAAACGGGTCCGCACCTACCTGCCCTTTGAACAAGGGGTCCTCTAATGCGAACTGGAGATAGCGCCAGTGGAGACCGCTATCCCGGAAAGAGTCCATATCGTAGGATTCAATAACGACTTGTTGGGAGCGCTCCAAATTCGGAAAGTAGACTGCGTCCTCAAACTCATTGATCCGGTGCGCCACGAAACTCTGCGCAAACTGACTGACATCCCGCTCCCGAACCAAACGATCACCTCGCGCTCGGGCCAGCGCTTCGGCGCCGCCGTATAAATCGGCAGCGAAGTTGATAATGGCCTGCGAAATGTGACGCCTCACAGCCTTTCCTTCAGTGGGATCGGCAGGCCACCGGCGTCTCGCGAAATAGACTTGCAAATTGCGAATGAAAATCTGGTTCGAGATCTCGTTGTAAGCGGCATAGGCGGCGACCTTCTCGGTGATGATCTTCTTCAAAACATCGAACGATCCCGGGGCCCCTACATTCGGACTTGTTGCGCTGCCTTGCTGCCCTGGGTCACTTGGAAGACCAACCTTCTCCCATGCATCCGAGATCCCTTGCGCCGAGATTTCCCACCGATTTGCTTTCCTCGCCGAGCGATCTGCCAAGTCCAAAACGACGAGTTGGTAGACATCAATCGCTTCCCTGAGGGTTTCCACCGCTTTGTTTGTCAGCGCAGGAAGGTCCTGGGCCTTGCTCTCATCCAGCCAGAGCTCTTGCTCGGCACCAAGAATCGCTCTGAGGGAATAGGCAATGGATGCGAATTGCCGTTTATCACGGTTAGAGATGATGACCTCCTCACCGTCTTGCAATCGAACACTCCAATCGCCTTCTTTCTCCGTGATTCGAGGATAGATCTCCAGGACTTTGTTAATGGCTTCGGAATCCACCGAAGTCGCTTTCCCTAACCCCAGTGCGGCCGCTTCCGTCCAAATTCGTCCGGAAAGCGCACGGGTTAATCTATTCTTCTGAAAGCGAGCCCCGTCTGAGAGCGGCGTCCCGCAAACCATGTTTTGCAGCCGCGATGCAGTTGCATGGCACTTAGGATCGCTCTTACTTTCCAGAGCACGGATGGCGCCTAGAATCGTTGCGTTCCCCGAGGACGCTTTACCGGAGGATGATATCTCCTGTGCACACAACCAACCCATTGCAATAACGCAAAAGCCAAGCGCGCTGGCTCCTCCGCGTGCGCAGCATCTGACCCCATAACTCCGAAAGTACATTTCACCGTAGGATAGCATACCATCAGGAGACGTCCAGGAGACGTCCAGGAGACGCCCAGGAGATCGTTAAAATAGGAATGGTGGATGGTTGGCGCCCCGCCTGCGGGGAGAGGCACCAAAACAAAGGAAAACCAACCATCCATGAACATCCAGGGCACCTCCGGAAACCTCGATTCTCGGCGTTAAAGGTTGTAATGTTAGTTCAGGGCGCTATCATTAATCATGAAATACCATAGCCAGGAAGAAGGCGGTTACTATGATCCTAATGATAGCGACTTGTTGCGCCATGATGTTGTCATGTGCGCGGCCGCAGGAAAGACTCGGGAGGAGGGTGGCCTAGCCAGCCAGCCGACGATCTCTCGGCTTGAAGGCAATGTTCGTAAGGCGGATCTCTTGCGCATGGCACGAGTTTTGCTTAGCTTATTTTGCTGAGCTTAATAACTATCCCAATAGTTTCGAGGGGAAGGCTCCCGATATGATCTGCGTCGATATGGATCCCAGCGCGCACCTCGTCTATGGCCAGCAGCAGCTTGGACTTTTCAATACGCATGTGGGCGACCATTGCCTGATACCATTCTATGTTTTTGATGGTGCCAATGGCAGGATAATGACGGCGGCGCTTCGTCCTGGCAAGACGCCGACGGCCTCGGAGATCATCGCTATTCTCAAACGCATGGTCAAAGCGATCCGAGTGCGTTTCCTGAAAACACGCCTCACGTTCCGAGCCGATAGCCATCATACCAAGCCTGCAGTCATGGCCTTTCTCAATGAACAGGATGTGTATTTCATCACCAGTCTATCAAAGAACAAATTACTGAATAGGCTCTGTAACAGAGAAATTTCCCAAGCTGAAGAACGCTACAACTGCCGCCAGAAGTATGCCGACCCAACGAGGGAAGTCGTCGTGTATGGCTCGGCATATTACGCCGCAGGTAGCTGGAGCAACTAGCAGCGTGTGCTTGCACGGATCATTGCCGGGCAGCAGGGCGTGGATGTGCGCTATATCGTGACATCCTTTGAAACAGCCGAACCGAAGTTCCTCTACAACACGGTCTATTATGGGCGCGGGGAAGCGGAGTTGTTCATCAAGGAATGCAAGCTCGGGTTAGGGAGCGACACGAGCCCCTGTCAGAAAGCGACGGCCAATCAGTTCCGCCTGTTATTCCACGCCGCAGCCTATGCTATCCTGCACGGTTTTCGCAGCACGGTGCTTCAAGGGTCGATGTGGGCGCGAACGACTTTCGCCGAGATCCGTCTCCGCCTCTTCAAGATTGCCGGGCGGCTCCAGGTGATGAAGACGAAGGTGCGCTTGCATCTGGCGATGGCACTGGATGCCACGCAACGGGTGATCTGGGAACGCTGTGTCTGCCTGGGATTGAAGTGACTTCATAGCCATCGGCGAAGCCTTCCGCTGTGAGAAATTGGGGTGGGTGCCCTCCGGTGTGCCCTAATGCGGCGCTCACCGTGTTTCGAGGCACTCTACATCGCATTCGGCGTCAAATTTCGGGCCACGGCACTTATCCTGTCATGTTCCCTACCACGCCAGCGGCCGATCACCCTCTTACACTAGCCCGCATTTCTCATACGGCTTTCGGCTAGCTTATCGTTAGGGGACGGAAGCGACTTGAGATTGGGAAGTTGGGCGAGATCGCAGCGGCAGTGGTGGATCTCTTTGATCTTCGTGGTTGCGAGCGGCAATTTCGCCGATTGGGAATGTGTTATTACGCTGTCCGATCCATTTTCCCCTTACGTTGAACGCGCCTCTCCCTTCGCCGCTCCTTTGGCTTCGTGCGATGGGTTTGGTGGGGGGGCCGGTGCCGGGACTTGTCAGGCCGGGGCGGGTAAGCCCCGTATTCGTTCATGGGCTAGTTTGAAAATCTCTTGCATATGAACCGTGCTGCAGAGTCTCACATGCACTCGCCGAACCGTGACTCGGATGCTTGCGGCGACTTTCAATAGTTTGGTGCGGATCGTTCCCGCTGTCGCTTTGGCTAACTTTGTTCCTGATAGGGCGTGCTCTCTCAGACGTTCTGTTAGCAGATAGGCAAAGGTTGAACACCACAGCCGCAACTGATTACTCACCATCTTCGCGCTGCTCGTCCGATCCGCGAACAGGTCTAGCTGTTGCTCTTTGATCCGATTCTCCATGTCGCCGCGTCCGCAGTAGGTATTTCGATAGATTCCTTCCGCACTGAAATCGGTGATCGCTGTGCTTTGCTTGCTTTCGCTTTCCGGCCATTTCACTTCGGTTAAATTGGTCACCACGAATCTCGGATTCTCCTTTCCTCGGATGATTTGTGCCTTGCCAATTATCCGCCGTTCCTTGCTCCAGCTCTTCTTTGTCTGATACAGAAACTCAGTGAATTCGCAGGCAAATCCTCCTGTCAATCAAGCCTGTTCACGGGCTCGATACAAGGCACTGCCTAACATCTTTATTAATCGTGAATTCTTGGCCATTCCAAGAACGTAGTCACATGCATTTTCTTCGCACCATTTCATGATGGCGTCCCGTGCAAATCTGCTGTCGCCTCGTAGTATGATGCGCACGTTAGGAAATCGATTACGAAGTATGGGGACGATTATCTCTAACGCTTCCACCGTGTCTCCACATGCATCTCGGTCACTAGTACCCAGTTTGGCAAAGAATTGGATACTACCGACAAAGCAGTAGAGTGGAAGATAGCAGTAATTTCGATAGTAGCCATTGTAGAACCGGCCTTCTTGCCCACCGTGAATGAGGTCATCGGTGGCATCGAAATCGAGGATTACTTCTTCGGTGCTTTCTGGCAACGAGTCGACACCTAACTCAATGAGAATCTTTTCAGTGGCATCGTGATCGGCGTAAGTTTTATGATAGTGTGTTGTGCGGTCGCCATCATCGGTCTTGGCGTTGGTCACTTCGAGGCGATTAAACGTTGATTTTCCTGCAAGCGGATTCCCTTTGTTCTCGCCGAGCAAGGATCAGCCTTGCCGACGACGGCCGCCAACAATGGGTCGCGCCGCAATAGTTCGTGGTCGTTGAGATCTTCGTAACCCGCGACCAGTCCGTAAAGGCGTTGACGCAGGAGTTCTTCGACGGAATGCTCGACGAAACGCTGGTCACGGAGGTCGTTAAAGCATTTTGCTAACCGCTCGGTGATGCCGAGCCGTTGATCAAGTTCACTGACCAAGAGCAGCCCACCTTCATTGCTGAGGAATCCACCGGAAAAATCGGCCTGCAATCTGCGGCGATCAAGGTCTTGAAAGTCGAATGAATCAGAAATACAGTCTGTCATAACTTGGTGTTGGGTGTTGTTTTGATAACTCTATGGTTAACATATAGTTAACTATCCTTAACACCAAGTTTAGCCAACGCCGTGTGAGATATGCGGGCTAGCCTTGGTGAATAGCACAGGCTAGAGTTTATCACTATGAATCGCATCCTTCTCTTCTTGGTTCTTTCCTATGGGTCGCTCTTCGCAGCGAAGCCAAACATTGTGATGATCATGGCCGACGACCTCGGCTACGAGTGCTTGGGGGCCAATGGTGGGACGTCCTACAAGACGCCAGTGCTAGATCAGATGGCCACGGAGGGGATGCGTTTCGAACATTGTTATTCCCAGCCTATCTGCACGCCTTCACGCGTGAAGTTGATGACGGGCATTTCGAACATTCGCAACTATGTGAAGTTTGGCTATCTCGATCTGAAGCTGACGACGTTTGCGCAGGTGCTGCAGAAGGCAGGCTACGCGACTTGCGTGGTGGGCAAGTGGCAGTTGGAAGGTGGCTATGAAGCGCCTAACCAATTTGGGTTTGATGAGTATGCGCTTTGGCAACTCAACCGTCGGCCGAGTCGCTATCCGAATGGTGGGTTGGAGATCAATGGGAAGCAGGTCGACTACACCAAGGGCGAGTACTTGCCGGATGTGGTGAGCGACTATGCGTGTGACTTCATGGAGAAGCATCGGGAGAAGCCGTTTCTTCTTTATTATCCGATGATCCTGACACATTGCCCTTTCGAGCCGACACCTGATTCGAAAGATTGGGATCCGAAGAGTCCTGGGTCTGAGACTTACAAGGGCGATGCGAAGTACTTTGGCGACATGGTGACTTACATGGACAAGCTGATCGGCAAGCTTTTGAAGAAGCTCGATGACATTGGTGCGCGTGAGAATACGCTCGTTCTCTTTGTTGGGGACAATGGCACGGACAAGCCGGTCGTGTCTATGTTAGACGGACGTAAAGTTGCTGGTGCCAAGGGGCAGATGGATGATGGCGGCAATCGTGTCCCGTTCATTGCACAATGGCCGGGGAAGATTACACCAGGCAAGGTGTCTCAGGAGATCGTGGATTTCAGTGACTTCCTTCCCACGTTCTGTGAGACGGCAGAGATTCAGGCGCCTGAGGGCATCGATGGGAAGAGTTTTCTGAAGACGCTCTTGGGGAGCGACGAGAAGCACCGCGATTGGATCTATCTTTGGTACACACGAAGCGGCAAGCCTGGTACGGCGAAGCAGTTTACTCGGAACCAGCGCTACAAGCTGTATGGCGATGGTCGGTTCTTTGACATCGCTTCCGATGTCTTGGAGGAGAAGCCTCTGGCCACCGATAAGCTAACGGAGACACAACGATCCTTTCACAAGATGCTGCGAGTGGGATTGGATCAGTTTAGCCTAGAAGCGGCAATGAGACGTCCTTAGTCTGGCGACTTCTGCTACGGGATTACGCGACTTTGGAAAGTCACGCCACATGGCTAGTGGTTGCCTTGGGGGGAGAAGCCGCCGCTGGTGACTTTCTTGAGGAACTCGAGTTCGCTGAGCACTTTCCCTGCGCCTTCGGCAACGGCACTCAGGGCATCTTCTGCCACGTGGGCGGGAAGTCCTGTTTCTTCTGAGAGCAATTTGTCGAGGCCGCGCAACATGGCACCGCCACCAGCCAGGACCATCCCTCGGTCGACGAGGTCAGCTGAAAGTTCAGGCGGGCAGCGCTCGAGAGCAATACGGACGGCATCGACGATCGAGTTAAGTGGCTCTAACATCGCTTCACGCACTTCTTGTGAGGTGATGTTGACAGTCTTGGGCAAGCCCGCCACGAGGTCGCGGCCTTTGACTTCCATGGAGGTCTCCTTACCGATCGGGTAAGCCGAGCCGAGCTGGATCTTCATTTCCTCAGCCGTGCGTTCACCGATCATGAGGTTGTAAGCACGCTTCATGTACTGGACGAGCGATTCGTCGAGTTCATCGCCGGCCACGCGGACGCTCCGGCTGTAGACGATGCCCGAAAGAGAAATGATGGCCACTTCCGTGGTGCCGCCGCCCATGTCCACGATCATGTTGCCAGAGGCTTCCTGGACAGGAAGGCCTGCTCCGATGGCGGCTGCCATGGGCTCTTCAATGAGATAGACTTCGCGGGCACCGGCGTGAGAGGCCGATTCTTGCACGGCACGACGTTCCACTTCTGTGATACCGGAAGGGACAGCGATGACGACGCGAGGCCGTGCCATGGTGCGCTTGTTGTGCACCTTGCGAATGAAATAGCGGAGCATGGCTTCGGTGATTTCGAAGTCAGCGATGACGCCGTCCTTCAACGGGCGAATGGCCACGATGTTTCCCGGTGTGCGGCCGAGCATGCGTTTCGCGTCTGCGCCTACCGCGAGGACTTCGCTCGTGCCAGACTTCACCGCCACGACAGAAGGCTCACGCAGGACGATGCCCTGGTCTTTCACATAAATCAGCGTATTTGCCGTCCCAAGGTCGATTCCGATGTCATTGGAGAAGAGTCCGAAGAGTTTGCTGATCATAGAAGTGCGGTGACAGTAGCCTAGAAGTGGACGGCGACCACCGTTATTCAACAATGAAATCTAATGTGAGGTACTCACGCGGATTCACTTTGTCGGCGCGGTAAACTCCTGGACGAGCTTCTTATCCTTGGCCTGCCACACTCGGACAACGCTGTCCTGCGTGCCTGCGATCAGCCACTGGCCGTCCTGGCTCATGGCACTGGCGTAAACAAACTCTTTGCCATCAACACGCTCTTTCCCAAAGCGCACTGTCTTATCGCCTGAACTGGTGACTAACATTTCTGCCGTATCGGTAAAGGCGACTGAGGTGATTTCTTGATTGTAGCCATCGATGGTCTTGATCTGGCGTTTCTCCTCGAAATCCCAAAGCTTAATGACATTGTCAGCACCCGCAGTAGCCAAGACAAGCCCATCGGCACGCCAACTGACATCGAGCACGTGACTGGTGTGGCCCTCAAAAGCAGCGACTAGGCTGCCGTCGCTGACTTGGAAGACTTTGGAGAAACGGTCCGTCGACGCCGTGGCGACATAGCGTCCATCGGGCGAGAATTCCACGCCAACAATGGTATCGCTGTGAGCGTCTTCGACCTCCAAAAGCAGGCTCCCATCCGCCACGCGCCAGAACTTGAGTTCGCCACTGCGTGAGGGCGAACCGCTGCCGCTCGCGAGCACTGTTCCGTTTGGACTAAAGGCAAGCGCTGTCACGCGATCGATCAACGTCTTCGAATCATCGATCTTTCCAATGGTTTGAGCCCATTCCCATGCCGCCTTGGGATTCCAAGCAAGCAGGGACTTCTCTTTGCTGGTGAGCCACTGCCCATCGGCCAAACCGGCAACATGCGTCGTCGCTGACCCCTCGATCACACCGAGCAAGCGTCGATTCTCCGTCGCGTAAAGAATGGCGGCCCCTTTGGCGCGACCAATCGCAAAGGTCTTTCCGTCAGGAGCAAACGCAACGGAAGTCAGCGGCCCGGTTTCCGTCTTAGCGCCAGCTTTGAGGATCTCTTCAGATTTCTTCAGTTTGGCTTCGGCCAACGTGAGGGCGGTTTGTGCTCGGGTCTGTGCTTCAGAAGCGCGCTGGCTCAACCTGATGGCAAGTTCTTCGTTCTCGATGGCCTGGCCGTTCGCTTTCGCGGCACTCGTGAAGGCTTCGCTGGCTTTCGTTAGGGTCTCCTCAACTTTCTTATGGGCTTCGGCGAGTTTCTTGGAACGATCCTCAGCTTTGGCAAAGCGAGCTTTGCTACCCTCAAACGCAGCCTTCGCTTTGGCATGCTCCTTCTCAAGCCCTTCCAACCTATATAAGGCTCCAGTCGTAACTTGCTCAGCCTTCGTGACTTCAAGTAAACGAATCTCTAGCATCGAGAGCTTTCTCTGCTCTTCTGCCAGAAGATTCTCTGTCTGCAAGACGGCAGCCCCCACCGAGCCACCTTCCCCTATCAATCCTTCCGCTTCCTTCAAGGCGGCCAAGGCAAGGTGCGCCTTCTCTTTGATCGTCTTCTGCATCGCGAGTTGAGACTGACATTTCTCCAGAGTGATCTTAGCTTGGTCAGCGGCTTCGGCCAGACCACTCGCCCGCTGTTCACGCTCTTGCTTCACTTGCTCACCCAGAGCGTTGGCCTGTGCTTCCTGACTTTCCTTGGCTTTCTTTAGAGAAGCCACGTCAACATTGACGCCATCGAGCTCACCCTTGGACCTGAGTTGGGTCAAACGAGCCTGATGAGCTGCCAGATCGCTCTCGTCCCACTTCGCCTTGGTAACCAGCCGATCAGTGGCTCCCTTCTTCGCCTTCTCCACCTCGTCCTTCCAAGCCTTCTGACGTTCTTCGAATTTCTTCTTACGATTCTCCACCAAGGCTTTGCTCGTGTTCTCAGCCCGCTTCAAACGCTCGTTCTGACTCGCTTCCTCGGGTGTCACCACAAGGTCGCCGACGTGACTCCCGTCTTCGACCTTCCAGACCTTCGCTACAGTTGCCGAGAGCGAGATCAGATGCTTCCCATCCGGCGAGACTGACAAATCAATAATAGCGTCGCCATGCGTGATCGTTCGAAGCGCCTTCTTCTCCTGCATATCCCAGTGCTTCACCGTCCCATCCAAGCTTCCGGTGAAGACGTGCGTAGCCTCACTCGGATGCGATGCCAGCGCCACGACTGCTTTCTCATGCCCCGCGATCGACGTCAGCTCTCCCTTATCTAGAGCGCCCACACGCAACTTACCACTCTCAGTCGCTACAACGAGTTGCTCAGGCAAGAGCAAGAGCGCTTTAACCACTTCCTCTGCGTGGAACTGATGGACCTGTTCCTGAGAAGCCGCTCTCACTAACTCAATCTCACCATCAGCACCAGCACTCGCCACCAGATCACCGTCCAAAGAAAGCGCTAGAGCAACCACGTTGCCTTCGTGTAGTTTGGTTTGGCTCATCTGACTGCCGCCTTTTGAAATCGTCACGCACCCAGTGGCGTCCCCAGCGGCGATCCAGTGGCCATCTGGTGTCACGTCCAGAGCAGTAACAGGTTCTGGAAATGTCTGATAAACCTTCCCTTGCTTGACCACGGGTTTCCAAAGCTTGGCATTGCGAAAGCCGCCAGTAGCCATCCAGCCGTCCTTACTGAAAGCGATACTTTGAACGAAGTCCTGGTGGGCCAACGTTTCTTTCTTGTAGATGTCTTGCGAGGCCAAGGCGGGATCTGTCAGTTGACTCAGTTCCACACCCTTACGCAAATCGTAAAGATGCACTCGCTGCCCGCGCGACGCCGCTACGAAATGATCGTCGGGACCCAGCGCCATGTGATAGACAGGGTAGTCTTGCCGCTTTGACAGAACCCATTTCTCTGGCGTGACCGTGGCAAGCGGAGCTTCCCCTTTGCCGCCCTCCTCGATCCAGCGCTTGATCAAACCGAGTTCGTCTGACGTGAAGGGCACCGCGTTCGCCTTGTTCTTCTCCGGCGGCATGATGGGGTCTTCCAAATGGGCGGCCACCTGCAGCAGGTAGCTCTCATCGGGCTTTCCCGCGACAATGGCCGGGCCTTCTGAGCCCCCTTTGAGAATAGCCTTAGGATCTTCCAAGTTCAACTTCCCCTTGGCTTTGGAACTGTTGTGGCAGGCGATGCAATTTTTCTTGAACAAGGGAAAGACCTCCTTGCCAAAATCCACAGGTTCAGTGCGATCAAGTTCCGTGATCAAAATCGGCTCTTGCGCCAGCGCACTCGAAAGCAGCACTAGCATCAGTAAATGGAAGGTGAACTTCTTCATGGGATGACAATGGCAACCGGACGGTTGATCGTGAGATCTTGTCCGTTAAATTTGATCTTAGCCTCGACCGTGGCTTGAAAGCGCCCCGCCTTGGCCTCTGAGGAAAGGGTGACTTTGAAAGAGGCCTCATTCACCTCTTTCGCCACAGCGACTTTGGACGGCTCAAAGAGTTTCGAATCCTTGCCAGGCACCAGCTGGAACTCGACACTTTCAGAAAAGCCGTAGAGACGCTCAAAGGAGACTATCACTGAGATATCCTTTCCTGGCTCAGCTGAGACCTCTTTCAGCTCTGAGATCTTGAGCGGTCCATCGTCGATCCTCAGAAAGACAGGCTGAGACACGACTGCATGCGTCAGGTCCTGCGGTGCCGCACGTTTCTTCGCTTCCTCAGCGATCTTTGCAGCAGCCTCTTTAGCTGCGGTCGCTTCGTCCAATTGCTTCTGCACTTCGGCGGTTCTGGCTTCGGTCACGTCCTTCGATTCCAATGACGTCTTCAGCGCCACAGCAACTTCGAGGGCAGCTTCTTTCTCATTTAAATCGGCCGCCGCACGATCTGCAGCTTCGGGATTTGTCCGATACTTGATCTTGCCTTCCCAGGCCCGTGCGTGGATGACATAGTCACCGGGAACAAACTTGTTGTTGTCGTTATTGACGACGTTGAGCGTGAGCTTGACCTCTTTGGCGTCCGGATTGAAATTCGCTTCTAGCGCTTTCGCTAGTCCTGGGAGACCACTGAGCTTGGTCTTAAAATTCCCCGCCTGGCCGATCAGACGCGTAATCGCAAAGGGAAGCTCTAACTTTCCTCCAAGACAGGTCTCATAGTGGGTCTGTGGCGCGACGAGCGAAAGCGGTGCCGTTTCCTGCGCGAGCAACGCAAAGGCAGGAGTCGGCGTCAGTCGCCCCTCCCACCGTTCACTATTGGCATCACCGATCGACCAAAGAAGCGTCGCCCCTTGCACTGGCTGACTCACTTTCTCACCAGCAAGCTCCATCTCCCCCACCAAACTCAACACCCCCGCAAAGGCAGGCGCATCAGCGCTCGCCGTGAGGAGGAACACGCCACGATGCTGCCCCTTGGCGATGGTGAGAGGGCTAGCGGTGACGCCTTCGGGTAAGTCCTTGGCACGCACGGTGATCGGCCCGTCAAAGCCATCTCGCCGAAGAGCGAGGACCTCCCAATGAACCGTGCCACCACGACGCAACACGGGGCTCCAACGCGAAAGCTGATTGCCGACCTCATGAGGCTTCTCGGCAGCCGCGATAAGATGCACGCTAGGCTGGGGTCGGCGCAGCTCGAGTCGATAGCGTGCCATCGACTGGAATTGATCCCGCCACTCAATGCGATAGCGCTGCTTTGCCTTGGCCTTGAGCATGACGATTGGATCGCGAGAACCAATCAGGAAGCGCTTGTCCTTCACAGAATCATCCGTGTCATCGTCCTCGACGACTTTCTTCAACTTGCCATCGTCTGACACGGTCGAAACGCGAAGCCAATAATCCGTTGGCTGACCGAGTCGATCGGAGAACAGCTCGATGGCAATAGCGCCTGCTTCTTCCACCACAAGATCGACATAGGGACGAGCGCGTGGTGGCGTTTCGCCTGAGATGGAGACTGGAATGGACGTCAGGGTCTGCCCAGCTTCATAAGCTTGGGTTTGCTCTGACAACGCAAGCACTGACAGGTTCGCGGGGATGCGCACCGGCGCTTGGCGATCGATCAGGAACTTTGTCAGCGACAAGCGATAGTAGTGAGAAGCTCCGCCCTCATAGAGGAAATCATTCAACCCAAGGTAGTAAGGCTGGTTCGGCTGAGAGGGCTTGAACGTAATCCTAACATCGCGCCCATGGATATCATGAAATCGTTCCAATTCGTAGCCTTTGGCATCGACAATGACCAAGGTGGGGTCCATGCGCGAATCAATCCGCTCAGCCAGAACCTCGATAACGATCGGCTCCGTCGTCGTCGGGGTGAACTGGAACCAATCGACCAAGGACGCCGTCGCTCTTCCGTTCAGAGTCTGATCGAGCTCGACCACTTGAGCCGAGTCACGCTTCTGATGATCGCCCGTTTCTTGGATCTCCGGTAAGTTGCCAACCGCAAACGCGCGCGGGTTCGAAACCCCAAAGCGACCGTGGACAGACACATCGATCAATCGGGGCGACAGGCCCTCCGGGATTTCCAAGTGAATCTGACCATTCTCAAGCGAACCTTTCACCGCCGCGTCAGAAACCAGCACACCGGCAAGTTCATCCAAAGAACTCCCATGAGGCTGGAGCTTGATCGTTTGCCCAGCTTGAGCACCTGGCGGCGTCAAGGCATCCAGCTCTGCCATCGGCACCTGCGCAAAGGAACCCCCAGCAGCGAAGAGCCAGGCGAGCCAAGCGGTTGTCTGCAAACGCCGTATGTCCTGCATACGGATTGAACTGACGGGAAGGGTCCCAGTCGCGCCCTAGTTTACACGGACTCTATTTACGCAAACGGAATGGCGTGCCGCAGTACTTGCACACGAAGCGGCGGTAGATACACATATCCAGCACCATCGTAGTGGAATACGAAAGCACGGGAGCCTTACGAGCATTCTGATTCATCCGACAGCTCGCTGTCTGAAACACAGCGCCTTGGCACAGCGGGCAACGAACCTTCGTGCTCAGCACATAAATGATAATGCGCAAGAGCACTCCGAGAAGCAACGCCACCAGCGCCGCGATCGCCCACCACTTCTGATACTCGCCGGCATTCCCAAAAAACATCATGAAGAGAAAGTAGGGGAGGCCTAGCACACACACCCAAAGCAGCGCACTGAGAAACATAACCTTCACCAAGCGGCCTGCCCGCGGGAAGGTACGAGCGTATTTCACTGCGGGCATCTTCATAACTAAGTCCCCCGATCATTCCGAGTCATGATGCTATGTCAATGGGGAATCCGCCAGAGTCACAGCAACGCCTCACCCATCTCGATCCAATGACGATGCCAGCCTAACGCTGCATCGGTGAAGCAGACTCGAGTCCACTAAACATCGCATCGCCATAGACGGCAAAGGCCACCCCCACCCCCACCGCCAGCACAACCAGAGCCAGCAGGATCAACCAGAACTCTCGCTTTAGCATCTGACTCAAACTCGGCTTGCCCAAGCTGACCACGCTTCGCTTCCGACGTCTCGGCTCCATCTTTGGAGCCGCAGGTTCAGGCAGGTTACCAGTCTCTCGAGCAGCAAAGGCCGGACGCGGAGGCAGATCACAAAGGCGTGTCGCATGACTCTCAACGGGCACCTCGCCTAGCTCCTTACTGATGTTGTCTTGTGGGCGTGGCTCCACCGCAGCAGGAACGCCCAATACGGCTGGCTGCTGCTGAGATGACGCAGCGATCACAATAGAAGGTGCAACAATCGTCGCGCCACACACAGGGCAAGGCCCCTCCTGCCCTGTCCGTGCCCGAGGAATCTCGAGTACCGTGGAACACATGGGGCAGGTGAAGCGCAGCAACATGTCCACCGGCCGAGTGGGCAGAGTTTCTGGGGGAGTGAGGGTCATTTCGACGTTCGAAACATCACTTACGGTGCATTCCAGCCAATTGGCGACTCAATAGTTATGAAAACTCAATCTAATTCTCACTTCTCGAAATTAATCGACGCGCAAATACCCATAGAATCGGTGGGACAAGCGCACTGACCAGCAGAGCGACGACTGGAGAATCTGCGCCCAGCTGACCCACAGCTGCGAAAGCAAAGCCCATGGGAACACAGCCCGCCAAGGCAGCCACTAGAAATCGCCGCCACGGCATGCCGGTCATTCCAGCCAAACACGCCATCACCTCTGCCATCACAGGCAGACAGCGAGACAACGCCACCACCCACGGCCCATAGCGCCCAAAGAGCGCCTTCCCCGCTTCCAGCCCTTCCTTACCCGCTAAACACACCGCCACCGGCTCGCCAACCCAACGGCATAGACAGTAGCCCAACATCGCACTCCCCATGGCCCCGAACGTCGCGACCACGCCACCGATAGCAATCCCATAGACATAACCCAACGCGCTCATGACCACCGTCGACGGCATGGGCACGACAAGATCTCCAACCAGCAGGCCCAAGCCCACGAGCCAAGCCCATTGACCGAAGCTCTCCAGCCGTGCCACCGTCCAGAGCGTCTCCATCCCCTCTCCCCAGATAGCGAAGGGCACGAGCACGAGAAGCCCGAGGACCAGCATGAGGAGAAAAAAGCGGCGCATTTCACGACAAACTAACATCGCCCAACCAACACGCTAGGAACGTTCTGAACTTCGCAAAAGCAGAGCACTCCCGCTTCTACCGTATCCGGCACGGCTGGCCTACCCCTAAATGAGTGTCCGTAGCATGTCGACCGCCGCGCGAAGACGTTGCTTGTTGCGACGGCCTTTGAGGCGGGGAAATTTGCCGTCGACCATGATGTAGTTGCCACCTTTGGTTAGCATAAATTTCTTGTCTTTGATCTCGATCACACTGATGCCCGAGTGGGCGGCAATAATCTTGAGTTCCGTGCAAGCTAACAGGTTCTCTACGGGCACTGGCGGTTTCCCAAAACGGTCCACCCATTCTCCTAGAAGGGTTTTGAGTTCCTTCAGAGTTGTCAGCTCAGCAAGTTGCCGATAGGCAACGATACGCAACGTAGCTTCTTCAATGTAACTCGCAGGGATGTATGCGGGAACGAGGTCTTCACTCTTGTCGCCTTTGCGTTGGTTGTTCGTAATGAAATCAATTCGCATGGGCACATCCACACGCGTGACCGTGTGACGCCCTTGCAAAGCTGCGATGGATTGTTTCAGAAGCTGGCAATAAAGATCGAATCCCACGGCCATGATGTGGCCACTCTGTTGCGTACCTAACAAATTTCCAGCACCGCGAATCTCCAAGTCGCGCATAGCGATCTTGAAGCCCGCCCCTAGCGAAGAATAGTCGCGGATGGCCTTCATTCGCTTGTTCGCATCTCCCGTGCCTAGCACATGACGCGGCAGCATGAGGATCGCGTAAGCTTTGCGTTGAGCGCGACCAACCCGTCCCCGCAACTGGTAGAGATCGGCCAGACCAAAGCGGTCTGCCCGATCGATGATGATCGTGTTCGCATTGGGAATATCGATGCCACTCTCGATGATCGTGGTGGAAACGAGCACGTCCAACTCATGATCGACGAAGCGATGCATGACATCCTCAAGCTGCTCCTTATCCATCTGCCCGTGGCCAACCCCAACACGCGCGCCCGGACACAATTCGCGAATCTTCTCGGCCACGCCCTCAATGCTACCCACACGATTATGTAAGTAGAAGACTTGCCCATCACGCTTCAGCTCCCGCTGAATGGCATCACGAGCCAAGCGTTGATCATAGGCGCAAATCGTGGTCTGTACCGGCAATCGGTTAGGCGGTGCGGTGTCGATGGTCGACATATCCCGCACGCCCATGAGCGACATGTAAAGCGTCCTGGGAATAGGTGTCGCGGACAAAGTGAGGACATCTACCAAATGGAAACGCTCCTTGAACTTCTCTTTGTGACGCACTCCAAAGCGTTGCTCTTCATCCACGATGACCAGCCCCAGCTTCTTGAAGTTCGTGTCTTTGGAGGTGAGTCGATGCGTCCCGATAACAAGGTCCACGGTGCCTTCGATCAGCCCCTTGACCACCTTGCGCTGGTCCGCTGGCTTGCGAAATCTGCTCAGCTGCTCGATGCGGATGGGATAGTCTGACATCCGCTCACAAAAGTTATCGTAGTGTTGCTGAGTTAGAACGGTTGTCGGGCAGAGCATGGCCACTTGATAACCACTCATGACCGCCTTGAACGCTGCGCGAATGGCCACTTCTGTCTTACCAAAGCCAACATCCCCACAGATGAGTCGATCCATCGGCAAGTGACTCTCCATGTCCGTCTTGGTATCATGGATCGCCTTCAACTGATCCCGTGTCTCCGTATAAAGAAAAGCATTCTCAAACTCCCACTGCCACTTGGTGTCTTCCCTATGCGTAATGCCCTCATAGGTCTGGCGGGAGGCCTGCAGCTTGAGCAACTCGCCGGCGTAATCCATGATGGCCCGCTCCGTCGCCTTCTTCACCTTCATCCATCGCTCACTGCCCAGCTTGCTCAGCTTGGGAGAGCTCTTTCCCACCCCGACATAGCGAGACACAAGGTGTGCATGTTCCAAAGGCACATGAAGCTTTGAGTCTTCCGCGTACTCGATCACGAGCACATCTTCCTCCACGCCATTGCGCTCTCGTTTCTCGATATCCTCGAAACGACCGATCCCGTACTCGGCATGAACCACGTAATCATCCGGCTGGAACTGCGCGAAATCAGAATTCCTCGCCTTACGTTGTCGGCTCACACGCTTGAACAACCGCTGCGTGCGCCCATGCTGGTAACGACCAAAGATCTCGGCATCCGTCAGGACCGCTAGCTTGGCATGAGGCACGGTGAAGCCTTTGGCCAATCGCCCCTCACAGAACTCCACACCTGCCCGCTCTAAAGCGTCTGGAGCAATGAGTTCTTTGAAACGGTCCTCCTCACCCCGGTTGTTGAAGTACATCCGAATCTGCCATTTCTCAGAAGTCCAGGCGGCTAACTGTTCTTCGAACTGCGCGCGTCTGGCTTCTTCCAAGATAAAGTCCCCAGCATGGAATTCCCCAATGGGACCATCCGTACTCGCCCAAGCAGGCTCAGCTGACGTCGCCTTGGCAGAGAATTCCGTGAGTCGAAGGTGCGGCTTGATAGATAGCGCATCCTCATCACCACATTCCATGGCAAGAGTGCGATCTGTCTTCGCCACATAGGCAGAGAAGAGACTAAATTCATCACCTTCGTCTTTCAACAAGAGAGACGTTCTCTCTAACGAACGCACGGACGTCTGTGCATCGATATCAAAGATACGAATCGACTCGACATCTCTATCAAAAAACTCAATCCGCACCGGATCCGTGGCCTGCCAAGAAAAGATATCCAGAATGCCGCCGCGCTGCGCATACTGCCCGCGCTCAAACACCTGCGCCACCCTATCAAAGCCAGCTCCTTGCAATTTCTCTACTAAGACTTCGAGGTCCCAAGCTGAGCCCACTTCAATTTGCAATTCCTCACGTTCCAAGGCTCCTAGCGCTGGAACCGTTTCCTCTAAACTCTCGTGATGCATCAGCACCACCCGCCACTGGTCTGGCGGTCGACCAAGTGCGTGAAGGGTTTGCAAACGCTCGGAGGCAGTTTCTGGATCCGGCTGGGCACCTTCGAAATGCACGGCGTCATACTGTGGAAAGTAGAGCACCGGCTGGGACATCCAAATCGGGAGTTCATTGGCCAAACGATCCTGCTGCGTCACATCACGGCATAGAATCCATAGCGTGCCGCCCTCAGGACGGCGTTCCGTCAGGACCTCCAGAAGCCATGTGATCCAGAAGGCTTGTGCTGGTTCAGCGATCTGATCGAGCACCTTGGTGCTACGTACAGGCCACTTGCTGACCATCTGCTCAAGCTTGGTGATCCCTGGCACCTTCACCAGCGCACGACAACTCGTGGTGAGACGCGTCTCACCAGGGCTCACCGTGCGTTTCTTTGACATGGGCAGGACCTTATGGCACCTGTCCGGGCTTCGCAATCGGCCACCTTGGGCCATTGCCTGCTTCCCTCTCCTTGATAAATTCCCTCCCATGCGTTCCCCTCTCGCTCTGACCCTCTGCGCCCTTCTCTGGCAACTTTCCCCCCTCACCGCCCGTGAAGTCGATCTCACGCCCGTGAAGAAATGGATCGAGGCCCAGTCCAAACTCGACAGCCTCTACGGAACCTTCGTGCAAGAGCGGAAGATGAACACCATCCGGCGCACCTTTAAAAAAGAAGGCTCCTTCTATTACCAATCTCCCGGGCGGGTCCGTTGGGATATCGGTCAGGATTATCTTGCCGTGAAGAACGACAAGGAAGTCCTCATTATGCAGCCCAAGAAGATGAAGATGAAGCAGCACACGCTCACCGGCCTGCGGGAAGACGAGCGCTTTCGCGGACTCACATTCATCGAGGCAGGCTTCCCTCAAACCCTAGCAGACTTCCAACGCGGCTTCCAAGTGACACGCATCATCAAAGAAGACGACTATTACAGCGTGGAGACCAAGATCCGTGACAGTAAGACTTCCCTCGCATTGACCAAACTGGTCTTCTATATCTACGAAAAGGATCATCAGCTCAAGGCCTTCAAGATGTTCTTCCGCGACAAGTCTACGATCTACAACCGCTTCACCCGGGTCTTTCCGAACAAAGCAGTCCCCGCAGGCACTTTCGAGCCGAGCACCGAGGGCTACAAGGTTCTGGACTGAGTCTCCGGGGAATTGGGCCCCATTTGGCCCGCAAGAAGCCAGCCACAGGCCATTCTAGAGGCCGTTCTGCGCCTCAGGACCGATCACCAGGTGAATGATCGTTTGGCAGGAACGGTTTTTCTAGTAATTTACCAGCATGCATGACGGGGTTCGGCGATTAAGTGTACTAATGATTGTGTGCTGTGCAGCACTCATTCTGACGTACTGGATGCGAGGAATCGGCAAGGATTATGGGCTCTTCCAGCTCCTCCGAGGGGAGATCGCACCACCGCCAGCTGAATCCGTCGAGCCAGATCCCATCACCGCGCCCAGTGCTTTCACGCCAGCCGCCGGGCCTGCGATGGACCTGACCAACGTGAAGATCCTTGCTCTGCTTAGCCGCGAGAAAGCAAATCTAGCCGCAGCTGTCGTCCCTTCCGTCGTTTCCATCGAAATGGAGCGGCCTGCTTCCCGGCGCACCGTGGTGCCAAGCCCACTCTTCGATCTGAATGCCGTCGTCGTGCAGCGCGAACGCGAGCCAGGCCAAGGTTCGGGAGCGTTCATTTCCCGCGAAGGCCATGTCGTGACCAACCATCATGTAATCGATGGGGCCATCGATGGAACGATCACCGTGACCACGCATGGCAGCCAGCAGTACCCGGCCCATGTCATCGGCTATGATCCCGTCATCGACATTGCCGTACTGAAAGTCGATGTGGAACCAGACCTCACATTCAAACCACTGGGATTCGGAGACTCGAGCCTGGTGCGCCAAGGAGAAATGGTCTTCTCCATAGGCAGTCCGTTTGGCTTAGACGGCACATTCACCGACGGCATCGTCAGCAGCGCCAAACCGAGAGTGGTCAGCGATAGTGTGCCACCGTTAATTCAAACCAATACGGCACTGAGCCGCGGCAACTCAGGTGGCCCCTTAGTCGACGTTCAGGGAAAGATCGTCGGGATCAATAGCGCCATCTACAACGATCCTAACAGCTTCGCAGCCGCAGGAAGCGCCTACGGCCTGGCGATCCCTTCGAACGATGTCAGTAACGCCGTGCGGCGCATCCTCACCAAGGACGTGCCAAGCTACGGCTACCTAGGTGTTTACATCAAAGAGATCCATCCTCATGACGCCATCACTCTCGGCCTGCGCAGTGCTGAGGGTTGCCTCGTCAATGGCACTCGCGCAGGGTCGCCCGCCTATCAAGCAGGCTTGCGCAAAGACGACGTGATCCTGCAGTACGACGGCAAGCCCTTCTCCGATGTGAATGAACTCGTGGAGCATATCCAAGACACCGACAGTGGCCAGGAAGTCACCCTAACCATCATGCGTTCACGGGTGAAGCAAGAGCTCACCGCTGTGATTCAGCCCAACGGATCTGTCGACATCGCCGAACCGGCGGAAGCCATGGTCAAGGAGAGCTGGGACCGCGCAGGACTTCGCGTCGACTACGTCGCGGCAAGCGAACGCATTGACCTGCAATTCCAGCCCTATGATTCCATGGTCGTCATTACGGATGTCCGAGAGGGATCAGGAGCTGAGAGGCGTCTTCTTTCTAAAGGTCTGCTGATTCATGAAGTGAATGATGTGCCTGTTCAAACGCCACGGGAATTCTACGAAGTCCTTCAGCAATCTACCGGCGAGATCTACCTTCGCATCAGTTTCCCAGGCAGGCGCGGATCGGTTCAACTCCCGATCCCACTAGGATAGCCCTCACGCTTACCGATGGATTCCTCCCCTCCCCCCACTTACAACCCGCTCCCACCGGATGACTCGCGACGCTCTGGAACGAATAGCGCGCTCATTGCTGGCCTGTTGACATTCGCAGCCCTGGGCGGCGCCGGAGGACTCTATCACTGCGCCAATAACCGAGCAGCCGACCATTCCACGACGGTCAGTGGCACCATTGGTCAATCAGCCCCCACTGAAGTGGTGGCACCCGAGGCTCAACAGACACCAGCCACTTCACTTCCCTCGGAGATGGAAGGCGCAGCACCGTCAACAATGGTGAAACAGATCGTTCGAAGTCTTCTCGGCGGCGACGAATGGGCTGTCGACACGTTGCTAGGCAGCACCCTAACAAAGCCCGAGCGCCGCGCGCTCCTCGGAGCTATCACCCAAGGATCCCTTTCCCTGGACGCCAAACAACCGGTAACCGATCTCGGCCCCACATCCACTGGAGAACGCTGGGCAATCAATCTGCGCCCAACTGGTTCCACTTCCGGAGACAGGCTGCTCTTGGAGTTTTCCCGTGGCGAAGACGAATGGGGCCTGAGTTCAGCTCAGCTTCCGAAAGCAGTGAAGGCAACCATTCCAATTACCCCGAATGGCGAAGCCGATCAGCAGGCCGCCGTATTTGTGAATACACTGCTCGCTGGCGACCTCGGAAATCTCAAGTCCTTGGTCAACCCGGGCCAAGTGACTGACGAGAAACTCGCTGCACTCGGAATCATCATGGATGAGGCCAAGTTTCAGCTCAAGCCTGGTGCCAGTGGACTCAAGACGACCAATGTCTCTGAGGATCGAGCCTGGGTTGTCGCGAAAGTTCATTCGCCTACCTATCAATTAGACTCCGAATTCGGACTTGAGCTCAAGAAAGAAGGCGAGACCTGGCTTGTGGATCGCATCAATCTATCGAGCCTCATGCGTGGCTTCACCAGCATGGCAGCGGAAACGAACGCTTTCCAGTCACCGCTCGTGAACACCCCGGCAGGGGGCGACTCGCTCGTTCTCTACTTTGGCTACGACGATGACAAACTCACCGTACGATCACTGAAGCAGCTCGCCGTGGTGGCCTCGCTACTCAAACAGAGCTCGACTAAGCGCATCCAGATCGGTGGCCATGCAGATGCCCTCGGTGATGACAGCTACAATGACGCCCTATCACAACGACGCGCCGCCAAGGTGGCCGAGACGTTGCGTTCCTTTGGCGTGCGCGGTAGCCAGATTAACCTCCAAGCCTTCGGCGAGCGCTTGCCACTCAGTCCGAATCTCAAGCCCGACGGCACGGACAACCCAGAAGGCCGAGGGCGCAATCGACGGACAGAAATCTACCTGGATTTCTAGCAAAGCGTCAGCAAAGAAGTCCGGGCGGACGTCCCCTGTTGAATCATTGATCGTGCGCCATCGTGTAGATGGCAACCATCGCCCACACCCCCAGGAGAATGGTGTAAGTCACCCTCCTATCCTCATCCAACAAATGCAGCACTCCCATTGCTAGAACCGCTTCGCGTTCACCGAGCCTTCTTCTTCGCAGCCCACAGGATCCCTTCAACAATATGCTGCCGCCCGAAGGCCGTTTCTAGCGACGGCACGTCGTGTCCAAGCTCCGTGTAGAAGAATCTTCCACCGCCAAATTCCCGAATCCAAGCAATCGGATGATCCTCGCCCATCGCTTTGCCTCCACGTTCTTGGAAATATTTCCGCACAGGCTCGTAGCTTGTTTCATCCACACGCAACAGCACCTGCACCCCTTCCAAGCCAGTGACGGACTTCGTATGGTTCGTCCAGTCAGCCTTGTAGACAAACGAATCGCCATGCCCTTTAACCGCAGGATGCTCCTTTGCCTTTGGATCGACAACGACACGCGCTTCAAGGAAATCTGAATCGCTATCAAAGTCACAGCCAGCCAACTCGTGAAGCCAGGGCCAATCCTGCTGATGGACCAAAGCGGCATGCACCCCGACAATGCCGCCACCCGCAGCGAACCAATCCTCAATGATCTTACGCTGCTTCTCGTCGAACACCTTATCCAACGTGTTTGCATTGTTGAGCAGAAGCACATCGTAATCAGCCAAGCGCTTCGCACTCAGGTCCTTGGCCGTTTCCGAAACGTCGATCTGAATCCCATAGGCGGCGCCAGTCTTCACCAACCAATAGTTAATCGCCGGAATATCAGGATGGCGATACCACCCCGTCGCTGAGAAGCAAAGCACGCGCACCTCGGCTTTAGACGGCGTGTGCTCCCGATAGCGATTCTGAGCATGACCGCCGGCGAGAAGCAGGTGACCAACAAGGACCGTAGCGAGAAGAGATCGGATCATGACTCATCTAGCCACGAGACGGCCCAAGAGGCCAGTCGAGAAATCCCCGCCCACCATCCACTCACCGCGAAGTCACCGCAATTCTTCGGTTGAGGGGAATCCTCCTCGGCCTTTAGGTCAAAGGACATATGGGCAGTATTTTTGGACAACTCTTTCGCATCGCCACTTGGGGCGAATCTCACGGTGGCGGCGTCGGGGTAGTCATCGATGGCTGCCCGGCACGCATCGCACTGAGTGAGGCAGACATCCAAATAGACCTCGATCGTCGGCGCCCCGGGCAGTCCAAGATTGTCACGCCACGCGCCGAATCGGATCAATGCGAGATCCTTTCCGGCCTCTTCGAAGGCCAAACGCTGGGCACTCCGATTTCCATCATGGTGCGGAACAAGGACGCCCGCCCGTCCTCCTATGAGGAAATGGCCGTGAAGTACCGGCCCAGCCACGCCGACTACACCTATGACGCCAAGTACGGCATCCGAAATTGGCAAGGTGGCGGTCGCGCCTCTGCTAGAGAAACCATCGGTCGCGTCGCTGCCGCCTCGGTAGCCAAGAAAGTGATCGCTAAGCTCGCCCCAGACTTGGAAATCATCGCCTACGTCAAATCGATCCAAGACCTCGAAGCCAACATCGATCCTCTCACCGTCTCATTTGACGACGTTGAGTCGAACATCGTTAGAACAGGCGACCTCGACATGGTCGAAACCATGATCAAGCGCATCGAGGATGTCCGTGGCGAGGGCAACTCCATTGGTGGCGTCGTCGAGTGTATCGTTCGAGGCGTGCCTCCAGGCCTTGGCGAACCTGTCTTCGACAAACTCGATGCTGTGTTAGCCGGTGCCATGCTTTCCTTGCCAGCGACGAAAGGATTCGAAATTGGCAGTGGTTTCGCGGGCACTCAGCTCACGGGTCGCGAACACAACGACCCCTTCCGCATGGATGGCGATCGTGTTAGCACCACAAGCAATCGCTCTGGTGGAGTGCAAGGCGGCATCAGTAATGGCGAGCCTATTATCTTCCGTGTGGCCTTCAAACCCACCGCGACCATCATGACCGCCCAAGACACGGTCTCGACAGACAAAGAAGATACGACCCTAAAAGGCCGCGGACGCCACGATGCCTGTGTTCTTCCGAGAGCCGTGCCCATCGTCGAGGCCATGACGGCGCTCATCTTGTGTGACCATCTCCTTCTTCAGCGCGTGCAGAACATTTCCTAGAGCTAACAAAGATACTCGTCGTAAGTATCGCCAAGCAGCTGGCCTACCTTGCTATAAAAGGGCGATACCGTCGATCTTGCGAGTGCTTGACTGAATCGAGCAAACCAAGGGCACAAAGTGGTCTTCAGAAAGGGAATCGCCTCTTTCGAGAGCTCACTATCAGTCGCACAAGCAAGTTGACCTCCCAGAAAGAGCAAGAGACCGGCATGCTCAGGAGGCGCTGCCGCTAAGGACTCTGGCAAGGGAAACCCAACCCGAGCACTGAGTGACGACACGACGGTCTGAATGTGAACACCATTCGGTTCGCGATCACCCTGGCCCAACCACGCTCCAGCCATCGGTGACACACCTTTGGGCAAGACAAACAGCGTGCAGTAATCTACCGCAGCCTGCTCATGCGTCGCCGCATCCCATTCTCGCGTCAGGTAGGCCATCCCATCAAACGCCTCCAACACGGAAGGCTGCTGAAGAATACCGACAAGATCAGGACTCAGCTCTTCGACCAGCAGACGCCCAAGCAGTTGCAGAAGGCCACCGAAGGCTATGGATTCGTTAGGAGAGATACGCCTGCCCTTGGTTAGACTTTAGACACCTTGCACACATTATCATACCAGTTCTGACCGCCCACGAGAGGGCACGGATTGATCGGCAAAGCATCATTGATCGCCACGCCACCACCGATACCGCCACGGTCTTTCGACCACCAAATGCGATTCGGCACGTCCTTGTCCGTCACCTCTTTCGCAATGCCCTCCTTGGCAGGCTCCATGATCTTGTTCACACTACGACCGACAGCACCATGCTCCCAGTGACCCGCGTGATGCGAACAAGCCACAACCTTCGGATGCATGCCTTTGAGAAAACGAACGTGGTTATTGAACGAGCCCATGACACCTTCCTCTCCACCTCGGTAGGTGTGCCCTTTAGGGCGAAAGACATCCAGCTTCACTTCATCGCCTTCCTGTAAACCGAGCGCCTTACCAGTATCGGGATGCATGAAGACGGGATTCGTGTGCACGATCTCCGCATGGTACTTCCAATGACCCGAACGCCCTTGAGTGTGCACGTTCCATTTGAACGTCGTGAAGATGAAATTGTCTTCAGCAAGGTTCTCGTGCTCTGGCACCGCCCCCCACCGAGCAATCGGACTGGCATTGACGTCATCTAGCGGCAGCCCAACTGCTTTGGCCGCTATCGGGAAGATCTCGTCATAGATATCGATCACCTTGCTTGGCGTGTTGAAACCACGCACTGCCTTGCCATCGCGCATGATACCCACCGCCTTACCGGCTTTCATGACCCGGCCAGTCGTCTCTTCCACCGTCGTGTCCGCGAGTTCGACATCCGTCAGAGGACGTTCGTAAAGTTCGTAGTCTTTCTCCCGTTCCGTATCCCACCAGATGCCGCGCTTCTTAAAGTCTTCCCAAGCAATCGGCAGGTTCTTGTACCACTCTTTGTAATAGGATTCCTCGTCCTCAAAGTCGAAGTAAGCCTCCATCCCACCACCGATCTTACGAGCAAGATCTCGCAGGATGATCTGGACCGACTTCGTCTCGCCAGCCGGTTTGACCAAGGGTTGGCGCACGCCAGTGTACGGCACCAAGCCATAGTTATTCGTGGAATGATGATCCCAGCGCTCCAAACTGGTAGCTTCTGGCAGAATCATATCCGCCAACGCACTCTGCTCGCCGTAGCCAATGTCGATGGCCACATGGAAAGGAATCAACTCTTCATCCCTGAGCACATCGCGAACCACGTTCGCTTCGGGATAGCCATAGGAAGCGCCTAAGGTGAACGACATGTAGACACTCACCTTCTGCCGTTTCTCCCTAATATACGGATACACCAACTGCCCGACCCGCATTTGATACCAATGCCAGGCCAGCGGATATTCACTCGGCGTGGCTAGCTCTCCAAAGTACTTCTTCTTCCACTCTTCCGGAAAGTTAGAAACTCGATCTTGGATCTCCTGCGGCAGCTTCTTAAAGGCAACTTCGTTGTAACCTTCTCCGATGCCCCAAGGCTTGGGATCACTTGGCTTCGGACCTGGTTGACTCAATTTGGGCAAGCCTTCCTGGCCGTAACGACCAGCCCACCCTCGCAAAGAGCTCAAACAGAAACCTCCCGGTTTGCCAACGTTTCCTACCAGCACATCGAGCATGCGAATGGCTCGATCGCTCTGCACGCCATTGTAGTGCTTGGCTGAACCACGGTTCGACATCGTACAACAAGCAGGCGCGGCATTGGCAAACTCGATGGCGATCCGCTCGATCTCAGCCGCCGGTACACCACTGATCTTCTCAGCCCAAGCTGGCGTGTACTCAGCCACTAACCGTCGCACTTCGGCAAGAGGATGGTTCGCCCAGCGCTCCCAGAATTCCTTGTTCTCCAGGCCTTCCCTCAAGATCGTGTGGATCATGGCAAAGGCCACCGCACCATCCGTGCCGGGCATGATCGGGAAATAATCGTCTGACACAGACGCCGTCGCCGAAGGACGCACCTCGAAGGTCACCATCTTCGCACCTTTGTCCACACGTGCCGTTTGGATGCGGTGCATCATGTAGAGACCACCCTGGTACGCCTCCATCGGATTACCTCCAAAGTTCACGATGTACTGCGTGTTCTCAAAATCCTGCGATTCCCACTCGAACTCACGTCCGTAGTAACTCATGAGCGGCGCACGTCTGTTAGAACTACAAATCGCGCGGCGATTCAGACGATGCGGCGTCCCAAAGGCATTCGTAAACTTCTTCGTGTAGCCCTTCGTCTTGTCACGGCCATAATGGAAAACGAACTCTTCATGGCGACCTTCATCACGCAACGGCCGGAGCTTGGCCGCCATCTCTTCATTCGCTTCGTCCCATGAAATGCGTCTCCACTTGCCTTCACCACGTTTCCCCACACGCCTCAAAGGATAGAGCAGACGCTCGGGGTAGTAAGTATAGCTGATCATCCCCTGCGCCTTGGAACAAATCTTCCCTTTACTATTCGGATCTAACGGATTGCCATCGATGCGTCGCACCCGACCATCCTGCACCCAACCGACCACGCCACAGTGCGTCGTACAACCAAAGCAAATCGTCGGGATCGCCTTCGCCTTCGTGTAATCGAGTTTGTTTGCGGTAAGCTTGGCGACGTCAATCGTCGGAGCCCCACCAACGATCCGCCTAACCAACGGAAGACCAGTAGCGCCAATGCCGAGAGCCGCAGCGGCACCCACACCCAATTTAAGGAGATCGCGTCTAGAAACATTGTCAGCCATGAGAGCTCAGAAATAAGAAAGAGTTAGAAAAAGAGGGATTGACCATCGGTGATCAGCCAGGCACGTAACACCAGGCTACCCGCCAAGATGCTGAGGCTCGTCAAGGCGCCAGCCCTTCGATCTAGAAGCGCGAAAGGGATCAACACGCTAATCACGAGCGCCAGAATCGCTAAGAGCGAAAACACTTTCGCTATGACCAACACTGCCACCAAAAGCATGCCAACGATCGCCAGCACGGATTTCTCCCAGGAAAGGCTATGGAGCGACGAGGCTTTCCGTTTCCCTGAAAGCAAGGAGCTGGCCGCAAAGCCCGCGTGCAACCCTGACAATGCAATTAACGGAACGATGATCCAAGTATTCCACAAAGCCATCGCCTTACCCTGCATGAGAACGAACCCCGGATAGATCGCCAGAGCCAATGCCAACAAGCGTAGCACCCACAAGGAGGCGCATTCTGCCCTCGTCGCACTTCCCGTGCTCTTACCACGATAGAGTGTCCAACAAAACACCGCTACCAGACTGAAACTCGTGACAATGCGCGCCCCCCAAGCAATCGCCGAAGCCGGATTGGCCTTGGTTAGGATGAGAAAGAACTCAGACGGGTTGGCCAGATCGGCCACCAAGAAAATCACACCAATACTAATCGCAATGATCGACAGAACGAGGCTTCGTTTCCCGACAACGAAAGCGTCAGGATCACTACGAGGCAACATTAAACTCGCCACCATCGCACTGCCTGCCGCGATACCGGCCAGGAAGAGATAGAGGATGATCTGGAATCCAAAGGGGGCACTCATTGATCCGTTAGACTTTGGATTTTAAGTTATTCTGCTCGTAAATCACGTCTTCGTCGGCAGGGCTCAACTGCACGCCCAAGTTCGACTTAGGCTCCATCCACGGCTCATGATCCACGTAGAGTACGGAAGGCTCCGTTCCCGCATCTTCTTTGAAGCCCTTCGCCTTCTTTGCCTTCGCCACCATCGTGACCGGATCGTTAGGGTTCTCTAAGTCACCAAACTGAATCGCATCCGTAGGACAGGAAGACACACACGCAGGCTCCAGCCCGATCTCGGTGCGATGCGTGCAGAAATCGCATTTCTCAGCTTTGTTAGACTCTTCGTTGATAAAAATCGCTCCGTAAGGGCAAGCCGACACACACGCCTTATTGCCGCAGCACTTCTCGTCATCGATGACCACCCGCCCATCATCAAGTCGACCGATCGCCTCCGTCGGGCACGCTTTCAAGCAAGGCGCATCCTGACACTGCATGCAAATAAGCGGCAGAAAAGCAAGCGTCGCTTTGTCAGGACGCTCCAAATACCGCACGCGCATACGGAAGTCACCCAACGGCACCTCGTGCTCCGTCTTGCAAGACACACTGCAAGAATGGCATCCTGTACAGCGGTTCAGATCGATGAGCATGAAGGCTCGTTTGTAGTCGAGACGATGCTCGGGTCCGACTTTCTCCCAAGGGATAGCAGGTAGTTCAGGCATGGGCACAGGGCTGGAGATCAAGTGATGGATTACTCGCCACGATTATTCCAAGAAACGGAACGATCACGTCGGCACACAACGCAGTAGGTAGCTGCCTTTCCAAGAAGCCTCTACGAGAAGAAGAATGAAACAGGACGCTGACCAGCACCCGAGATGACACGACGTCAACCATGGGCGCTCCTCGGATTCAGACCCTTACTGAATTTAGACGTTCTCAATGACGCAGACATTGGCAAGCAAGGCACCCCGGTCAAGGCGAAAGCCCGCTCAATGGAGCCAAACCCATTTTAGTGAAT
>CALLLI010000451.1 GCA_938082635.1 uncultured Verrucomicrobiales bacterium
GCATCGCGTATGGCCTTCTTCTTCAGGCCGTGGATATCGAGATCGCGATCAACTTCAGAAACAAGCTCCGGGAATTGATAGGTGATTTCGATGGACTGGTTAACGAAACTGTTGAGTTCTGACGAGAGTTCCGCCTCAAAAAGCAGTTCTTGCCGAGCAGAGTGATCGAATTCTGTTGGTGGTAATATTCTAAAAGTCAACGGGTTACGTTAACCAAAGGCTAACAGAGCGCTATCTGATTCTTCAAGAAAATGGTTTTTCGGCTAAGGTCTAACTAGACTTTCACCCAGCGCTTGGCCTTGAACTCTTGTTCGGGAAGGGTTCCGAGTTCGACAGTTTCGACTGGAATGCGAAGCTGAAATTGGTCCCAGAACGCTTCTTGGAGGGCATTGGCGACGTGGCTATTCGTGGCTGCTTCTACTTCGAGTTTGAGCTCCACCATGTTGTTTTGGGATGTTTGGAGGACGCGGTATTCGCCGATGTCATCAAAGCGTCGGACAACGCGTTCTATGGCGCTCGGGTAGACATTGACGCCGCGGACGAGGACCATGTCGTCGAGTCGGCCGAGGATGCCGCCGTCTAGGATGAGCTGAGTGGTGCGAAGCTTGCGGACAAGGTCGCCGGTCCTGTAGCGGAAGAGAGGGCAGGCGGTACGTTTGAGGGTTGTTAGGACGAGTTCGCCGGTCTGGCCATTGGCGACTTCTTCGTGTGTGTCCGGATCGAGGACTTCAGCGTGGAAAGCGTCTTCCATGACGATGAGACGACCTGGATGATCGGGATCCTGATGCGTGACGGGGCCGGTTTCGGTAAGGCCGTGGTGGTCACAGATGCGGATGTGATCTCCCCAAAGTTGAGTGAGGCGTGCTCGGACTTCAGGTAGGCTGCCGCCAGGTTCTCCCGCGACGAGAAGGGCTTTCAGATGAGGGAATGTCAAGCCTATCTCCTGAGCGAGGTTGCCTAGCCGCAGGCAGTAAGTGGGTGTGCCGCAAAGGGCGGTGACTTCGAAGCGCCGCATCATTTGTAGACGTGCTTCGCTGCGCATGCCGCCGCCAGGAATGGCGAGAAAGCCTAACTGAGTGGCGGCTTCGTAGGCTGTCCAAAAACCGAGGAAGGGACCGAAGGAGAAGGCGAAGAAGATGCGTTCGCTCGGAGAGGTCAGCCCCGCCGCCGCATGGACTTGTTTCCAGCAGTCTAACATCGACTGCCAGCTCTCTGGCGTGTCGATCCAGGGTAGTGGCTGTCCACTGGTGCCACTTGTTTGGCAGTAGCGAGTGTAGTGGTCTAGCGGAAAGGTGAGATTACTGCCGAAGGGGGCGTTAGCTTCGCGATCGTCCGCGAGTTCTTGCTTGGTGGTGAAGGGCACGATCTCGCGAAAGTGCTCTAACGAGTCGACGTGAGAGGGGAGGCGACCCTGTTGAAAGGCGTTTCCTTCCGAATGAACCAGCTCTAGCAGGCCATTGATCGCTTGGAGATGGTTGGTCATGCGCTTTTGAGGAGGGATTGCGTAAAGATGATGCTCAGCACGACAAAGCCAAGGAGAAGTGCAAGGATGATGCGACGGCCGAAGACGGCTTTGGCTTCACTGATCCCACGGATGCCAATGAGGAAGAATGTTAGGGAGCTTCCTAGGATAATGGCGACCACGTTCGTGGTGAAGAGGAGCGCTGCGAGTGCTGATTCTACCCAGCCTACGTAGGTTAGGGCGATGCCTGCGGTGGCGATGGGTGGGACTAAGGCCGCTGCGATAGCGACGCCAGCAAGCGCTGAGGAGAGGCCGGGGCGGGCTAGGCAGTAGGACGCGGCGATGCCGGAAACAAAGGCCACACCGAGGTCTAGTATGCCTGGTTTCGTTCGGGCAATAAGTTCGGAAGCGCTTCCCATCGGAGCGGTAGAGTCGCGGGCATGAGTTACCCACTCAGCACGGAACCAAGGGAAAGTAGTAAGACCAGCTAACAAGCCCACCACGAATGCAATGAAGAAGCCGACCAAGATCGAGAGCGCGCAGCTTCTTATCATGGGGACGTTACCTTGGATCAAGCCCAGGCCGCCACCCAAAAGAGGGGTCATGAGAGGTGCTACTAACATCGCTCCAATGACGACTGCTGCGCTGCCTTGAATCAACCCAAGAGCAGCGATGAGGGTTGAGAGCGCGATGAGGACGATGAAATCGCGGTTGAGTGTCGATCCGATCTGGAGCTTCTCGAAGAGTTCGAGGCGTTGCTCCCGCGCGAGAGGCGGAAGGCGACGATTCCACCAGCGTTCGAATCGGCTTCGTAAGGCTTGGCCAGCAGGAAGCGCATCACGGATGACCGCTATCGCGATGCCTCCCGGTCTATGGAAGAGATTGTCAGGAATGGTGCCAAAGAGACGTTTGCGTACGCCGACACCTTTGGCTGAGCCTAAGAGGAGAAGGTCGGCATCGCAGGTTTCTGCTTCGTCGGCGATGGCGCGAGGGACGTCGTTGGCGAGGACGACTTTGCGGGTGACTCGGGGATCCTCTTCGTTGACTTTGCCCCGCTTCAGCGCGCGCTTTAGGAGCGCTTGGCCGAGGGCTCTAGCATCTGCACCCACAGGAGGCTCGACGATGATTGCGTTCATGGCAGCCTCGTGATGACGGGACAGTGCGTAGCCCAAGCTCATGGCCGCACCTGCGTGATCGCCGTTTCGTGTGGGTATGACGATAGAGCGGCAGTGAGAGCCGTCATGGTTTCCAAGTCGGAGCAGTAGCGTTGGGCACGGCGCGATCTCAAAGAGTTCGCGAGCAAGGTGTCCTTCTTCAGCTTGCCCGCTGCGCACGCTGAGCTGTTTGCCGACAACAAGGAGGTTTGCTTTGTTCTCGCCGATGTAGTGCAGAACCGCCTCCTCGCACGTCTTGTCGGCGATTTCGCGCGTGGTCACGCGTATTTGCGATGAGGTCGCCTCATCGTCGGTCGCCCGATTTGCTGTTAGGCCGAGGTCTAACAAGGCAGCCTTCACTTCATCCCAAAGCGAGCCGTCTTCGGGAGGGAGACTTTCGAACTCCTCGGCACCGGCCTTGGCCGAAATGATGTGCAGACTCTCCTCGAGCCCTCGCGCAAAGTGGACGGACCACCGCGTCATGGCGGCGACGTGTCGCTCACGGTTGAGGACGAGAACGACGGCCATGATTCGTGGGAGTTTGCTAGCGTAATGCTAGGGATGCTTGATCGGCGGAGGCGTTCTCGTGAACGATCGCGTGCATGGCCTTGGCCATCTTCACGGGGTTGGGAGCTTGCCACACATTGCGACCGATGGCGATGCCAGCAGCCCCTACGGAGATGGCATCGGCCACATCGCGCAACACGCTTTCTTGATCACCACTGGAGGCACCGCCGAGAATGACCACCGGCACGTAAGCTTCATCAACGGTACGTTTGAAGGCTTCTTTGTCCCCAGGATACGCGGTCTTAACGACATCGGCACCTAACTCGCAGGCTAAGCGCGTGCTGAAATGGATCTTCTCTGGCGTGTAGTCCCAACCCTTGCCAAGGCCGTAGGGGAGGGACTCGAGCATGATGGGGTGAGGTTCGTTGAGACACTCTGAGATGAGATCTGCGCAATCAATGAGATTGGTCATTTCGCGAGGGTGCCCAGGGAACGTCATGTTCATGAGGGCGTGAGCACCGACGGCCTTGGCGTCTTCGATGCCATAGATTCGGAACGAGCCATCAGTGTTGCCGTTCTCGATGCAGGTGTTTCCGGTGTCCGTGCGTAGGACGACCCCTTTCCCTGAGAGCTCGTTGGCAAAGGCTCGGGCGACGCCAAGGTTCACGATGAAGCCGTCGCAATACGGCTTCAGGGCTTCGATCAGAGCGCCAGTGTCTTCAAGACCAGGAACAGGCAGGAGCGTTCCGTGGTCGATCGGGATCATCACCGTCCGATTGGTGGCGGGATGAAAGAAATGTTTGAGATTCGTTTTGTCCGTCATGGCAGGTATGGAGGCTGAACTCCATCCTGCCGGTCTTCAAGAGAAGACTGCGATGCTATAGGCCATCAGCATGGGCCAGGAGCTTCTGCTCAACGTTCGTATCCGGGCGGATCTGGTCCACGACCTGTCCATTTTTAAAGACGAGCATGGTCGGAATGCCACGGATGCCGAATCGCGCACCCAAGGATTTGTTCTGGTCGACATTGATCTTGGCGACTTTGGCCTCTGGCCCGATGTTTGACGCTACTTGTTCCA
>CALLLI010000452.1 GCA_938082635.1 uncultured Verrucomicrobiales bacterium
GAAGAAGCCATGCAGTGTTATAGACTCCTTAAGAACGAGCTGGAAGTCGCAGCTCTTCGGACCTCCAATCCATCCACGGAGTAAGCGAAACTGTTGAGTTCTGACGAGAGTTCCGCCTCAAAAAGCAGTTCTTGCCGAGCAGAGTGATCGGATTCTGTTGGTGGTAATATTCTAAAAGTCAACGGGTTACGTTAACCAAAGACTAACAGGGCGCTGTCTGATTCTTCAAAAAAATGGGTTTTCGGCGAAGGTCTAGCTAAGCACATCGGCAATCTCCCGGTCTGTGAGAAGGTTCTCGTGACTGGGCATGACACTATCATAGGTCTCGTTACCAACCAAGAGCGGACCTTGGAGTCCTTTCAAGACAATCTTGATGGGAAGATCAGCTTCGCCAAGCAAGCGCTGGGATCCAGCCAAGGGCGGAAACACACCAGCCAGCCCTTTGCCGTGAGGCTGGTGGCAGGCGACGCAGGAAATATAAACTTCTCGGCCTCGCTTCGCATGGTCTGAAAGGCTTCTGATAGGATCTGTTGAAATAACCTCCGCGTCAGCCTTTGCCACTTGGCGACCAAGCTCTGAATCCGTGCTCTGCGCAAAGGCACGCAAACCTCCCGACAGCACCTTAGAATCCTTGCTCACACTCTCTAGAACTTGCCTAACGATTTTACGAAGATAAGGTCGCTCGACATCGCGCTTGTTCTCCAGCAGAACCCGAAGGAATCCTTCCGGATGTCGAAGGACGGCCAATCGAATGGCATCCGCCATGTGCTCGTGGCCTTCCAGAGTGGGTTGGGCGTCAATCAAAGCCAAGAAGCCTTCTCCAAGCGTGGGATCGGGAAGCGATTCGACTAATGACAGGGAAGCTGCTTTCCGATCCAGTGGATCGCGATTCGGTTCCTGCGAGCGTTCGAACGGCGACAGTTCCCCATCGGGAAAGCGTGCAACCGCTGCGACTTGCACAGCGTCGAGCTTTCGATTGCTAGCCGCGAGAAGAAGATGAAATCGAGCTTGCGGATTGGACACGGCTTCCCGTCGTTTCAAGATTGCCTCGGCATCTAGCATACCAGTCAACCGACGTTGTCCAGCCAACCGCCAGAAGAGGTTTGAATGCGACAAGGCCTGCACAGCACCGTCCTCACTTTCAAGATCTGGGTAGGTGTTATCGGCACTCCCGATTGGGAAGATGCGATAGATGCGGCCGTGTTTCCGGTCGCGATCATCAGACTTGAGGGCATTGCCAAGGCCTCTCTCAAAGTGACCACGATAGGGATTGTGATTGCAAATGGGATTGTACCAATCTGCCATCCACACAGCGCCATCCGGCCCGACCTCGGCAGCGACCGGAGCCGACCACGCGTCCGCCGAGGCATAAAGGTTGTGCTCGAAGCCAGTTGTGACGAAACGATCGCCACGCCGTTCGATTCTCGGAGCCGAAACCAGATGCATCGGTGTCTCACAAATCACCACGCGCTGATTCCACCAATCCTGAGGGAATCGTCGACTCGTATATACCGCATGGCCTGCCGCAGAGGAGTGTTCCTCTTTGGGGGTGTTCTGGAAATAATCGTTGGTGATCGGCGCAAGTTTCTCTTTCCGATCCGCTCTCGCGACTGGCTGACCTTTCCGCCCGACCATTTCGAAGTAGCGACTGGGAATACTGTGATACCAACTTGGATTGCCGTTAGCGGTTGAGCCCACGAGATCGCCTTCTTCGGTAAACCCAATGCCCCAGGTGTTTTTGATAGTGTTCTGCAGGACTTCGAAGGCGGATGCATCGGGAAGAAACCGGAACACACCTTGGCTCGATTGATGCGGTTTCCCGGCAACGGTCACATCAAGCCCACTGTAGCTCACGCTAGCATATATCCAGCCGTCGAAGCCGTGCCGAAGATTCGACACGCAGGCATGGGTATCGCGAAGACCGATCCCTGACCAAAGCACCTCTTTCACATCCGCCCGATCATCACCATCTGTATCGCGCAGCAAGACCATCGAATCGCCATCGGTCGCAATCGCACCACCCGCAACCGGCAAGACCGTCGTGGCGATGTTCAAGCCTTCAGCAAAGATCTTCATCTGATCCGCGCGACCGTCCCTATCCGTGTCCTCAAGGATCTTGATACGATCTTGCGGAGCTTCCGTGCAGATCTTGTGCGGATAATCAAAGGCTTCCACCACCCAGAGCCGTCCCCGATCATCCCAATTGATCGCGATGGGATTCACGACCATTGGCTCCGCGGCAAATTCCCGGATTTCAAAACCCGGCGGCACTTGTGCCAGCTTGAGAGATTCGTTAGGCGAGAGTTGTTGTTGAATCTGATTGAGAGGCCCTACAGGATTGTCTGGATCCTTGGGCGCAGCAGCTAATCGGTAATGCAACTTGGGAAGATCCTCTGGTGCCATCCATCGCTTCGAGTCATCATGAGCCGTCCACCGAATGGCGCGATGAACAAGATCTTGATACTCTGTCAGGTTCCAACACCGGTGATCGTGACCACTCGCTGTGTAAAACACCCTCCCTTTCCCGTAGGTTTTTACCCAAGTCCAAGGCTCTTCCTCACGCGTTTGTAGAATCACATGATCCTTGCCATGGCGCTTGTGCTCGTAAGTCTCGTCCCAACATTCAAATTCTGCCCATTCTTTCATCACCGGATGCTCTTCGCTCACAATCCGCGCCCGGAAGACACCGGACTTATGCGACTTGAACTGAGACCCTGGCAAGTCCACATAGTCATTACCCTACTCCCACCAGCAACGCCAAAGGGACGACGACCGGTTGAAACCCAGAGAAGATATAGCGAGAAATCGTGAGGCCCATGGTTCTGAGAGTCTAACAGGACGGAATTCACGTTGCCAAGAGGTTCCTACCTTCCACGATTCAGTCTTGTGCTACCCACACGCGCGCAACTTACTTCCACTCATCAGAACGTACGTTTTGATGCTATCGTCCCGAATTCATGATAGCGAATTAGTTCATTTCGACAAATTGCGGAAAGTTTTCCAAATATCCCTCCATTATGTGGAGAATAAGTAGGTTGCCAATTTTGAGGGCAGCAGCAAATCAATGGACGCCACCTCCCAGTTCGTTCGACTTTGGACCCGCCATCAGGCGGAAGTAGAGCGCTATGTCTTCATGATGGTGCCACGAGCAGCAGACGCGGCGGAAGTGTTGCAGGAGGTTTCGGTGCAGCTTTGGGAGAAATGGGACAAGTATGACACCACGCGTCCGTTTGTCCCCTGGGCGATTCGCTTTGCCTATCTGGAGGTGCTGAAGTGGCGGCAGCGTCAGGCGCGCGAAAAGCTGATCTTTTCCGATTCCTTGCTCCAGCAGCTCAACGCGACAGTTGACGAGGAAGCTCCTCTCACAGAGGCCCGCAACCGAGCGCTTGAAACCTGCCTAACCAAATTGACGGAACAGGAGAAGAAGTGGGTGCACCTCCGTTACGGTCGCCATGGCGCGGTGAAGGAGGAAGCTGAAAGGCGAGGCATTAACCTGCACAAGGTCTACTATGCGATTGAGAAGATTCGGGGTCAGTTGCTCGATTGCATTGAACAAACGCTGCGAAGAGAGGGATGGAGCGATGCCTGAGTTCAACCGTGATTTCCAATTGGATGGTTTGTTAGCGCGACTGACCGAAGAGACCATCACGCAGCGCGAACTGACGGACCTTGAAGACATGCTTGATGGCAATCCCGAGGCCCAGCGACGCTATCTGCGCTACCTTGGTTTGCATGCGGACATGCAGCAAGCTCTGGACATTCCTAGGCCACGTCCAGTTCGCCAGCGAAGGTGGGCCTTAAGTGCCGCCTTATTTGGAATGGTGTCACTGATCGTTGCAGTCGCTCTGCTTTGGGGACGATGGCAGAATGAAACAGAAGTCGCTTCCCCGATTGCCCGAGTCGTCGATGTGAGTGGCTCGATCCGCTGGATCGGAGACATCGGAGACATCGGAGTACCCAAGGATTCCCTGAAAATTGGAAGCTCGCTCACAGGTGGAACTTTGGAACTGCTGGCCGCAGATTCTTGGACTGAGATTGCTTTCCTTGATGGATCGACCGTCACCGTGTCTGGAACAGCAACGGTGACCTTGTCAGAGGGACTGGTTGGTAAACAGGTTTACATCAAGCACGGCGATGTTTCGATCAATGCGGTTCCCAAGCCAACATGTGCCCCTCTCCGTGTGGTGACTCCATCAGCGGAAGCGGAAGTGTTAGGAACACAGTTCAATGTGAATGTCGATCTCCAGTCGACCCGACTCAGCGTCAACGAAGGAAGCATACGCGTCGTGCGGCTGGCAGACGGCCAAGTGCAGAAGGTGGAGACAGGCCAATTTGTCGTCGCTGCGTTAGAGCGGAATTCGGCATTTGAGTCGCAACCCCGACCTAGCGAAACCAACACGTGGGCGAGTGCGCTTCCTGGCGATATCAAGTTAGGCCATTGGTATCCCGCCACGGATGAATCGCCAGGGACGGTGGGCGCGAAGGCCAATTTATGGTTGGAAGATCCTGACAAACCGCAATTGCACTATTCTGTGGTGGTGGGGCCAAAGGGCATTTCGCGAGCCACACTGCGATTGAGCGCCATGACTCAGATCCGTGTTCGTGGCAGTCTCAAGAGAAGTCATGACGTTGTCATCGGGTTCACGGCCAATCACGTGTGGGGCGGTTTCGCAGGGAAATACTCGGTTTGGAAGAAGATCGATGTCAACGGCGCCTTTGAACTAGTGCTGCCACTGGAAGTTTTTAAACGCTCGAAAGCGTGTTTCCCGGAATCTCCGGTCGGTCTCGAGTTTCAGCATTGCTGGATCGTCACCATCAATGAGGATGCGGGTTTGGAAATTGATAGTGTCCAAATTACAGAATGATGAAGCAGCAGAAAGTGAGGATCGTTCACGTAACTTGGTTCTTGATCGCGGTCATAGCTTTCGTGATCGGTTTTCGCAGATCTCCTTCCCAGAGCGAACACGTTGATCTCGATGAAAGTTCTCAGTCGTTGGCATCATCGACAACATGGGTGCGGTCACCTGGGAGTTCGGAAACGGAGGCTGACATCTCGAAAGAAGTTTCTCGTTCGACCGCTCTGAGAGAGCAAGACATCCGGGCACTAGGGGAGAAGCTGAGACAGTCTCGCAATCCTATCGAGCTGCGTCTAGCATTCTCCAAGCTCCTTGAAGGCCTAACACAAGAGAATGCTTTGCTAGTAAGAGAACAGATCGCGCACTTGGATCATCGCAGCGCTGAATTTCGTGAGTTCCACTATGCCTGGGGAGCAATCGCCGGTGCAGAAGCCGCCTTGTTTGGAGCGGAGACGGAAGAGGATGACATGTCGCCCGCGCTGGCTGGCTGGGCCAACGCGAATCCCAGCGAAGCCCTTGCATGGTTTGACAACCTCGATATGGCCAGCAATCCGGCCTTTGATTCGTTGTTGAAAGAACGCAATCTCAAACCCGAGGCGCTGCGCAACCATCTCATGCGTGGATTGGTCCAGGGATTGGCCAGTGCAGACCCCGACAAAGCCATTGCGTATGTGACAGGACAGACAGAGGCAGGAAACAAAGCCGCCTATGGAATGATCCACACCATTGCAGAATCCGTGCTGCGAACGGACAAACCAGCACAGGCGGCTCATTGGGCAGACTCCTTGGCTGAAGGCCACGTGCGGAACCTAGCGTTGCGACGCGTCGCGGATCGGTATGTCGATGAAGATCTTCAGGCTGCGGCAGAGTGGGCGACGCAATATCCTGACAACGCAGGAGTGATCGCCGAAGTCGGTGAGAACTGGGCACACCGCGATCCGCAAGCTGCCCTGGAGTGGTTGACGACTTTGCCAGAGGGGAAAGGTCAAGACGCAGGCATGCACCAGGCATTGCGAGAGTGGACAGATGAAGATCCGGTTGCCGCCAGCGAGTATCTGGCCACCATGCCTGCATCTCCGGCCAAGGATGCGGCGATTATGGGCTTCGCCAATCGCCTCGCTTATGAAGATCCTGCAGCGGCCATCGCTTGGGCGGAGACCATTGCAACCAGCGAAGGACGAAATACAGCGCTGGCAGTAGTTGGCCGAAACTGGGCGAGCAAAGATCCGCAGGCCGCCGCAGCGTGGGCGGCATCGTCGGGATTGCCCGAGAACGTCCAACAATCGATCATCAATCCTGACCGACGCCGACGCGACCGGGACAAATGAACATGGCTGCAAGTCCCACAACGCCTTCGCTAAAACGTCATGGTCTTTGGCTGCTGTTTACCTGCACGGCTTACGTCGCCGGGTCCTTCTTGCGACCAAATGAGGCGCGTATGATCGACGTCGATGAATCTGTTCCAACAGAACTCACGCGAACGACTGTAGACGCAACGGAAGAGAACGCGACAACTGTCGGTGGCGTGACTTCTATAGAAGATTCCACAACGGTTTCTTCAGACAAGGTAACGACGTCAGGGCTAACATCTGCCCTGTTGCCCTCAGGCGCTCCCACCACAAGACAACAAACACGACGACCCCTAACCAAAGAAGAGATCAGTGAATTGGTGCACACCGCGACCAAATCCACCAATCCCATCGAACGCCGCAAGGCTTTCGACCGCTTGTTGCAGGAAATAGAGTCGGATTCCTTCACGATGGAACAAGCGATGATCACTCGATCCGCGATGGGCGAGAACGGTGCGAGTGGCGAGCAATGGCGTCTCTTTGATTACGCATGGGGCGCCAATCATTCGCAAGTGGCAGTGGCCCATGTCGATGAAATCCCAGAGCAGTATCGAAAAGGATTCTTGGGAAACATGCTTCCCGGACTGGCGAGCGCCGATTCTCAAATGGCCATCGAACTCTTCGAGGGCCTTGAACCAAGCTTACAGGGGAATCTCCGGAAGCGCCTCTACGAAGGCCTCATCGATAACAACATTGACAGTGCCACCGACTACGTTTACAACGCCGCGAATCCTGAGAAGCACGACTGGCGGCCGATGGATACCTTCGCGCGCGAACTAGCGAATGAACAGGGACTCGACGCCACCTTGGCATGGGCAGCTGAATTGCCTGAAGGCTCTTTGCGTGGCAATGCATGGAGTGCCCTCTACGCCAAATGGGCATCGCAAGAGCCACACGCCGCCGTGCAAGCGATCGTCGACATGCCGCCATCGGCCGACCGCAATCAGGCAATCAATGGCTTTATCAGTTCGCTGGCCGGACAGGACCCAGAAGCGGCCGTAACTTGGGCGTCCGAAATTAGCGAACCCGGCATGCGCGAATCAGCCATGGTGCGCGCGGGAGCACAGTTCTTTAAGCAGGACTCGGAAGCTGCCAATGCATGGTTTCAGTCGAGTGATCTACCTGAAACCGCTCTCGGCAAGATGACGCCAGGAAACTAGCAAAGAACCAAGATCAACATGAAAGCCTCCCGTTTCTTAGCAGCCATTCTATTGGCAACCCTATCACTAAGTTACGTAAGCGGCGCGCCAACACCAGGTCACCCTACGCTGCTCAGTCCTCATTCGAATCCCATCGCAGTTCACCAGGGCAAGGTCTTTGTCGTCAACACACCCGCCGATACCCTCGACGTTATTGACACCACAACCGAGCAAGTCACGATGCGTATCTCGACCGGCATCGACCCCGTTTCGGCAAGCGTGCGGCCTGACGGCAAAGAAGTGTGGGTCTCCAATCACATTTCAGATTCCGTGAGCGTCATCGACAACGATCCGGAGAGCGCGACCTATCTGTCTGTCATTGCCACGATCCAGGACATCGATCTAGAGAAAAAGTCGACGCGCTTCAACGAGCCCGTTGGCATTGCCTTTGCCAGCGATGCGAAAGCCTACGTCGCCCTGTCTTCCAGCAATCAGATCGCCGTCGTGGATGTGGCATCCCGCAAAGTCACCAAGCATCTGAAGATCACCGCACAAGAACCGCGAGCCATTGCAGTTAGAAACGGTAAGCTTTATGTCTTGCCCTTCGAGTCTAACAATCAGACGCAACTCTCGGGCGGCAAAGAAGACGAGATCGATGG
The DNA here is from genome assembly GCA_938082635.1 of uncultured Verrucomicrobiales bacterium. Lineage (GTDB taxonomy): Bacteria > Verrucomicrobiota > Verrucomicrobiia > Verrucomicrobiales > DEV007 > JAACDM01. Next base: position 8,004 of record CALLLI010000452.1, read on the forward strand.
CGAATTGGTCACCTTCGGTGCTCAGAAACTTGCGAGTTCGTTTGATAGCGCCGGATTCATTGTCGACGTGATCAAGAATCCAAAGATTCCTGATCGCGATCTCTTCATCTTCGACACGAAGACGGATAAGCTCATCGACACGGTGAATACCCTTGGCACCCATCTCTTTGGATTGGCCGTGGATGGGTTGGGCAACGTCTTCATCTCCAACACCGATGCGAGAAACCACATCAATGGCAGAGCTGGCACCAAGAAGCATGGCCTCAGAGAACTGGGGAACCGGCCCTACTTGAACCGAATCACCAAGGTCCCTGCCGACGGAAAGCCAAGATTCATTCCACTCAACCCTTCACCACCTGAGCAACCGAGTCGCAGCAAAGCAATCGCGACACCGTATGGCATCAAGGTGAGTGTGGATGGCCAGAGTCTCTATCTCGCTGGAGCGAGTTCCGATCACCTCATCAAACTAGACGCCGATTCCGGCGAAATCCTCGATCGTGTCAACGTAGGTGCCGTGCCTCGAGGCCTAGCGCTCCAGGGTTCCGCAAAGACTGCCTGGGTCTTCAATGCCGTGGACAACTCCGTTTCCAAAGTCAACACGGACACATTCACCGTCGAGAACACCATCACGCTCAGCGATCCGACGCCCAAGGTTTACCAAGAGGGCCGCAAGGCTTTCAACACGGCACGTGCCTCGTCGAACGGCACGTTCTCCTGCGCCAGTTGTCACGCCGATGGCCATACCGATCAATTGCTCTGGGTGCTCGACACGCCCCACATCGTCGGTGCCGACCAGATCGAACCACGACTATCACAAACCTTACGTGGCCTGCGTGGCACGGCGCCCTATCATTGGGACGGCGTACCAGGCGACCCCTACGGAGGTCAGAATGCCTCGACTCGCGAACGGCTTGAACCCAACTCTGACATTAATAAGCCGGAAAGTGCCGTGCGAAACGTCATCGATGGTTCCATGGCCAGCACCATGCTCGCCCACGACAGCGAGGAAGAGAACGATGAAGGCAAGCAAGGCTACCTGAGCAAGGCAGAACGCGACGCCATGGCGATCTTTCTACTCAATCTCTCACACATGCCCACACCAGGCCGCGCCTACACGGATGAACTCTCCGAAGCCGCCCTCACAGGCTTCGAACGCTTCCACGTCACGGGTGCCCGCGATACCAAGGCACTGAACACCAACGTCTGTGGCAGTTGCCACACCTTCCCCTACCTTGCCACCGATCAGAACTCCATGAATGTGCCCAGCTTTCGTGGCGCGCTCGATCGATTCATCACCCAAGCGCAGGCACGGAACAGCGTCATCGATCTCGGCGGCGTGAAACAAGTCGCCGAGAAAGGCTGGCCGGAAGTAGAAGTCTGGCGACGCATGCTCAACATGGGCGAACACAAACGCTTATGGCCTGTGCTAGACATGTTCAAGGAATCCAGCATGGAATTCTCCGGCGCTTTCGGCCGACAAGCTACGCTTAGCAAAGACACCGCCAACGATCCCGTCACGCGTGATCTGTTAGACGCCCTCGAAACCAGCGCTCGGGAAGACAGTACAGTCCTCAAAATCAGCGGACGCCTCATGGGCGACGACATCGAGCTTCACTACGCAAACGGTCGCTACCAACGAGGCGAGCATTCCTGGACGCGGGATCAGTTCGTCCAGCACGCCAAGGAAGGCACGTTCATCGGCACCTTCACCGCCTATCACGGTTCGGACGTTGTGTCGCCCCCACCTGCCATCTGGACCAAAGGCGTGCTCCACAAACAGCGTGGCGCTCAGCTCTTCCCCCGAGTCCATGCCCAGCAACCGAGCATGGTCATCAGTGCGCTCTATGTTCAAGATGAGGCGACCTTGTTCGTCGATGGTCGCAAAGTCTCCGGCACGATCAAGCAGGCTGGCAAGGATCTCATCCAGATCCAATTCGACACGCTACCCGCCAAAGGCATGCGCCTGCTACAAGTGCAGAATCCTAGCAGCTACCTCAGCAACGAGTTCATCTTCTATGTCGAAACGCCAGACGAAGCCATCGTCCGCTACCAGCAAGAGCCCGATTATCTCCTCACCACGATTCTCAATTCCGCACTCATCAATGATCATCCCGAGGAAGCTCGCATCCTCATCACCGCCGGGGCTGATCTCAACATGCCGCCTGACAAGAATCATTTCGAAAAAGAACGCGCACCCATCATCATCGCTTCCCAATACGGGCGCACCGAGATCGTCAAAGAACTGCTCGCCCACGATGCCGATCCCAACATTCGCACCAAAGACGGCGACACCGCCCTGCATCGCGCCGCCCACATGGGCCGCCTGGAAATCTGTCAGGCACTCATCGACGCCGGCGCGGATCCCAATGCCCGGGACAAACGCGACAAACGTCCCATCGATCTCCTGCGTCATTTCACCCGCTCAGGAAACTTCGAGAAGCATCACGCGCCGTGGAACGTCAACCTCAGCCTCGACCACGATCGCTACCTGCGGGAGACGCCTCAGGTTCAAGTCTTGTTAGAAACCGTCGCTGCCAAAGACCGCCCCAATGTCATCATTCTGTTAGCCGATGATCTTGGCGTGCAAGACATCGGTTGCTATGGGGGCCCCGTCAAGACCCCGGCCCTCGATGCCTTGGCGGCCAAGGGCGTGCGCTTCACTGACTTCCACGCCGGCGCCCCAGTCTGCTCGCCCTCCCGCGCCACCCTCCTCACCGGGCGTCAACACCTGCGCACCGGCGTCTACACCGTTGTCCAAGACCATGCTCATGACATGCACCTGCTAGAACGCGAAGTCACCATCGCCGAGCATCTCGAGGACAACGGCTACCAAACGGTGCACCTCGGGAAATGGCACGTCGGCGCCCCCTTCCGTGGCCGTAACAAACCAACGCTCAATGACCACGGCTTCGACTACTGGCTCGCCACCGACAACAACGCCAGCCCGAGTCACAAGGATCCCACTAACTTTTATCGCAACGGCGAGCGCGTCGGTGAGATGGAGGGCTACGCCTGCCAGATTCTCGCCGATGAGGCCATCACGTGGCTCGACAACGAGCGCAAGCCTAACCAACCTTTCTTCCTCAACGTCTGGTTCCAAGAACCTCACGACCCCATCGCCGCACCCGACGAGATTGTTTCACAGTATGGCGAACTCAACGATCCCGCCGCCATTTACTCGGCCACCATCGACAACACGGACCGCGCCATTGCCCGCCTCATCGCCAAGCTCAAAGCGCTCGGCGAGTTGGACAACACCCTCATCATCTACACCTCCGATCACGGCAGCTACCGCACCGAACGCAACGGCGGCCTTCGCGGCGACAAAGGCTCCCTCTTTCAAGGCGGCTTGCGCGCCCCAGGCATCTTCCACTGGCCGAAAGGCATCCCCGGCGGCCGCCTCGAAACCCAACCTTCAGGCGCCGTCGACCTCCTCCCAACGGTCTGCGGCCTCCTCCGCCTCCCACGGCCCAGCGGCGTCCACCTCGATGGCGCGGATCTTTCCCCATTGCTCACGTCTAACGGAAGCTTCAAACGCCACCAACCTCTCTTCTGGCACTGGCCCACCGGTCAACCCAGCGCGGCTCTGCGAGAGGGGCACCACACGCTCATCGGTTACCGCGCCCACGAGTTCAAGAAAGACACCCAACGCATCCAAGAACTACTCGTCAAAATTCAACCGATGTTAGAGAGCTACCTAGGCAGAAAGATCGAACGCAATGAATTCTTCTCCCTCCTCTACAATAGCAGTTTCAAAAACCCTGCCGCCGAACAGCTGCGCAGAGACTTCGTCGGACTCAATCAATTCCAAGAATCCTGGACCACCGCGATCAAAGCTAACACCGGCGGCTTCCAACGATTCGAACTCTACGACCTTGCCAACGATCCCAAGCAACAGACGGACATCGCCTCACAGAAACCGGAGATCGTGGAACGCTTGAAGAAGCAATGGCTCAAGATCAATGAAAGTGTTCTCGCAGACGCCCCGGAATGGGGTTCGGAGAAAGTTCCTTCTGACGACCTCGAAAAGCTCTTTGCCCACATCGGGTCCAACAAACTTCCGGACGCCTATGTGCCTCGGCGGCACCAAGATTACGTTGACAAATGCATCGAGGGCATGACCGAACAACAACGCGCCCGTCTCGGCCAACTATGGAGAGAGAAACAACGCCTTGATCCCAAGATGAAGAACCGTGGCCGGTCCTTCATTCAGATTCTCGAATACGCCGCGAAGGAGAAATAGTAGCCGTGTTTCTCCAAGCTTTTTCAGTTCAGATGACGACATTGCCTGGAAGCAATTTCGGCAGGTCGAGCGGCCAGTGGAAGTAGTAGAAATGAAAATGGAAGAACTTGGCCAACCAAATCTAGGATGAATCAACCCGCTGAAGATACGAAAGTTGAGGCAGAAGGGCATCGTGAATCTCCCGCTCGGCTCGACTCCAGATTTGCCCTTGCGATCCGGTTCATGTTGCCTGTCGCTCTTCTGATAGCTGGGGGTGCGAGTTACATTTGGCTCTCCAAAGTGCCTCCCGCTCCGGCAAAGCCTCCTCCGAAACCCAAGCCGGTGGAAGTGCGGGTCGCCGAGCTCAGTCGACAAGACTATCAGATTAGCCTACCGACCCATGGAGTGATTCAAGCCCACAATCAAGCTGCCCTGACCACTCAGGTCGCTGGTCGCGTCGACACCATCTACCCGGAGTTCGAGGTGGGTGCGTTTTTTAGCGAAGGGGATGTCTTGCTAGATCTTAACCCTGTTGACTTTGAAGAAGCACTGGCCAATGCCAAAGCCCAGTTGGCTCTGGCTCAGTTTAATCTGGAACAAGAACAAGCTCGTGCCAAACAGGCGCGGCTCAATTGGGACGACTTGGGCTACGAAGACGAGCCGAGTGATCTCGTGCTACGGATCCCGCATGGGAAACTGTCGCAGAGTCAGCTAAAACGCGCCAACGAACAACTACTCAGTGCGCAGCGTAACTTGGAGAGAACCAAGGTACGGGCACCATTTGACGGCCGCGTGCTTAGTCGAATTGCTGGTATCGGGCAAACGGTTGGCGCTGGCACTTCGTTAGGCATCATCTTTGCCACCGACTTCAGCGAGACGCGCTTGCCAGTATCGACACAGTTCCTGACTGATGTGTTCCTGCCAGAGGACGTCACTGATGAGCCGATTGATGTCGTTCTCAAGGATGGCCTCTCCGAACATTCGGACGTCTCGTGGGAAGCTCAGATCCTCCGGACCGAAGGTGCTCTGGATGCGAGCACGCTGGAGCTCTTTGCCGTAGCCCGGGTGCAAGATCCGTTTGGTTTGCGTACCGGCAACGTGCCGTTGCGTCTTGGCCAGCCCGTGACCTCAGAGATTCCTGGGAGAATGCTGGAAGGCGTCTTCGTGATTTCGCGAGATGCCATTTCTGGATTGAATCGCATTCGGCTCGTCGATCCTGAGACGCTTGTTCTAAAAAGCGCAAAGATCACGCAGTTATGGGCGGACGATGAGTCTGTTGTGTTCCGTGACGCTGACATTGAAGATGGCACCCTCTTGGTCCTGGACCGCTTGGTCTATGCTCCAGACGGCGGTAAGGTCGAGATCGTGGATGATGAAGCGCTGACAGAGGACTTGGATTCAAGCAGTGTGAAGGAGGCAGCGGACAAGAAGTGATCGCTTGGTTTGCAAAGAATAGCATTGCGGCGAATTTGCTTATGCTATCCATTCTGCTAGGTGGTCTATACGTGGCCTTCTTTCGCATCACGCTGGAGATGGAGCCGAACCGAGATTACGGGGTCGTCTTCATCAATAAAGCTTATCCAGGAGCGACTCCGCGGGATGTGCAGAAAGAGATTCTTGTCCCGGTAGAGAACGCCCTGGAATCGCTAGATGGCGTGAAGCAACTGAACACCGACGCTCACCCGGGTCACGCGCGCATCTACGTCGAGGCTGAGCCTGGCAAAGACCTTCGTATCCTCAAGGACGACATTGAATCCCTGCTGCAGACCATCACGACGTTGCCTGCGCCGAATGATCCCTTTCATGTGCGCATTCCAAGTGAAGCGGATCGCCGCTCCGTCATTTGGGTCGTGGTGACCGGAGACCTGCCTGAGGACGAACTGCAGGCGGTAGGCGTGCGCGTGCGTGACGACTTATTAGCCATCGACGGCATCAGCCGCGTGAATGCGTTTCTTCCCAAACAACGCGAACTCTCGATCGAACTCAACTCGACCAAGATGGCTTCGTACAATCTAAGTTTCGGCATTCTGGCGAATGCCATTCGGCAGTTCTCCGTCGACCTGCCAGCTGGGGCTATTCGAAGTCCTAGCGGACACCTCGTGGTGCGGACGAAAGGCCAGGCCTACTCGCGGGAAGACTTCGCGGCCATCCCCATCCGATCATCCAGCGGCGCCGAACTGACCTTGGGCGAGGTCGCAGAGATCACCGAGAACCGGGAAGATGAGAAAGTCGTTTCGGAGTTCAATCGCCGCCCAGCCATTCGGATTGACGTTGCGCGTACCGGCAATGAGAGTGCCCTCGAAGTCGCTCGAAAAGTCCGCGAGTATGTCGCCAACTCGAAAGGGCGTTTCCCCGAGGGTATCGTGCTAGGCACCCACGCTGATCGGGCCGTTGAATTGCAGGCCAGGCTAGAGACCATGACCAGTTCACTTCTCCAAGGAGCGGTTCTTGTCATGATCGTACTAAGCCTCTTTCTTCGCCCGCAACTGGCATTCTGGGTGGTCGTAGGGATCCCTGTGAGTTTCGCTGGTGGGGTCATCGTCATGCATCTCTTTGGGATGTCGGCCAACATGATGAGCCTGTTTGGCTTCATCATCGTCGTGGGCGTGGTCGTAGATGATGCGATCGTGACAGGAGAGAGCGTCTACGCTCGACTTCAAAGGGGCACACCGCCACTCGAGGCGGCAATCGAAGGAACCAAGGCCGTCACCGTGCCCGTCACGTTCGGCATTCTCACCACCATTGTTGCCTTCGTGCCTTTGCTATACTTTGAGGGAGTGACAGGGAACTTCGCCAAACAGATCCCCTTTGTCGTAGCGCCCGTGCTTCTCTTCTCCCTGGTCGAATCCAAGCTCGTTTTGCCATCACATTTGAAGCACCTGCGAGTGGGAGAGCCGGGACGCGGTCTATTAACAACCATGCGACGGAAAATCGCATCAGGCCTGGATTACTTCATTCAGAAACTCTACCGCCCAGCCTTGATCATGACGGTGAAGCACCGCTATTCTGCTCTCGCCCTCTTTATCTCAATGGCGCTCGCCATGCTAGGCTACTTTGCCAGCGGACGACTTGGCTATGTCCCAATCCCATCAGTAGAACGCACTGAAGTGGTTGCCATGTTAGACTTACCGGAGCACGCCTCTATCGAGACAACGCGCAAGTACATGGATCGCCTCGCAGATGCCGCCGAGGCCATGCGAGAGGATTTCGTCGACCCAAGTTCGGAAGAATCCATCGTTGGCAATCACTGGCGGCTGATCGGCACTACTTTTCCTGGCCGTCCCTACAGCAAATCGGATGGGGTCATGTTCTTGGGCTTGATGCCCTTCAGCTTGCGATCGGAGCCTGGACCAAATAACGACACGATCATGGCACGCTGGCGGGAATTGATCGGTGAACTCCCCGCAAGCGCGACGTTGCGCATGCGTTCTCAGAAGACGGAAGGTAGCGATGAGAGGGAGAAGGACCCGTTGGAAGTCGAGCTGCGCGGTCCTGATTCAGAATCGAAACACCAACTTGCTCGGCAAATTGCCGACAAGATTCGTGGCTATGATGGCATCGAGAACGCTTGGGCCAACGTTCGCTCACAGCAGGACGAACTGGAACTCACATTGAAGCCACGTGCTGCCGAGTTTGGCGTCACCCAGCAAGTGTTGGCGAGTCAGGTCCGCCAAGCGTTCTACGGAGAGGAAGCTCAGCGGATCCTTCGCGGCCGGGACGAATATCGCATTATGGTTAGGCTCCCCAAAGCACAGCGTGAATCATTGAGCACCTTGCAAGCGTTGCGTGTCCGCACGCCAGCTGGAGCCGAAGTGCCGCTATTCACCGTTGCCAACGTAGCCTTCGTCAAGTCGCCGACGTTTATCGAGCGCAACAACAAAGCCGAAGCGATACGTATTGGTGCCGAGCCAGAGAACAAAGGAGTCGATCTCGTCAGGATCGCCAAATCAGTGACCCCAGCCATCCGCGAATTGCTCCAGGATCATGAAGATCAGACCTTCGTCTTCACGGGTGCCGTTGCTGAAGCTGAAGAAACGAAGAAGAGACTCATCATTGGCTTCGTGGCCATGATGTTTGCCCTCTATGCCTTGCTCGCGATTCCCTTCAAGTCGGTCTTGCAGCCATTCTACATTCTCATCGTGGTGCCCTTTGGTGCCATCGGAGCTTTGTTAGGCCACATCTTATTGGGCATCACGCCATCGGATCTCTCCTTGTTCGGCATGCTCGCCATGGCGGGAGTGGTCGTGAATGATTCCCTGGTCCTGGTGGACGATATCAATAGGCGTGTGCGTGAAGGCACGCCACTCCGCAAAGCCGTCGAACTGTCAGGGTGTCGCCGGTTCCGCCCCATCTTCCTCACATCGGCCACCACATTTCTCGGACTACTTCCCTTGATGTCCGATCGTTCACTACAAGCGCAATTCCTCATTCCGATGGCCGTTTCGTTGGCCTTCGGCGTGCTCTTCGCCACGGCGATCACGCTGCTACTCATTCCTTGTGTGCTCATAGTGGCAGATGACTTCCGTCGTCTGGTGAAGAAATTTGCCGGGTGGTATACCAAGCCGTTCCACAGCCGGAAACCGGCTACTTAGCGCAGACTTTATTCGGCAGGTCTCGCCTTTGCCGGAAGTAGTGAATCGACGACGAATCGCCAGATGCAGACTGACAAAGACAGAGAACCTGAATTCATGCGCCTGTTCGTGGCCCATGAACCGGTGCTGCGTGCCTTTGCTCGGACCATGCTCCCGAACTGGGAGGCCGTCGATGATGTGCTGCAGGAATCCAGTGTCGTGATGTGGAAGAAGCTCGATCAATTGCAGGACGAGGCTGGCTTTCTCCCGTGGGCCAAAGTGATTGTGCGATTTGAAGCACTGCGTGCCCGTCGTCGTGTTGCTCGTGATCGGCTCGTCTTGAGCGAAGAGACGATCTTGAAACTGGCCGACCAGGAACTGCAAGTTTCGCACGATCTCCTTGAACGTGAGAGAGAGGCGTTGAAACGCTGTTTGGCGAAGCTGAGCGACGAACACTGCCGATTGGTCATGATGCCCTACCTGGAAGCAGGCGGCTTGACTCAGTTGGCCGAGCGCACGCAGCGATCTGCGAACAGTCTCTACAAACTGCTCGGACGCCTTCGTGAAAAGCTGCGAATCTGCGTCGAACAAGAGCTGGAATTCACCGCCGAGGGAGGACGCAGATCATGAACACCGACGACTCTAGCAAACTGATTGAGCGCTACTTTCTTGGAATCATCTCTGAGAGTGAGATGGAATGCTTGGATGCTCAACTGCGAAGCGATGCTGCGTTGCGGGACACGTTTGCGGCGACGGCACGACTAGACACGAATCTGCGCGAAGCCGCACTACAGCTTGAGGATGAGCACGAAAAACCTAACCAACGGATTTCCCTGGCCAAGAGCACCCTTTGGGCGGGACTGGCTGCAGCTGCCGCATTGATCGTGGCCACGTGGCTCTTCCTTTGGCCTAAGAATAGTGACATCAATAACTTTGCCAGAATTGTTGAAGTTGGTGGAGGCTCCTTGCGCTGGACAGGGGATGGCGGTGAAGTCACGGACACACTCACCAAAGGACTACCCCTGAGCGGAGGCACCTTGGAATCGCTGTCCGCAAACTCCTGGGCGGAGATCGCTCTCGAAGATGGCTCAAGAATGTCTCTCTTTGGTCAGTCGGCAATGACCATTTCCCAAAGCGACGAAGGCAGCATCATCCGCTTGCGGGAGGGTAGTCTTTCAGCCGAGGTGACGACAGTGCGAGAGCGCAAGCCCATGCGCTTTCTCACACCAACGGCTAAAGCAGAAGTGTTGGGTACCCAGTTCACGCTTAGGGCCGATTCTTCCTCCACGCGATTGATCGTTTATGAAGGGCGCGTACGTGCCACGAGATTGGCGGACGGCAGCACCCAAGACGTTCCAGCCGATCATTTCGTGGTCGCTGCAGCGGACACGGCGGAAAGTTTCGTTGTGCTGCCTCGCGAACACTATGTCGATTTCTGGAAGAGTGCGTTGCCATATGGAATCGGACATGGGGAATGGCACCCCGGAGAGGAAGGAACCGCAGGTCATCTCGAAGCGAAACCGCTACTCTGGAAAGAGTATGGCAAGCACATGGTGCTGGATCTCGCTTCAATGTCCGCTACCGGCAAAGACCATCCTACGGCGCTGCTGGATGAGGGAGCCCATATCCGCATGGTGGGACGGGTCGCGGATGATTGTGAAGTGCACTTTGGACTGACCACGCATCGGGTCGGTGGTGGCTTTGCCGGCAAATACATTGCTAGTCGCAAGCTTCCTGGTTCCGAGAATCACTTCGCACTCGATCTGCCCATCACTTCTTTCGATCGACAATACCCCTGCTTCCCTGAGTCGCTGATTGGCCATGAATTCGTCGACTGGTGGGCGCTGACCATCAACAACGAGGCCGGCTTAGAAATCATCAGCGTCGAACTCTTTACTCCCTAACACCATGACTATAGCAAAGAACTACCTCGCTCCCATTGCCTGGATCGCCTTCTCCGCGATAGCCTTCGCACTCGGTTGGCATTTGAAGCCAGCCCACGTCACCGAGACGCTTCACAATGAGAGTCATGCATCAGGAACCGTATTGCCCACCGAGGAAGATCGCCGCCGTTCAAATACTGCGAGAAGCCAAGGCACGGCAGATACGAACAAGAGCCGAACCCTTACATCAGAGCGCATTGCCACTCTTGGAGACCGCTTGCGTAGGTCCACAGACCCCATCGCCAAGCGCGAAGCCTTTGCCGAACTCATCGCCGGCCTCACGGCAGAGAACGCGCTTGAAATTCGCGAGCAAATTGCTCATCTGAAAGACGACGATCCCGACTTTCGCGATTTCCACTACGCTTGGGGGCAGGTGGCGGGGCTGGACGCAGTGCTCCATGGGCTTGAGACTATCGACAAGAAGGACATGGGTCCAACTTTAGCTGGTTGGGCGAGCAAGGATTCTGCCGAGGCGATGGATTGGTATGAGGCCTTGGAGAATGATGGCAACGGTGGTGCTAACAAACAAGCGATGAAAGCCGCACTCGTACATGGCCTGGCCATTGCCAATCCTTCAAAAGCAGCCGACTTTGTCTATACGTTAGGCGAATCGGGCGACAATCGAGCCAAGGAAATGATGGGAATCGTCATGGGCAAAGTCGTCCAGTCTGAAGGAGCGCAACAAGCCGCACAGTGGGCCACCAATCTCGGCGCCGGCAAACTCCGCGGGCACGCGCTGTGGGAAGCCGGGCGCCAGGGTGTCCGCGAGGATGCTGACGCCACTCTAGCGTGGGCCAGCGACTTGGCACGCAGTGACGACCCAAACGCTGGCAGCCTCACCTACGGCGTTGCCCAGGAGATGGGCCGGCGCGATGGGCCGAAGGTTGCCGAATGGCTCGACTCGATCAATGGCGGAGCGGCAACCGCTGCCTACGCTCCTTTGTTAGGTGGATGGGTCAAGAACGATCCGCTCGCTGCCAGTGAGTACGTCGCTTCGATGCCGCCCTCGGAAAGCCGCGATTGGGCGATCGGTGGAATGGTTCATAGCCATCGCTGGGAAGATCCTGTTGCGGCAGTTGCCTGGGCCAACGAACTCTCCAGCGCAGAAGGCCGTGAGAAAGTGATGACGCTCGCCGCCGAGGCTTACGTTCGCAAAGACCCCGTAGGTGCAGCGGAATGGCTGCCCATGAGTGGTCTACCCATCGAGACACAAGAACGCCTGCAAGGAGGGAGCCAGGGCAAGTAGGCGGCCACTTTTCAAAGAACTCACCATGGCCACTACTATCAAAACCTACCTCATCTCCAGAACGGGACTGACAGCCTTGTTAGTATCCATTGTTGTCAGTGCGTTGATCGGCATCGGCGCGCTGACCCAAGGGCATGCGGAGCCAAAAACCAAGCCCACCGCAGACTCGCGTGACGAGCCTTCAAAGGTCGGACACCCATCCTTTCTCAGTCCGCACGCCTCCCCCATCGCCATTCACGGGGACCACGTCTTCGTCGCCAACACCCCGTCCGACACCGTAGACGTCATTGCCAAAGCCACGCGAGAGATCGTGCGAAGGATCCATGTCGGTGTCGATCCCGTGAGCGTCGCCGTAAGGCCAGATGGCCTTGAAATCTGGGTCGCCAATCATGTCTCAGATTCTGTTAGCGTCATTGACAATGATCCACACAGCCCCACCTATTTTCAGGTGATCGCGACGGTGCAGGAGTTCGAGGAAGCGGCCAAATCGACGCGTTTCGATGAGCCCGTTGGCATAGCCTTTGCCAGCAATGAGAAGGCTTATGTTGCCCTTTCTTCGGAGAACAAGATTGCCGTCGTCAATGCGGCGACGCACAAGGTCGAGAAGAGGCTCCGCATCACAGCGCAGGATCCCCGCGCCATCGCTGTGCACGGAGATCGGCTCTATGTCCTACCTTTTGAATCCAACAACAAGACACAACTCTCCGGCGGACGCAGCGATGAAATTGATGGCGAACTCGTGACCTTCGACGCTTGGGATCATTCGATCGCCAACAACAATGTACTCTCGCTCGGGCACGTCACTGACATTGTGAAGCATCCAGCGGTGCCAGATCGCGACCTGTATGTGTTTGATACGAAAAGCGACGAGTTGATTGAAACGGTAGATACATTAGGAACGCTGCTCTACGGGCTCACAGTTGATTCCAGCGGCAGCGTCTACGTGGCGCAGACGGATGCCCGAAACGATGTCAATGGCCGCGCCGGCACGAAGAAACACGGGCTCAAGGAACTGGAGAATCGCGCCTTCCTCAACCAGATCACCAGCGTCTCCTTCCAAGGAAATGCCGCCCAGAACCCCCAATTCATTGATCTCGAACCCCTCCCACCGAACCATCCCGCACCTGGGCAAGCCTTCGCCACACCGTATGCGATTGCCGTCTGCGAGGACGACTCCACCTTGGTAGCCACAGCAGCCGGCTCTGACAAAGTGTTCACGGTTGATACGTCGAGCGGTGAAGTGATCGGCAGCGTGAAAGTCGATTCCGTGCCGCAAGGCCTCGTACTCGAAAGCGACGCCGCCTGGGTCCTCAACGCCGTCGCTAACACCGTGTCACTGGTGGACGTCTCCGACCCCGCCAACCTCAAGGTTACGGATACGATCACCCTCGAAGATCCAACCCATCCCGAGTTCAAACGTGGACGCATCGCTTTCAACGACGCAAGTGCCTCGACGACGGAAACATTTTCCTGCGCAAGCTGCCACCCCAACGGCCACACGGATCAACTGCTCTGGGTATTGAAGACGCCTGTTGTCACCGGTGGAAATCAGATCATGCCGCGCTCAACCATGCCCGTGCGCGGCCTGCGCGACACCGCCCCGTTCCATTGGGACGGCATACCCGGTGATCCTTACGGTGGCATCAATAGCGCCAACACTCGTAGTCACGTAGAACCTAACAGTAGCCCTGATGAGCCGACGAGAACGACCCGGCACCTCATTGATGGCGCCCTTGCATCGACGATGGCGACCGTGGGCGTCGAGACCAAGAACGATGAACGCAAAGCCGGGCGCCTAACGGCGGCTGACCGCGACGCCATGGCGAAGTTCCTTCTCAATATCACCTACCCACCGGCCCAGCGACGAGCTTACACGAATGTCTTGTCGAAGCGTGCAGAGGACGGATTCAGAAAGTTTCATATCCTTGGCGATCCAGGTGGGACGCCTGGCGCAAACCTTTGTGGAAACTGTCATCGGATGCCCTACTGGGTCAGCACGAACACACCAGGTTCCGGCATGGATGCCCCCACCTGGCGGGGAGCCTATGATCGATTCCTCATATTGCCACAAGGGCGCCTGAACATCATTGATTTCGATTTCTATCGGGACGTCGCCGAGGACGGAAACGACGAGCGCCGTGTATGGCAGTTCTCCTGGGGCGGGCGACGGGCTTTTGACCCTGTGTGGGACATGGTGCTGGAGGGAAGCACCGGGTTCTCCGGTTCCTTCGCGCGACAAATCACGCTGAACAAGAGGACGGCAGATGAACCTCTAACAAAAGACATGCTCGACGCTTTGGAACGCTCTTCCGGAGACGGCGGCATCGTTTTACAGGCGGAAGGAACCCTTATTGAAAATGGGAATGCGTCTCCCACGACGCTGCAGTTTGATGGTGGCGCCTATGTGCAGAACGATGGCGAACGCAGTGCGATTTCGCGCGACCAACTTATATCGCTCGCGGCCGAGGGGAAATTCGTTGGCACGTTCACCGGCCGACACGGCGCCAACGACGATTATGACCATCCGCAACCTGCTCTTTGGACTCTCGGCTCGATACATGAGCAGCGCGGGAAACAAGAATTCCCCGTTCTGTTCGGGGAAACCAAGACCATGACGATGAGTGGCCGTCATATCCGAGACGGTGCCCACATCGTCGTGAATGGAAGAACGGTTTCCGGCTCCTTGAGCAAGCAGGAGGGCGAACAAATCGCCGTCACCTTGGAAACCTTGCCCTCTCCCGGGATGCACTTCTTACAGGCGCAGAATCAGGATGGTCTGTTCAGCAACGACTTTATCTTCCACGTCGCAGAGAACGAAGAGAAGGCCAAAGAATTGCGTTACAAGAACAACCCGGATCTTCTACGTGATGCACTGGCGGCATCCATTGAACGAGGCAGTCTAACGGAAACAAAGAGAGTCCTCGGTGCTGGAGCACCCTTAAATGCTCGCCGCAGCAGCAGTGGGATGACGCCACTGAGCACGGCTGTCTTTCATGGCCGGATGGAGATTGTTAGGCATCTTATTGAGGACAGGAAAGCCCGAGTTTCCCACGATAATCGCGACGGCAATACGCCGCTCCATCTCGCCGCCTTTCTATGCCGAACAGAGATGGTCAACTATCTGTTAGAGAAAGGCGCATCGATCACCAAGCGAAGTGACCGCGGCGAAAGGACAATTGATACCGTGTCATCTCCTTGGAGCGATGGATTGGCTCAATTCTACACGTCTATGGGAGATAGTGCTAGTCTCGGTCTCGACATTGAAGAGATCGAACAACGTCGTCCTGAAATTGCGAAGTTGCTTCGCGACTATGCCGGAGAGCCTGAAGATGCCATTCAACTACTCTCCAGAAGCGCCGAAGGCTGGCGTTACTTCGATTCGGGATCCGCTCTCCCTGCTAGCTGGATTCAAGAAGACTTCGATGACTCCGCGTGGAAGACCGGAAAAGCGCCTCTCGGGTACGGCGAGGACGATATTGCGACCGCCATCTCTTATGGAGCCGACGCAGGAAACAAGCGTCCGGCGGCATTCTTCCGGCACACCTTTGAGATCAACGATACGAAAGCATTAGAAGTCGTGGCCTGCGCCATTCGCGCCGATGACGGAGCGGTCGTTTATTTGAATGGACACGAGGTCAAACGATTGCGGATGGGGGAGGGCACGGTTGATCAAAGCACATTCTCCGAAGGCGACACACAGTCCGAGTCTGGCCTCGAAGGCAAGTTGATCCCTTTTAAGATTGATAGAGCGTCACTCAAGGAAGGAAAGAACGTCATTGCTGTGAGCGTTCACCAGCGCCACGGAGCCAGCAGTGATCTCGTGCTGGATTTGGAGATCTTGGGCATCTCTCAAAAGGACTTTGTGCGCCTCGAGAGAAGCCGAAACGACTTATAATGGACGCGACCATGTTCGGGCAATACCATTCACAACCGCAACCTAGCTCACAGCACCATGTCTAAACTTCACCTAATTCTACTCGTCGCCTTGCTAGGCTCCCTCGTAGTCAACGCTTGGCAATACGCGCGACTGCGCGAGGCTGGCCAACAGATCGGCTCAAACGCGGTCGCGACCAAGCAGATTGACTCTGGAAACGCCCTCAAGAGAACACCCTCCGATACAAGCGCCAATGCAGAATCGACCGCTTCAAGTCCCGCACCCGCATACCGAGACCTCGCCAGCATCATGGCCATCAAGGATCCCATGGAGCGCATGCAAGCCATGATCGAACACATTAAGAACCTGCCCGTCGATCAGATCGGTGAGATGTTAGACGAGCTTGGCAACGACAAAGATCCCAAGACCCGGTTCCTGTCCCACCTTCTTCTCACGCGCTGGGGCCAAGAAGATCCTGATGCCGCATTCGCCAGTTTGGGAAATCTCGCGGCGAAACGCAACGGGAGTCAGGCTAACGCTATACTTGCTGGTCTAGCCGCCACCGATCCTAGCAGTGCCGTTGCTTGGCTAACAGATCCCAACAACAACGCCCAGCACCAGCCCTGGATGGGCTACTCCTTGGCCCAGACTCTCTCTGCCGAGTGGAGCCGCCAGGACCCCGAGGCGGCACTCGCCTGGGCCGCCACCCTGGAATCAGGCGATCTCCAAACCGGCGCTTACTCTGGCATTATCGACCACCTGCTCGAAACCGATCCCGCACGCGCGGCTTCCGTGGCGATGGGACTGGAATCCGAAGACCGCCCGAAATTGTTAGGCGAAATCGCCGAGACCTGGGCCGAGCAAGAACCCTCTGCCGCCGTTGATTGGGCCAACACCCTCGAAGGACGCGACCGCGAAGTCGCCATGTCGGAAGCCATGGCTGGCTGGGCGCAACTCTCACCTGAAAGCGCCGCCGCTTATATCAACGATCTTTCAGCCGAAGAACGCGCACTGCACTCCGGCCCCGTTGCCCGCCGTTGGGCAGAGAGCGCTCCCGCCGAAGCCGCACAATGGTTAGGCGCCCAACCTGAAGGCGAAAGCAAAGCCGACGCCATGGGCCACGTCATGTGGAACTGGACCAACAATGATCCCGAAGCCGCTTCCACCTGGCTAGCAGAACAGCCACAAGGCGAGAGTTTTGATCGCGGTGCCTCCGGACTCGCCAAAGCGGCCACCCATGCCTTCGACGATCCCGAAGCCGGCGTCACCTGGTCCTCGACTATCCAGAATGAAGAACTCCGTAGCAGCATGACTCGTCACACCTTAGGACGATGGATGCAGCAAGATCCCACAGCCGCCCAAGCGTGGGCCGAATCAAATGGCGTTGAAGCTCCCGCTCCGTCACGAAGCGGAGGCAAGTGAACTGCGCAGCGATGGCACGATCGTCTCATGGGGATCGGACGCTTTTGGCGGAGGCGCCAGCATCATCGGCACCACGCCCTCCGAAGGCGGCTTCCTCCAAGTGTCAGCTGGATTTGCGTTTAACATAGCACTCAAGAGACTGCCACTAAATCGCTGAATTCTATCGAAAGGACGAACTGAAATAGAACTCCCGGTGGCATTCCGCCGGGAGTTCTCGTAGTTTACGCCTTGTCTCAGACGACTGCACTCGGTTCAATTGTCAGCAAACTTCTGAAAGTCGCTCTAACCAAAGAGATACAGCAGCATGTCGTCGATTTCGCTGCCATCTTCCAAGGACTCCGACACTTCTGCTCGAACAAGCTGGCGCAAACGATAAGCTGCCATCTTGGTCGACTTGGCCGTCATTTTCAACTGTTGGCCCACGCTCTCCTACTCTCTCTGGCCTGGTTCGCCTGACAAAAACTCTTTGAGAAGTTCAAATCGATCGCGCTAGCCGGCGGCTTCAAATTCGGCGCTTAGACTAGCAAAAGCCTAATTCGATAAATTGGCGGCCCACTGCCGATCATAGACTTGGTCAGGCGTGAGATTCGAATCCGGTTCCTCACGATAACGTTGCTCGGCTTTGTGGATCTCAAATGGCAATGCTTGAGGCTGAACACCTCCGCGCTTCAACGAGGTCGACCGCCGGTATTCATCAATGACGAAATTCTTCGGCGCGCCCAAGAGAAAGTTCCGGAAGCGCCCCTTGGTTTGATCGGCATTGGCAAAAGTATCCTTCCTGAGCAAGTGCACGAAGAACTGCTGCGTTAGATCTTCAGCATCGTGAAGAGCGTGTCCCTTACGGCGAAGGAAGCTGTAGATGGGGTGCCAATACGCTTCACAGAGTTTGGCCAGTGCCTCTCGCGAACACAGGGATTCGGTGCCGTTAGCAAGGGCCACCAGGCTCCAACGTGTCTCGGTAAACCCGAGCGCCGTGGCTTGCTTGCTTCCATCTGTAGGGACATGAGGCAAAGGAAAGATCTATCGGCGGTTCTACTCGCGGCGAGCCTCATGGCCGGAGAGCGCATCGATCACACGCTTCAAGCGACGGCCCTCGTGCACGAAGCCTTCATCCGGCTTGTGGGGAAAGACGACGAATCGGAACCTCACAGGGACGGCCGCGGCCATTTCTTTTCCGCGGCTGCGGAAGCCATGCGCCGCATCCTCATCGATAGCGCCCGCCGCAAACCGGCGGACAAACGGGGCGGGGGAGCGGTCCACAAGATGTGGGATGAATTCAGAATGGGCATCGCCGCCAAGCCCGATGAGATCCTAGCAGTCGACGAAGCCCTCACAAAGCTCAGCGAAGAAGATCCTGATCTCGCAAAGATCGTCTCCTTCCGCTACTTCGCCGGCATGACCGTGCCAGAAACAGCCGCCGCACTGGGAATCTCCACAAGCTCCGTCGACCGTCAATGGGCAATGGGCAATTGCGCGTGCATGGCTCTATCGGGAGATCAACGTTTCGGGATGTTAGGCGTGGATCTCAAAAAATGGCCCGCATCGGCAAAAGACGAAGCGGGCCATGGGTTTTATTTGAGTCGTGTCAGGGCCCTCTACGGACGGACGACTGCACGGAACAGAACCATCTGATCGTCCGAAAGCGGAGCGATGAATCCTGTCGTTGTCCCATCGGCTTCAATGGCTTGAGAGTTGATCGCTTCCCAGGAGCCTGGTTCAGCGGTGGTAGAAGACTGGACGTTAAAGCGTTTGCCTTCGACGCTTGCCCACTCTAGCTGAATCCCGTCTGCTGTGGGTAGGATCTGAGTGATGCGCAGCAAATCCGTAGAGTCGCCAGGGTCTGTGCCTAGCTGCCCTTCAGTGTGTTTCAAAGCGGATCCGAAGAGCAGGCGTGAGTCGGTACCTACTGGATTCGTTCATGAGAGCAGAGACTGTTCTATCGCCAGAATGTCATCAAGACGATAGCGAATCAGACGCTGGTTAAAGCGTAAGGGACTGAGGAGCCCTTCCCGTAGTGTCCGGAAATTCGAATGCTGTATTAGTCGCGGATTTTCAATCGGTTGCGGAACCTGCGATTATAGGATTTCACGCTGTATTCTTTCGGTTTGGGACACCAAGAATCCGAAGAGGTCGACATTTTTCGATCCAAGAGTGGGTTGTTGCCGCCTTCATTGGTGGGGCGTGACCGGTGAATGATGTAGTGGTAATGGTGTTCAATAGAACATATATGATTACAAGCTGTAATTTGTGGTAATTATATGAAAGATACTTAGGCATGTCAGCCGAGGTCTTACATAACGACTACAAGACGATGACCATCAAGTTGACGGTTAAGAAAAGTGGCCCTCCGTCAAGTTTGCTGGATGGATTGCTGCCGGAATTTGAGCCAGGCATACTTGAGATTAGTGATTCCGCAGGCTCGGTGAACAACTCTCGAAACAAAATTGTTAAACCCCTCAATCATCCCTGAAGTAACACGGTGTTTGCAGTAGGCGACGATCTTAGCCGCCTCTCTGCGGAATCTCTTGGCGGAGTGCGACCTGAATATAATGTGATAAAAAGAGGACTATCGGGAACTTGTTTTCGCGGATGTTCCATCAGTCCTGAAATCGTGATTTATGACGAAATACCAAATTGGGAGATATTTTGCCAAAATTCGTCCCACTGTTTTGTCGTCTGC